>JBAXGZ010000009.1:0-43418 GCA_037139155.1 Actinomycetes bacterium | reverse complement strand
CTTGTCGGCGTTGGTCCGGGGCGCGATCAGTACTTGAACTTCAACGGCTGATGAAGGTCTGCGTCGTCGGTTCCGGTGGTCGCGAGCATGCGCTTGCGACAGTGCTGCGTCGTCATCACGAGGTCGTTGTTGCGCCGGGTAATCCCGGCATTCCGGATTCAGTCTCTACCCCTGCAACCGAAATCGACGCCGATCTCTATGTCATTGGCCCCGAAGCGCCGCTGGTTGCTGGTCTTGCTGATGAACTTCGTGCTGCCGGCAAGTTGGTGTTTGGTCCAGGGGCTGACGGCGCGCGTCTCGAAGGCTCCAAAGCATGGATGAAAGAAGTGTTGGTCGCCGCTGGTGTCCCGACCGCACGCCACGGCACGTTCACCGAAGCCGAACCGGCATTCGACTTTCTCGACACACTTGATGGTTTGTATGTCGTAAAGACCGACGGACTCGCGGCCGGCAAGGGCGTGATCGTCACAACCTCGCTTGAAGAAGCTCGTGCTGCAGTTCTCGACTATCTCTCGGGAGACGCATTCGGCGATGCCGGGCGCACACTCGTCATCGAAGAAGGTCTCACTGGCCCCGAGGTTTCAGTACTCGCCATATGCGACGGAACCAACGCGGTTGCACTCGCACCGGCACAGGATTTCAAACGCGTTGGCGATGGTGATGTTGGCCCCAACACCGGAGGCATGGGCGCGTACTCACCGGTTCCGGTTGCCGATCAATCAGTGATTGATGCAGTGATGAACGATGGCGTGCTTCCGACGCTCGCCTATTTGCGTTCGATCGGAATTGATTACCGCGGGGTTCTGTATGCCGGTCTCATGCTCACGCCGAATGGTCCGAAAATGCTCGAATACAACGTGCGTTTCGGCGATCCGGAAACGCAGGTTGTTCTTCCCCGACTCACCAGCGATCTCGGTGAACTGCTCGCATCGGCCGCTGCTGGCCAACTTGGCGCGGCACCAACGTTCGACGACGGCGCAGCCGTCACTGTTGTGTGCGCGGCCGAGGGGTACCCGCGCGATGTTCGCACCGGCGATGTCATCGAAGGTCTCGACGATGCGGAGACCGTTGCTGGGGCGACAGTTTTTTGCGCCGGAGTTGGCGCAAACAATCAGGGTCAACTTGTTACCGCTGGTGGCCGGGTACTTACGGTGACAGGCCAGGGTGCCAATCTCACCGAAGCCCGGCAGACTGCGTACGAAGCACTCGGCAAAATTTCCTGGCCCGGGATGCACCATCGCAACGACATAGCTTCGGCCGCTGCGGCCACTACTAACGGAGGATCTTGATGAAAGTTGCTGTTCTTATGGGTTCGCCCAATGATCGCGACAAGATGCAAGGCGCGGCCGACACGCTTGAAGCATTCGGTATTGAGGCCGATGTTCGTGTGTTGTCAGCCCATCGCAACCCTGCCGAAGTCACTGCGCTGGCCACGACTGCGCGCGAGAACGGTTACGTCGCATTCATTTGTGGCGCAGGCATGGCTGCACACCTTGCCGGTGTCGTTGCCGCTCACACCACGCTTCCGGTGGTTGGAGTTCCGCTTTCTGGTGGTGCGATTAACGGTGTTGATGCGCTGTATTCCACGGTGCAAATGCCTCGTGGTATTCCGGTGGCGACTGTTGCCATCGACGGTTCGGTGAACGCAGCGCTTCTCGTTGTTGAGATGCTCGCAATCTCCGACACCGATCTTCAGGCCAAGTTGCTTGAAGATCGCGCTCGCCGCGCGAATCCCTGATCTGTAAATCGCACCGAGAACACCTCGGTGTCGTCGTATCCTAAAGAGGTGCCCGCTTTGGGCCCTTGAGGAGACCGAATGGCGTCCACGTCTGTGCCCAATGTTCTTGCTGCTCGGTATGCGAGCGCGGAGATGGTCCGACTGTGGTCGCCCGAACAGAAAATCGTTCTTGAACGAGAACTGTGGCTGGCCGTTCTTGAAGCTCAACGTGATCTCGGTGTTGCCGTGCCCGATGATGCGATCGATGCCTATCGCCGTGTGATCGACCAGGTCGACCTTGATTCCATCGATGCTCGTGAACGCGTCACTCGCCATGATGTGAAGGCCCGCATCGACGAGTTCTGTGCCCTCGCCGGTCACGAGCAGATTCATAAGGGCATGACGTCTCGTGATCTCACCGAGAACGTCGAGCAGCTGCAACTGCGTCGTTCGCTCGTGGTGATTCGTGGCCGTATGGTCGCGGCGCTTGCCCGTTTGGCCGAACGCGCCGCGGAATCAGCAACGGTGGTGATGACCGGCCGTTCGCACAACGTTCCCGCCCAAGCCACCACGCTCGGCAAGCGATTCGCCAATGCTGGTGAAGAGTTGTTGCAGGCGCTGTACCGAGTCGACGATCTTCTTGTTCGTTACCCAATGCGCGGCATCAAGGGTCCGGTCGGCACGCAGCAAGACATGCTCGATCTGTTCGATGGTGACGGCGCACGTCTTGAACAACTTGAATCTCGTGTCGCAGCGCACCTTGGTTTCGATGCGTGGCTGACCAATGTTGGTCAGGTGTATCCGCGCTCGCTCGATCTCGATGTGGTCTCGGCACTCGTGCAGGCGGCTGCTGGTCCTGCCGACCTTGCGCTCACGATTCGCCTTATGGCCGGTCAGGAACTCGCAACCGAAGGATTCCGACCCGGCCAGGTCGGTTCTTCAGCCATGCCGCACAAGATGAATAGCCGCAGTTGTGAACGCATTGGTGGTTTGCTCGCCATTCTTCGCGGGCATCTCACGATGGTTGCCTCGCTTGCGGGCGACCAATGGAATGAAGGCGACGTCAGTTGCTCGGTCGTGCGCCGAGTTGCGCTTCCCGACGCGTTTCTTGCCATCGATGGTTTATTCGAAACCTTCTTGACGGTGCTTGCTGACTTTGGTTCCTATCCCGCAGTCATCGAACGCGAACTCGATCGTTATCTTCCGTTCCTCGCGACGACCAAAGTGCTTGTTGCTGCAGTGTGCAACGGCGTTGGTCGCGAACAAGCGCATGAAGTCATTAAGGAACATGCGGTTGCAGCGGCATTGCGCCTTCGTGAAGACGGTGCCGAGGGCAATGACCTCATTAAACGACTCGCTGCTGATCCGCGACTCGGACTTGCCCCTGATGAACTCGCCGGCGTGCTCGCCAATCCGATCGACTTCGTAGGCCGTGCGCCTGAACAGGTCGCGTCATTTGTCGCCACTGTTTCGGCGCTCGTGTCGGCAGACCCTGCCGCGGCTGGGTATCGTCCGGGAGACATCCTCTGATCTGAGGATTTGCCGCCGGCCGTTTCCAGGAGACCCGCTATGACCGACGCACTTCCACATATCTATTCCGGCAAGGTTCGTGACATCTACGACGCTGGCGACAACCGCTTGCTCATGGTCACCTCCGATCGTCTGAGCGCGTTTGATGTGGTCATGGCCGAACCGATTCCCGACAAGGGCCGAGTGCTCACGGCCATGTCGGCGTTTTGGTTCGAGAAGTTCCAAGGCATCGTTGGCAGCCATCTCCTTTCGACCTCTCTTGATGACTGCCCACCTGCCGCCCAGCGCGACGACTGGCAGGGCCGCATCATGCTGTGTCGTAAGGCCGAAATGCTGCCCATCGAATGCATCGTTCGGGGCTATCTCACCGGTTCGGCGTGGAAGGAATACAAGGCCAACGGGACGATGCATGGTCAGCAACTCCCCGCGGGGCTGCTCGAATCGGCCCAATTGCCCGAGCCGGTGTTCACCCCTTCCACGAAGGCCGCCGAGGGCCACGACGAGAACATCTCGTTCGAGGCCGCGGTCGATCTGATCGGGGCTGACCTCGCGGAGCGGGCTCGTTCGGTCTCACTTGAGCTCTACACAAAGGGTGCCGAATGGGCTGCGGCTCGGGGCATTCTTATTGCCGATACCAAGTTCGAATTGGGCCTGATCGATGGCGAACTCGTTCTTTGTGATGAGGTTCTGACCCCGGACTCGTCGCGTTTCTGGGCCGCGGAAAGTTGGGAACCGGGCAGCACGCCGCCTTCGTTTGATAAGCAGCCGGTGCGCGATTACCTCGATGGTCTCGATTGGAACAAGCAGCCACCCGCGCCACCGCTGCCGGCCGAGGTGGTCGACACCACAAGTGCTCGGTACATCGACGCCTATGAGCGGATCACCGGTCGATCATTTTCCGAATGGCGCGGGTGACGATCGACCGCGGTAGCGACTGCTCCGCGCACGAGCGTCGATGTGCGAGCATGGTTGCATGATCTTCTCGGTGCACGTCGAAGTCCGTCTTCGACCTGGGATCGCTGATCCCCAAGGTTCCACCATCGAACGAGCCATGCCCACGCTGGGTTTTGCCGGAGTGAGCGGTGTGCGTGTCGGCAAGAGCATTCGATTCGAAATCGATGCAGCCGATGAAGCAGCAGCGCGTTCGGAAGCCGAAGATTTATGTCGTCGGTTTCTCACCAATCCCGTCATCGAAGACGCGATTGTTGAACTCGAACCGGCTGGCGTTGCATCGTGAGTTCACGCGTCGGGGTCGTCGTTTTCCCCGGTTCGAACTGTGAGAAGGACATGCTCGAGGCCATGCGCCTCGTTGGTGGCGAGCCCGAACTTCTGTGGCACGGCGACGCAACGGTGAACGGTGTCGACGCTGTCATCGTTCCTGGTGGTTTCGCACACGGTGATTACTTGCGGCCCGGTGCCATCGCTCGCTTCTCGCCGGTGATGTCAGCGGTGGCGGAGTTCGCTGCCGCTGGTGGCCCAGTTGTGGGCATTTGTAACGGTTTTCAGGTGCTTACCGAAGCGGGGCTTCTTCCCGGCGCACTGCAAAAGAACGCGGGATTGAAGTTCCTCTGTGCACCCGCGCAGTTGCGGGTCGAGACCACGAACTCTGTGCTCACACGTGCAGCCGACAAAGGCGCAGTGCTGAGCATTCCGATCAATCACTTTGAAGGTAACTACACCTGCGATGCCGAAACGCTTGCGCAACTTCGCGACGAGGATCGAATTGTGTTGCGATATGTCGTGAATCCCAACGGCTCGGTCGATGACATTGCCGGTGTGTGCAACGAAGGTCGCAATGTGGTTGGGCTCATGCCGCATCCGGAACGCTCGACCAGCGAACTCCTTGGCAGTACCGACGGGTTGGCGCTGCTGCGCTCGTTGCTTTCTGCCTAAGCGACAGCATCCAAACTTTTCAGTTCAGAATTCCGGCGCGCCGCAAAACTTCGCGCGGAACACCGAGCTCAAGCCACGCTTCGGGGCTGAGCTCCTTTGAGTCGTTGTAGGCCTTGGCCACGCCAACGAACTCGTTTTCGAGGGCTACGAGATCAATCGGCGACTCGAGTTCCTCGAGTTCTTTCTGCTTCTTGATCTTCGATTGCACCAAATCGAGTTTGCGCAACGGATCTTTTTCGGTCGCGAGGCTCGCATCGATTTTCTCGATGCTCTTGCGTAAACCATCAGGGGTGACTGGCCGACCGCGCTTGGGTTTCGCCGACTCGATCGCTTGCAGGTAGCGGCGCACGATTTGTCCGCGCTCGCGACCCTCTTTGAGCGCGAGTTTGTGGCTCGGCGTCATCGTCCCGGGAGGAAGCCCGATACGCGGCTTTCCTTCGGACGGCTCAGAGGTCGGGTCACTCATGACCGTTGAGTCCATCACACTGTCGCGAAACCGACAATGGTCGCGTTGAAACCCGGTAAATGGGGTGTTCCAGCGCACTAGCCTGCACGCAATGGCTGACGCGATTCACCGTTCACTCGGACTCACCGATTCCGAATACGAAGACATCCGCAAGATTCTCAATCGCGACCCAAACCACCTCGAACTGGCGATGTTTGCGGTGATGTGGTCCGAGCACTGTTCGTACAAGTCCTCTCGCGTCCATCTCAAACGACTTCCTACCGAAGCACCGTGGGTGCTGGTGGGCCCGGGTGAAAACGCCGGTGTGGTCGATGTTGGCGACGGTATTGCCGCAGCTATTCGCATCGAATCGCATAACCACCCTTCGGCGATCGAGCCCTATCAGGGTGCAGCCACGGGCGTCGGGGGCATTCTGCGCGACATCTTCACCATGGGTGCTCGACCGATTGCGCTCATGGATCCGCTTCGATTCGGCCCCCTCGATGATCCCCGCAGCCGGTGGATCGCTGAAGGAGTTGTCAGCGGAGTTTCTGGCTATGGCAATTCGGTTGGGGTACCCACTGTCGGTGGCGAGACTGTTTTCGATGCCACCTACATGGGTAATCCCCTCGTCAATGTGCTGTGCCTCGGTGTTCTGCCCACCGAGCGTCTCGTTCTTGGACAGGCCACTGGCGTCGGCAATCTCGCGGTGCTGCTGGGCTCAAGCACCGGCCGTGACGGCATCGGTGGTGTGAGTGTCCTCGCGTCGGCGGGATTTTCTGACGAAGAGACCGATGCCGAGAAGCGGCCGTCGGTTCAGGTGGGCGATCCGTACGAAGAGAAGCGCCTGATCGAAGCCTGTCTCGAACTTCTCGATGCTGGACTTGTGGTTGGTATTCAAGATCTCGGCGGCGCCGGCCTGGCGTGCGCCACCAGTGAAACCGCGAGCCGCGGCGGAATGGGCATGGATGTTGATGTCAATGCCATCCCGCGTCGCGAAGCGGGCATGGAACCGTTCGAGGTCATGACCTCCGAGAGTCAAGAGCGAATGCTCGCCATTGTTGAGCCCACTGATCTCGATCAGGTGCTCGCAATTTGTGCTCGCTGGGAAGTTCGTTCTTCCGTTATCGGCATCGTCACCGACGGCCCCGCTACTGGTCATCCCGAAGGCGGCCGCCTCCGTATCCGCAATGGCTTCGACGGCGAAATCCTTTGCGATATCCCCGCGGCATCGCTGCACGAAGATGCGCCGCTCTACAACCGTCCCATCGCCGAACCGGCAGCGTTCGATGCTGCAACGCGCACGATGGGCACTGAACCCGCGCCAGCGTCGGTCGATACCGGAGCGGAACTACTTGAACTTCTGGCCGATGCGCGCTGGGTGTTCTCGCAGTACGACCACCAGTTGTTCCTCAATACCGTTGAAGGTCCGGGCGGCGACGCAGCAGTGCTTCGTCTGAAGCACCCCACTACCGGTGTCGATACTGGTCGCGGCATTGCCCTCACCACCGATGGAAATCATCGTTGGTGCGCGGTTGATCCTCGTCAGGGCACCGCACTCACGGTGGCCGAATCACTGCTGAATCTCGCGTGCGTCGGTGCTCGTCCGTTGGCAGTTGTGAATTGTTTGAACTTCGGCAATCCCGAACACCCCGAAGTCATGTGGCAGTTATCCGAAGCCATCGACGGCATGTCCGAAGCTTGTGTGGCGTTCGATACCCCTGTTATCGGCGGAAACGTCAGTCTGTATAACGAATCTCAGGGCACCGACATCGACCCCACCCCGGTGGTGGGCATGCTCGGTGTCATCGATTCGCTCGTCCGTCGTCCGCCCGGAGTTGGGCTGGTTGCGCAGGGTCGTCTCATGCTGATTGGTGTGACCCAGCCCGAGGTTTCGGGTTCTCGCTGGGCCCGAGCTCGTGGGCACCGCGGCGGAACCCTGCCGACACTCGACCCCGCACACCACCTGAAGGTCGCCGAGGTTGTTCGCAAACTCGTCGCTGGCGATGTACTTGCCGGCGTTCACGATGTCTCTGGCGGCGGCCTTGGTGTCGCTCTCGCTGAGATGGCCGCGAAGTCTGGTCTGGGTGTCTCTGTCGCGCGAGTGGCTGATGCTGCGGAACTTTTTGCCGAAGGTCCCTCTCGGGTCATCGTCTGTGTCGAACCCGAATCGATGGGCGTCGTCGAGAACATCTGCGCACAGGCCGGTGTCCCTGTTTCTCGCATCGGCGTCGCCGGTGGTGATCGATTTAGCGTAAAGGGACTTGTGGACCTTCCGCTTTCCGCAGTCGTCGATGCCTGGACCAATCACATTCCGTCCGCACTCGGTGCGGGCACGGCGCAGGACTGACACATGGAAACTGATTGCGTGAACCCCGACGATGACACCCCGAAAGAGGCGTGTGGGGTTTTCGGTGTGTATGCGCCGGGTCAAGCGGTTTCCCATCTCACCTATCTGGGTTTGTATGCGTTGCAGCATCGCGGTCAGGAAGCCGCAGGCATGGCGGTAAGCGATGGATCAACCATCACGGTGGTGAAGGAAACCGGATTGGTATCGAACGCGTTCGATGATCGAACCCTTGCGGCGCTTACTGGCCATCTCGCCATCGGCCACACGCGATATTCCACGACTGGTTCAAGCGTGTGGCACAACGCTCAGCCGGTCTACCGAGATGTTGGTGCCCATACTGTTGCCATTGCCCACAACGGCAACCTCGTCAATACGTCAGAACTCGCTGATGAACTGGGGATGCTTCCGGGCACAGTGAGTTCAGACAGCGATGTCATGGCGGAATTGCTCGCTTCGGAACTGGCGAAAAACCCCGATGAGAGTTCCGATCACCGTGCACTCGAACGTGCGATGCAGGCGATTCTTCCCCGCCTAAAGGGTGCGTTTTCGGTGGTGGCGATGGACGAGGGCCATGTCATTGGCGTGCGTGATCCCAACGGTTTCCGCCCGCTCTGTCTCGGCAAACTCGACAACGGTTGGGTACTCGCCTCGGAGAGCCCTGCACTCGATGTCGTTGGGGCTCATTTGGTTCGCGAACTTGAACCAGGCGAGATGATCATCATCGATGCCACTGGGTACCGTGCGGTGCGAGTGTTCGAACCGTCGGTTGTCGATCCCAAGTTGTGTCTCTTTGAGTTCGTGTATTTCGCCCGGCCCGATACTCGACTCTATGGACAGAGTGTCCATCAGGCTCGTGTGCGAATGGGCGAGAAACTGGCCCAACAGGCACCGGTGGAAGCCGATCTCGTGATGGGTGTCCCTGAATCCGGAATCCCTGCGGCCGAGGGATACGCGCGCAGCTCGGGCATCCCTTTTGGTCAGGGTCTGGTCAAGAACCGATACATCGGCCGTACGTTCATCGCTCCGAATCAGGAGATGCGGGCACTGGGTGTGCGCATGAAACTGAATCCATTGCGCGACAACATCGCTGGTCGGCGGCTCATCGTGGTCGATGACTCGATCGTTCGCGGCACGACAACGAGGGCCATGGTGTCGATGCTTCGTGAAGCTGGTGCTGCGGAAGTGCATATGCGCGTTTCGTCGCCGCCCTACAAGTGGCCGTGCTTCTACGGCATGGACACCGGAACTCGCGGTGAACTCCTTGCCGCCAATATGAGCGTCGACGAAATCCGTGAGTACCTCAACGTCGATTCGCTCTCCTATCTCACGCTTGATCGATTGTTGTCGGCCACGGGTGCGGTCGGCGCGGGGTTCTGCGACGCGTGTCTCACCGGCAACTATCCCGTGGCGATCCCCGACGAACTCGGTAAGCACATCCTCGAACTTCCGTCGCCGGCTTCGCGAACGAGCAGTGTTGTGGCTGAGGCTGTCGAGATCGTTCCTGCTCTCCCGGCGCAGGATGCGCTTTCCTTCTCATCGGACGAACGTGATGACTGACGAAGTGGAAGCGGGCGAGACCTACGCCGGAGCAGGCGTCAGTATCGATGCCGGCGAGGAAGCCGTCGATCGCATCAAGTCTCATGTTCGATCGACCTTCCGTCCCGAAGTCATCGGTGACATTGGCGGTTTTGGTGGGCTCTTCGCTCTTGACCTTGCACGCTTCAAGAAGCCAGTCCTTGTCTCTTCAACCGACGGCGTCGGCACGAAAGCACTTGTGGCCCAAGCAACGGGTCGCTTCACCACTATTGGTGTCGACCTTGTCGCGATGTGTGTCGACGATCTCGTTTGTCAGGGAGCCGAACCGCTGTTCTTCCTTGATTACATCGCTGTCGGACGCCTCGATCCCGATCACATCGATCAACTCGTCGAGGGTGTGGCCGACGGATGTCGACAGGCCGGTTGCGCGCTCATCGGTGGAGAAATGGCGGAACATCCCGGGGCGATGGAGGCGGGAGAGTTCGATCTCGTTGGCTTCGCAGTGGGCATCGCCGATCGCGATGCGCTCATCACCGGTGCCACCATCACCCCAGGCGATGTACTCATCGGACTTCCCTCGCAGAACCTGCGTTCCAACGGCTTTTCGCTCGCTCGTCGGGTTCTTCTTGAACGCGCGCAACTTCCGCTTGATGGCCCGGCCTACCCCGGCGCGCATCACACTTTGGCCGATGAACTTCTCGCACCGTCGGTGATCTACTCGCCGGCGATCGCGACGCTTCAGGCCGCGGTCGACGTGCGCGGTGTGGCTCATATCACCGGCGGGGGCATTCCGGGAAACCTCAACCGAGTTCTTCCGCACGGAACCGCCGCCGAGGTCACCTGGGGAACCTGGGAGGTTCCACCGATCTTTGGCGAAATTCAGCGACTCGGTTCGGTGACTGACGACGAAATGGCCCGTGTATTCAACATGGGCGTGGGAATGATTGTGGTGGTGCCCGAGGCCGATGTTTTCAAGTCCCTCGACGTCGCCCGCGCCGCCGGACATCGAGCGAACGTGATCGGTCAGATCATCGAGGGTGACGGCACTGTCCGCATCGTTTGATCTGTGTCACTTCGCGCCGCATCACTCGATCACTCATTCGTCTGATTGCGACCCTCTGATCTCTTCAGGCCGGTAGGTTCGTGACTGTGAGCACTCCAAGCGCAAAGCAGCAACTCATCGATCATCTCCTCGCCCATTCGGTGCGCACCGGTGATTTCACTTTGAAGTCGGGCCGGAAGAGTTCGTGGTTCATCGATTCGAAGCAGACCGCCTGCCGGCCCGAGGGATTGCTGCTCATGGCTGACCTCGCTCTCGAACTCATCCCCCCGGACATCACTGCCATCGGTGGCCTTACGGTTGGAGCTGATCCGGTCGCCTACGGCATTGCTGCGATTGCCGCCACCCGGGGCCGATCGCTCAAGTCGTTCACCATCCGCAAGGAAGCCAAGGACCACGGTGTTGCTGGTCGGTTGGCGGGCCCGCTCGAACCAGGAGACAAGGTTGTCATTACCGAAGACACTGTCACCCGTGGCCTGTCTCCCATGGAAGCGGTCCACGTCGCCCGGGAACTGGGCGCAGAGCCAGTGATGGTGCTCGTGGTCGTCGATCGCGGTGGCACCTGTCGGGCGATGGCCGAAGCCGAGGGTCTTGAGTTCAGGGCCCTTGTTACCGCCCCGGAACTGGGCTTCGACTACGAAGGCGCCTGAGCACCGGATTCCGGCTGCTTCAGGCCGCTGATACCTCGACTTGGGGGAGGCCTCGGCCTGACGGGTAGCGTCTCCGCCCTATGGCTGACACAACGACCGCAGCATTCAGCATCCGTCTCCGCGTCCGACTGGGGAACGAACCCGGTGCCCTCGGACGGCTCACGACCGCCATCGGCTCGGTCGGAGGAAACATCTTTTCTCTCGAGGGATTCGAGGCGAAAAAAGAATCGCTCGACGAAGAACTTGTCGTGAACTGTTCGAGCGAAGCGCATCAGCAGCAGGTGATCGACGCGGTTCGTGAAATTTCCGACATCGAACTCCTCGATTGGGAGGACCGCACGTTTGCCCTGCACGCCGGGGGCAAGGTGCATGTGATCAGTCGAATCGCCGTCAACGATCGTGATGATCTGTCGATGGCCTACACCCCGGGCGTCGCTCGCGTGTGTACGGCGATCGCGAACGATCCGAAGTTGTCGCACGAACTCACTATTCGTAAGAACACCGTTGCCATCGTGAGCGATGGAACAGCGGTGCTCGGTCTGGGCGACATCGGCCCACTCGGTGCCATGCCTGTCATGGAGGGCAAGGCGCTTCTGTTCAAGGAGTTCGCCGGCGTCGATGGATTTCCCATTTGTCTCGACACCAAAGATCCTGAAGAGATCATTCGCACCGTTGTGAACATCGCCCCGTCATTCGGTGGCATCAATCTTGAGGACATCGCGGCACCGGCGTGCTTCGAAATCGAGGATCGACTCAAAGAATTGATCGATATCCCCGTCTTTCATGACGATCAGCACGGCACTGCAGTCGTCACGCTCGCAGCGCTTATGAACGCGCTGAAAATTGTCGACAAGAAGATGGAAGATCTCACGATCGTCATCGCCGGCGTCGGTGCGGCGGGTGTGGCGATTTCCAAGATCCTCATGAATGATGGCGTTCGCAACATCATCGGCGTTGACCGCGAAGGGGCGGTCTACAACGGTCGTGGAAACTTGAACGTTGCGAAGCTGTGGTTCTCTGAGAACACGAACCCCGAAGGTCGCAAGGGATCGCTCGCCGACATCATGCCTGGCTCCGACGTATTCATCGGCGTGAGTGGCCCCAATTTGATCAATCGGAACGACGTCATCTCGATGGCGAAGGACCCCATCGTGTTCGCTATGGCGAACCCTGATCCTGAAATTCGTCCGGAGGAGGCCGAGGGAGTTGTCGCCGTCATGGCGACAGGCCGAAGCGATTTCCCGAATCAGATCAACAACGTCCTTGCCTTCCCGGGAATCTTCCGCGGCGCTCTCGATTGTGGGGCCACGCAGATCACCGAAAACATGAAGTTGGCTGCTGCACACGCGATCGCGTCGGCGGTCAGTCCCGAGGAACTCTCGCCCGGTCACATCATTCCCTCGGTCTTCGATAAGCGAATCGCTCCGCTCGTCGCCGCTGCCGCTGCCGAAGCAGCGATCCGCGACGGCGTCATCAGAAAGCATTGAACAAGGTGTCGCGGTTCGACGCGATCACGTTCGATTTCTGGGACACGCTCGTTCGGGCGGACACCCCCGCCACCCGACTTCAGCGGCGACTAGCTATCGCTGAAGTTCTTTCCTCCTGCGGACTTCCTGTCGATCACGACGACATCGATGCCGCGTTCGATGAGGCGTGGAAGCGTTTTGATTCCTCGTGGGGAGACGGCGAGCAGTTCACGGGCCATCACGCAGCAGAAACCGTGCTTGATGTCCTCGGCCACACCGATGACGAGCAGGTGCGTGTTCGAGTGATCGATGCCTACCTCTCGGCGCCACGGACAATGCAACTTGATCTCACCGACAACCTTGTCCCCACATTGCAGACCTTGAAAGATGCCGGATTGCGCGTCGGGATCGTCTGCGATGTTGGGCTTACGCCATCGACGGTGCTGCGTGACTATCTCGAAGGTCATGGCATCCTCTCAATGTTCGACCACTGGTCGTTTTCCGACGAGGTCGGGGTCTACAAGCCGCATGCCGCGATTTTCGAACATGCCCTCGCTGGTCTCGGTGGCATCGATCCGAATCGGGCGGCACATATCGGCGATCTTCGACGTACCGATATTGCCGGCGCAAAGGGGATGGGGATGTTGTCATTGCGCTATCGAGGTGTCACCGATGACGATCCCGATCACGGCCCCGAGGGCGACATCGTGATCGACGATCATGCCGATGTGCCTGCTGCGTTGGGTCTCTAACGGCCGGCTCGGTCGTTAACGGCTCACTCTCCTGCGAGGGGCAGGATTCGCACGGTTCTTGGGAAACGATCGAGCCCGATGTGCCACAGTTGAGGCGCACATCTCGTCAAAGGGGACTCTCGTGGCACTCGATCCGCAAGCAAGGTTCATTCTCGATCTCATGGCCGATTCTGGCTTTACGTTCGAGGGGAAGACTCCCGAGGAACTTCGTTCGGGTATGGGACTCACGACAATGCCGAGTCCGATCGAGTTGGCGAGCATCTCGGATCGAACAATCCCAGGCCCGGCGGGCGAGATCCCAGTGCGTATCTATCGACCCAGCGCTGCCGCCGGGCTTCCGGTCACGGTGTTCTTCCACGGTGGCGGGTGGGTCATAGGCGATCTCGAGTCTCATGACCATTGCTGCCGAGTGATCGCAGCGAAAGCCGAGTGTGTCGTCGTTGCCGTCGACTATCGCCTGGCTCCCGAAGCAAAGTTTCCTGCCGCGATCGATGATGCATGGGCCGCCACCGAATGGGTGGCAACGCACGGCGACGAACTGAACGTTGATGCATCGCGTCTTGCGGTTGCTGGTGACAGCGCGGGCGGCAACCTCGCCGCAGTGGTTGCCAACATTTCGCGGGATCACGAACACGTGGAAGTTATCCAACAGGCATTGATCTACCCGGTTACTGACGGCGCATGTGATCGTCCGTCAATGACAGAGAATGCCGAGGGCTATTTGCTCACTCGCAATGCCATGGATTGGTTCCACGATCACTACACCGTGACCGTCGAGGACTTCAGCGATCCGCGTTACTCACCGATCTTGGCCGATCTCACTGATGCACCACCGGCAGTTGTCGTGACTGCTGGCTTTGATCCTCTTCGCGATCAGGGCAATGCCTATGCAGCGAAATTGGCGGAGGCGGGTGTTGATGTTGATCACGTTGAGTACGAGGGCATGTTCCATGGTTTCTTCTCGATGGATGCGGGGCTCGACGTCGCAGCCGAGGCTCAGGACCAGGTCGCTGCGGCCCTGAAGGACGCATTCGCTCGGTGACACGGGGTGCTCGATCGGCGCTCGTCGTCGCTCTCTTCGCTGCGTTTTTACTTGGCTGTTCCCAAGGTTCCTCCTCGCAAAATGCTCCAACAACTTCGTCAATACCCTCAACAACCACCACAACTGAGATGACTACTGTCTACGAGCCATATGCGAATGCGAGGGCGGAGGTTGAGCCGCTAGGAACCACTTCGGAAGCAACTCTTACGACGGCCGACGGACGGGTCCGTCGGTACCGAACCTTTGTTCCAGCCTCGCTCGTACCCGGTAAGAACGTTCCCTTGCTTATCGCGCTGCACGGTGGACTGGGTTGGTCCGAACAATTCGAAAGTAACAGTGGCTTCGATGGATTAGCTGAAGCGAATCAGTTCATCGTTGTCTACCCCGATGGCACCAATGCACAGGCCGACAGCCGCAAGTTGCTCACGTGGAATGGCGGTATGTGCTGCGGTCCCGCCGCCGCACAGAAGGTTGACGATGTTGGATTCATTTCGAAGGTGATCGACGTTCTTTCGACAACGCTTCCGATTGATCTGCGTCGAGTGTCGGCGACTGGTCATTCGAATGGAGCAATCCTCGCGTACCGCTTGGCCTGCGAACTCAGCGATCGAATCTCGGCAATCGGAGTGCAGGCGGGCGTTCTTGGGGTTCTGTGCACGCCGGCCAAACCGGTGAGCGTTTTTCATATTCACGGCTTGGCCGATACGAATATCCCGATCAACGGTGGCAAGGGATCGGGTGTATCGGGTGTCGAGTTTCCCTCCCCGCAAGAAGCACCGAAAGCGTTCGCACTGACGAATGGGTGCACTCAGGGTCCGGTAAACCAACGAGATCCAACGAATCCTGATGTCATTGCTCGTACGTGGTCGGGGTGTTCTGAATCTCGCGCCGTTCAATTCGTGACTGTTGCGGGAGCCTCGCACGCCTGGATGGGACACAGCGGAGTGAACCCGGGGGCCACATCTTTGGTTGGCGTTCCCTATCAGGGGTTCGACTCGAGCCGGGCAATCTGGTCGTTCCTCGCCGTGCAGCCCCCTCGCTGATGCAGCGTCTCTCGCCGAAATGTCAAAGGCCCGGGCTCAGAGCCCGGGCCTTTTCACTGTGGTCGGGACCGGCGTCGATCCGGTGACCTACCGCTTTTCAGGCGGCCGCTCTGCCAACTGAGCTACCCGACCATGGAGACAGAGTCTCCGTCCCTGACGCCCCGGCGAACCGGTGCGGCAGTTGGCGGTCCCGACGGGATTTGAACCCGCGACCTCCGGCTTGACAGGCCGGCGTGCACTCCAAACTGCACCACGGGACCAGAAACTGCTGCGTACCCCCAACGGGATTCGAACCCGTGTTACCTGCGTGAAAGGCAGGCGTCCTAGGCCGCTGGACGATGGGGGCTCTTGCGCCGCTAGGGCCTGCAGACCATAGCAGCACCCTCAGCGTGGCCCCCAATGCTGGTCCCCGGGCTGGTCAGGAGGTTCGAGCGAGAGCGTCGACCACCATTCCCACGAGTGCGCCGAGGAATTCATAAAGGGCCCATGCAGGGAGTTCTGGATCATCGGGCTCGAGCTGGGGAGATCCGTCCTCGCTCACATCGAGTCGAGTCCCGAGGACGAGCCGAACCGTGTTCAAGCCGATCATCCAGGTTTCGAGCGTCGCCCGATCGAGTTCGGAATCCTGAGCAGTTGCCGAAACCCGCTCGAGCGCCTCACGGCGGGTCCGGAGTAGATCGCTGTGGACGAGGTCGCGGTAGGCGTCGTTCACCGCTTCATCGGAAACGTGGGCCACGGGAAAGACACGGCGGAGCATCGGGTCGTGATGGGTTGCATCTTCATCGTCGAGTGCGGCGAGCAGGTCGTCACACACGGCGGCGATGACATCGCGCAGATCTCCGCGCAGATTGATGATGAAACGGTCAGGACCTTTTCTCTGGATGGGGCGCTTGAATCCGAATGCCATTTCAGTCCTGCTGCATCGTGGCCCACAGGCCATGTTCGTGCAGACGGAAGACATCGAGTTCCGCCTTCTCCTTGGAACCGCTCGACACAACAGCACGACCCTTCTCATGCACGTCAAGCATCATCGACTCGGCCTTCTCGTGGCTATAGCCAAAGACCTTCTGAAGGACGTAGGTCACGTAGGACATGAGGTTGATCGGATCGTTCCAGACGAGAACGATCCACGGACGATCGACCAACGATGTCGTATCGATCGTTGGTTCGTCGATCTCTACCGGAGCGACATCCGATGCGAACGGTTCGGTCATGAGCTGGTGACGAGCGCACCGCGCTGATCGACCTCGATGGGTCGTGCGATGAACGAGAGATCAAACGACAGCACTGCAATCCACACCACCGCGCTGCCGAGGATATGCACGAGCACAAGTCCGGGTGGAACGTTGGTGAAGTACTGCACATAACCGATGGTGCCCTGAATCAGGATCGCGGCAACGAGGAACTTCGCCCGTCGATCGACGGCGGTGGGAGCACCCGTTCTTCTGAGTACCACCAAAATCCCAATCGTCAGCGCGAGGAAGATCCAAACCGCTGTGCTGTGCACACGAGCAACGGCGGTGATATCGAAGGAAAGGCGTTCGACGTTTTCGTCGCCACCATGTGGACCGGTGCCGGTGACGATTGTTCCCGTGAAGATCGTGACCGCCGCGACGATGACGAGGAGTCGCCCAAGTATCCGAACGTTCTTCGGAACCACCGGTAGCGCGGGAGCTTCGGCGAATCTTGAGCGTTCGTGCAGGACGTACGCGTTCCAGATCAGCACCATTGACACCAAGAAATGGGCGATCACGAATGGGGGATGCAATTCGAACAGCACGGTGAGGCCGCCAAGGACGATCTGACCGATGACCCCACCGACCAGCCCGAGTGACAACCAGGTCAGGTCCCGTCGGCGCGGGCTGCGGAGCAACGACCCGAGCACAGCAAGAATCACCGCAATCGATACGAATCCGGTCACCGTCCGATTAATGAACTCGATCATGGCGTGATACTCGAAGGGCGCGACAAGCCGGTTTTCTTCGCAGGTTGGCCAATCGGAGCATCCGAGTCCCGAGCCGGTCAGTCGAACAGCAGCGCCACTGACGGTGATGAACACCTGGGCAAGCAGGGCCACGAGGGTGATGCGCCGGTAGGCCCGCGGGGAGAGTCGAGGCAGCCGCACACCGAGGATCGTACGGGAGTCGACGCAGAGTTCCCCAACCTCAGAAGCCGGTTCGTCGATCGCGTTGCCCGCTCGTGGTGGTTCCGGCGCCCCGATTGTCGGCTTCCGGATCTCTCGCCCTAGCATCAAGGGCGATGGAATCGGTCGCGCAACCCCCTCTCGCGGCCCGTCTGCGAGGGTATGTCGCCCTCACAAAACCGCGGATCATTGAGCTTCTGCTCATCACGACCGTGCCCACGATGATCGTGGCCGAGCGTGGTTTGCCTTCGTGGTGGCTGATGGTGGCGACGGTCGTGGGTGGCACTGGCGCGGCCGGTGGAGCGAACGCCATCAACATGTATGTCGATCGCGACATCGACGCGCTGATGCGACGGACCCGCAATAGGCCCCTTGTTACTGGGTTGATCCAACCTCGGAACGCGCTGATCTTTGCTGTTGGCCTTGAAGCGGTGGCGTTTGTCTGGCTTTGGGTCTTCGTCAATCTGCTGAGTGCCGTGCTTGCGGTCGCCGCCTGCCTCTTCTATGTGTTCGTCTACACCCTCTGGCTGAAACGCACCTCGACCAGCAACATCGTCATTGGTGGGGCTGCCGGCGCCGCACCGGTGCTCATCGGGTGGTCGGCGGTAACCGATTCGTTGGCGTGGACCCCGGTTCTGCTCTTTGCGATCATCTTCTTCTGGACACCTCCCCATTTCTGGGCGCTGGCGATCCGGTACGAGGAGGACTACACGGCGGCCGATGTCCCCATGCTCCCGTCGGTGGTCTCCCGACACGAGACCGCCGTCAGGATTCTCGTGTACACGCTCATTGTGTGGGCTCTCACCCTTGCGTTCATTCCGGTCGGGGGAATGGGTTGGATCTATGGGGTCCTGGCCTTCGGTCTGGGTGGGTTCTTCACCTATTTATCCGTGCAATTGCTGCGCGATCCGACCACGGCGAGGGCGATGCGGTTGTTCACCTTCTCGATCACCTGGGTGACTCTCTTGTTCGCCGGAATGGCCCTCGACGAACTGGTGCGCTCGGGGCTCTGAGACCGAGCCCGCTCGCTCGTTGCCTGCTGTGCGAAGAAACCCACCGATGGGTTTCGATCGGGCATCCGGGCATGTGTAGGGTGAGAACTGTCCCGCCCTTGATCCGGAGGGTTCCCCTTTCGGTCGAGACCGGCCCATGCCGGCCCGAGTGTTCCCGCTCGTACGAGGTCCCAACAGAACATGGCTCTAACCGACACCCGACCGGAGACCGGTACCGACGCACGTGCGGTCGCCCCCTCCGTCGTTCCCAGCCCCCTCACCATCTTCGGATCCGGTGATCACAAGGCCGTTGGCACGTTTTATGTGCTGGCCGCTCTGATCTTCGGCGTCGCTGGTTGGGTTGCCACTGCACTTTCCTCCGCGCACGAGATCGGGTCCGGAACCTTCTTGAGTTCCATGGCCGCTCGACAACTGGGTCAGACCTCTCAGGTAGGACTGATCCTTCTGGTTATCGTCCCGCTCTTCCTCGGTTTGGCGACCTACATCGTTCCGCTGCAGGTCGGAGCAAGCACCGTGGCGTTCCCTCGTGCCGCTGCCGCCGCCATGTGGACATGGCTGCTGGGTTCCGGGGTCTTCATCGTCGCCTCGTTCATCGACGGTGGTTTCGGCGGAGATCGCACGAAGTCGGTGAGCCTCACGGTTCTTTCGCTCGGTGGCATCATCGTGGCGTTGCTGTTGGGCACGGTGTGTGCCCTCACCACTGCGATCACGCTGCGCACGCCGGGCATGACCCTCGATCGGGTCCCAATGTTCACCTTCTCGATGCTCGTTGGCGGTGCCATCTGGATGCTCACCCTCCCGGTGATGCTCGCCAATCTGCTCCTCATATGGGTTGACCTCCGTTATGGCGGAGCCACTGTGTTCGGCGAGGCCAGCCTTCAGTTCGGTCAGGTGTCGTGGTTGGCTCATGAACCGCAGATCTATGCCTTCTTGGTTCCTGGTCTCGGAATCGTTGCCGACATCGTCGCCACCCTCACCGGTGCTCGCCTCGCTCATCGCAATGTGTTGCTGTTCGCAGTAGGTGCGTTCGGTGTGCTGAGCGTTGGTGCATGGGCCCAGAACGCGATGTATCCAAACTTCGCCGACGATCTCCTCTGGCAGGCCATGAGCGTGGTAGCGGTGCTCCCAATCCTTCTTCTGCTTGGTGGAGTTGCGACAGCGATGAAGTCGGGGAAGCCCTCACTCAAGAGCCCACTCGGCCTTGCCGTTATCTCGCTGCTGCTCACCCTTCTCGGAGTGGTCGCCGGAGCTCTCTTGGCAATTACGCCACTTGAACTCCGAAGCACGAACGCCTTTGCCAATGGCCAGTTCATCCTCGTGCTCGGCGCGGCCCTCGCCGCTGGCGCTGCCGGTATTGGCTACTGGGGCCCGAAGATGACTGGTGGCCTGTGCGTCGATGCCATCGGCAAACTCAATGTGCTTGTTCTCCTCGGCGGTGGTGCCCTCGGTGGCCTTTCGCTCTGCGTTCTTGGTTTCACCACTCGATTCAATGGTCTGGCCGATGCCTATGACGCACTTCTCGTGGTGTCGGTGGCTGGCTCAGTGCTTCTTGCCCTGGGTTCGCTGCTTGTGATCCTCGGACTGCTCAGTGGTGCTCATAAGAGTGCCCCCGAAGCCGGAGCCAATCCCTGGGGCACTGGTCAGACTCTCGAATGGGCCTGCGCTTCACCGCCCCCCACCGGGAATTTCGCTGATCTCGCCGTTGTCCGTTCCCCCGAGCCCCTGCTCGACGAGGAGGCCTGAGCATGACCGCCCACGTCCTTCCCCCGGCCCCTCCTGTCCAGCGCCCCCGCGTGCTCGTCGTCGGTGCCGCCTTCGCTGCGGCCGCATCGTTCATGGTCTTCATCGGCCTGATCGGGATCTACCTCGCGGCTCGCGTCGACATCATCAATGCCGGTGCCAAGTGGTTGCCTGAGGGCTCGAAGATCCCGCTTCAGCAGCCGAACACGATGTTCATCACGCTGATCATGTCGGTCGTCACCATGCAATGGGCTGTCGCTGCCATTGCGAAGAACGACCGGGTCAACGCCTATCTGGCACTCGGGCTCACCCTCATGCTGGGCGTCGCCACGATCATCATGACGACCTATCTCTGGACCCTCATGAAGCTCGACATCGCTTCAGGTCTTCAGGGTGTTCTCATCTACACAATCACCGGCGCACACATTGTGATGCTGGTGGTGGCGATGTTGTTTGTCGCGCTTATGGCCCTTCGGGCCCTCGGTGGTCAGTTCACTGCCCGCCAACACGATGGCATCACTGCCGCGGCCCTGTATTGGTACGCGATGGTTGCCGTTTATGCCCTGATCTGGATCTCCATCTACGTCACCAAGTAGGCCGTCATGCTTTCCTCGCGGATGTTCACTACAGCGTTTCGGTTCTTCGCCGGTCTGGCGATCTTTTCGCTGATCGCTGCGTTCGTCGTTGGCTTCACCAGCGAGACCCAGTCATTGATGGACCGTGTGATCGGACCGCTCTCCCTTGGTTGGAAGGGCGGTATTGGTAACCATTTCGCCTACGCCTTCTTCGTCGGACTCGCCGCCGCCGCTGCTGGTCTTGCCGGTCTTCTCATCGCGTTCCGTGATGCCGATCCCGAGGCCGAGGCACAGGTCGTCCATACCGAGTCGGTACCCCTGACTCGTGCGCCGGCCGGTGTGAATTATTTGCCTTCGCTCGGCGCGCTGGCGTTCGTCCTGCTCCTGATTGGTGCCGCCACCGAAAGCAATGGACTGATCTATGCGGCCATCGGCGTGCTAGTCGTGGTTGCGTTCACCTGGACCCTTCGTACATGGGCCGAGCGGGCCACTGGCGACGATGAGACCAATGCTGAGCTCTACCACCGCTTCATTGACCCTTTCCGCGTCCCGGTCATCTCTCTTCTGAGCATTGCCCTTGTCGCCATCGGCCTCTCCCGAGTCCTCCTTGCCGTTTCGAAGGTGGCGTCGGTCTGGGTGTTCGGACTCGTGGCGCTGCTCTTCTTCCTCGTTGCGATCCTTCTCGCCCTGAAGCCCTCCTCGGCCCGGTGGGTCACCACCGCTGTGGTGGTCATTGCGGCAATCGCCATCGTGGCTGCCGGAATCGCCGGTGCGGTCGTTGGCGAGCGGGACATTGAGCATCACCATTCCACTGGCAGCGCGACCGAAGGGGCAATCAGCGTGGCCCCGGATGCGCCCATCGTTATTCGAGGTGGAGCATCGTGACCATGTCCTCCCCGATGTGCTTTTCGACCGCGGCGGATCTTCAGCCCCGGTTGGCGCGTGTGGCTCGGAGTGGTGAACACTTCGTTCACTCCGTTCAGTACTGCAGCAGTCCCCTTGGCCGAGGGCTCATGTCGTCGGCTTGTTCGCCCCGGAGCGGGTTCGTCCCCGCCTCTCGAGGAGAGTAAATGCAGCGCCTTCCCAAAATCGTTCGCATTCTGGCGGTTCTCTCGTTCACCCTTGTGGTGGTCTTGTTTGCTGCTCTGATCGTCAATTCCTTCCAGAACGCGGGCAAGCCACTCACGTCGCTCAATCCGCAGGGTCCTTCGGCCGAGAGCATTCAGCAACTGCTCATTCCCGTGACCTCAATTGCCGCGGTTGTCTTTGTCCTTGTGCTTGGTGCGATTCTCTTCATCACCTGGCGATATCGCGAGCGCAAAGGCACTGACCCCGAGGAGTTCCCTGCTCAGGTCCACGGCAAGACTCCGCTTGAAATCGGTTGGACGATCCTCCCGGCGCTGATCCTCGCTGGTATTGCCGTTGGCACCGTCATGACCATCATCAACCTCAACCGCGAGGCGCCGAACTCAATCAATGTGCAGGTCGCGGGTCAGCAATGGTGGTGGCAATACAAGTACGACATCAATGGTGACGGCGACTTCAACGGTCCTGGCGACATCACCACCGCAACCGAGATGGTGGTTCCTGCAGGCCGACCCATTCAGGTCACAACGACATCGAACGATGTCATCCACTCGTTCTGGATCCCCGGTCTGAACGGCAAGAAAGATGCAGTTCCGGGTCTGCGCAGTCCACTCAAACTGCAGGCCGATGAGCCGGGTATTTACCGTGGTCAATGCACCGAGTTCTGCGGTCTTTCCCACGCCAACATGCGGATGCTCGTTCGAGCCGTGCCCTCGGGTGACTACGAGGCATGGGTGAAGAATCAGCTCACCACTCGCGGCGGAGAACCCAGCGATCCGGTTGCCGCCGAGGGCAAGAAGGTGTGGCAGGCGTTGTGTGCCCAGTGCCATGTCATCAATGGCATTAATGATCTCAAGATGAAGGAAACGCCGCCCCCGTTGGTCTCTGGCGTGGCACCGAACCTCACCCATCTCATGACCCGCGGCACTTTCGCTGGTTCGATCTTCAACCTCTACGAACCGGTTGGTGCCGATGGTCAGCCCCTTCCGATGAGTGATGTCGCTGCTGCTGGCGATCCGGGTTCTGCGCTCGCAGGCGGCAAGGTCGACACAGCCAATGTCAACCGAGTCACACTCGAAGCATGGCTGCGTAATGCGCCCGCGATGAAGCCGATGTACCCGCAGGGTGGCCGCGGAATGCCGAACCTGAATCTCACCGAAGAGCAGATCGACCAGTTGGTCGCATTCCTCGAGACGTTGAACTGAGCAACATGATGATTACCCGCACCGCACTCCTTGGAGTTGGTCATGGCACTTACTGAAGATCGTCCACTCGCCCTGCCGTCAGGTGGAACCGACGAGGGCTACACCCCAACTGGTGTGTTCACGCGCCCAACCGCTGAAACCGGCGTGCGGTCATGGTTCACCACCGTCGATCACAAGAAGATCGGCATCATGTACGGCGCTGCCGCGATCTTCTTCCTCATCATCGGTGGCGCGGAAGCACTCCTCATTCGTATGCAGTTGTGGGCGCCTCGGGGCACGTTGCTTAGCGCCAATCTCTACAATCAGGTGTACACAATGCACGGAACGACGATGGTCTTCCTCGTCGTTATGCCTATCGGTGCTGCATTCGCCAACTATCTCATCCCGTTGCAGATCGGCGCGCGTGACGTTGCGTTCCCGCGTATCAATGCCTTCAGCTTCTGGGCGTTTCTCTTCGGAGGTCTCTTCATCAACTCCAGTTGGCTTATGGGTGGTGGGGCTGACGGCGGTTGGTTCATGTACGCCCCGAATAGCGGTGTCATCTTCTCGCCAACGCACGGCATTGATTTCTGGAACCTTGGCCTCATCATCACGGGTATCGCGTCACTTACTGGTGCAGTGAACCTCATCGTGACGGTGCTCAATATGCGGGCACCAGGCATGACCCTCATGCGCATGCCGATCTTCACGTGGATGGCGTTGGTCTCGCAGTTCTTGTTGCTGTTCGCGATCCCCGTCCTTACGTCAGCTCAGATTCTGCTGATGCTTGATCGAACGTTCCACGCCAACTTCTTTAACGTGGCCAAGGGCGCCAATCCGCTTTTGTGGGAGCATCTGTTCTGGATCTTTGGTCACCCCGAGGTGTACCTGATGATCCTTCCGGCGTTTGGTTTGGTTTCCGAGATCCTGCCTACCTTTGCCCGTAAGCCGATCTTCGGTTACCCCTTCATCGTGTTCTCGGGTATCGCCATCGGCTTCATGGGCTGGGGCGTGTGGGCCCATCACATGTTCGTCTCGGGCATCGGTCCGATCTCGGTCACGGCGTTCTCGCTCACCACGATGTTCATTGCGGTGCCCACGGGCGTGAAAATTCTTAACTGGACGGCCACGATGTGGGGCGGCAAGTTGCGCTTCTCCGCGCCGATGCTGTTTTCCATCGGCCTTGTCACAATGTTCACGATCGGTGGTCTTTCCGGCGTGATGCATTCGGTCGCCCCGATGGATTCTCAGCAGACCGACACCTACTTCATCGTCGCCCACTTCCATTACGTGCTCTTCGGTGGCGCGTTCTTCGGGTTCATGGGTGCGTTCTACTTCTACTGGTCGAAGGCATTCGGCTACATGCTCAATGAGAGTCTGGGCAAAGCAAACTTCTGGCTGATGCTCCTGGGCTTCAACCTCACGTTCGCACCGATGCACGTGCTCGGGCTTCAGGGCATGAGCCGGCGTATCTATACCTACGATCCGGGCTACGGCTTCGACTTCTGGAACAAGGTGGCGACCATCGGCGCCTTCACGTTGGCCAGCAGCATTGCTCTGTTCATCTTCAACATCTTCTATAGCAAGGCGAAGGCCAAGAACCTGCCGCCGGTCGGACCGGATCCGTGGGACGGCCGCACGATCGAGTGGATGGTGCCGTCGCCTACGCCGGCCTACAACTTTGATCCGATCCCGACCGTTACCCGCGTCGACGACTTCTGGTACCGCAAGTACGGCGAGACCAAGGACGGCAATCTTGTTCGCATCGCGTCGACTGCAGAGGTCGCTCAGCAGCGCACCGATGGCAAGGGGATTCATCTGCCCTCGCCCTCTTACTGGCCGCTGGTTCTGGCCTTCGGTCTTCCGATTGTCTCCTACGGCATGATTTTCACCCTTTGGCTTGCACTTGTGGGCGGAATCATCTGTGTGGGTGCCATCTACGGATGGGTGATGGAGCCCCCGGACGATCCCGATTTGGCTCACGATGATCACGGGCCCGATGCTCATGTTTCCGATGGTGGCGACGCCGCGATCCCGGAGACGGCCGAGTCTTTGATGGAGGTCGAGACCGTTGGCTGAGACGCTTACCTCTCGTCCGACGTTGGCTGATGCCGATGCGCATCAGGCGAACGCTCATATCGAGCACGACACCAACACGGGCATCTCCAATACCAAGTTGGGCATGTGGCTCTTCTTGGCCTCGGAGTGCCTGCTGTTCGGCGGCCTGATCACTACGTACCTGCTTTACAAGCGACCCCTTGAAGGTCCGACGCCGCACGAAATCTTCGACATTCCGTTCACGTCGACATCTTCATTCGTGCTTCTCATGTCGTCACTCACCATGGTGTTGGCTGTCTCCGCTATCGAACGCGGTGAACACCAGCGCATGCGAGTGTGGATCGGCGCCACCGCCGCTTTGGGTGCCACCTTCCTCGCCGGTCAGATCTACGAGTTCACCGTCTTTGTCCGTGAGGGTCTGGGCTTCACGACCAGCCGTTTCAGCTCGGCGTTCTACACACTCACTGGCTTCCACGGCATCCACGTCACGGTCGGCATCATCATGCTGGTTTCGATCGTGCTGCTGTCGCTGCGAGGCAAAGTTCCAGAACACAAGGCCGAGACCGTCGAAATCGTCGGCCTCTATTGGCACTTCGTCGATGTGGTTTGGGTCGTCATCTTCGCCGTCGTGTACCTGATCCCGACCTGATCGAGGAGCATCACATGTCCATCACTTCACATGACGACGTGCCCACCACCGTTCTCGACGGTGCCGTCAAGGACTATTCCCGCGACAAGGTCTACGTCCTTACTGCGATCTTCCTCGCTGCCCTCACGGTCATCGAGGTCCTCACCTATGCCGCTCCGGACTTTCCGGTGTGGTCGGACAAACTTCTCATCCCGGTTCTGATGATTCTGATGGCGATCAAGTTCTTCACCATCGTGTACATCTTCATGCATCTGAAGTTCGACAAGCCGATCCTGACCCGCATCTTCTACATGGGTCTGGTTCTGGCGGTGCTGGTGTATCTCGCAATGTTGTCGACCTTCCGCATCTGGTTCGACGGTCACCACAACTGATCCACGCAGTGCCCAACTAGGCCGGCGCCCGACCGGCCGATAAGGATGTCGGCCATGTTCTCGGCGTTCCCTTCATTCACGCCTCATTGGGAGGTTTGGGGACTGCTAATGGCGATCGTGCTCGGGGGCATCTACGTAGCCCGAGTGATCGGTCCCAAGGTGGTGCAGCCCGGTACTCCCGTGGTGAGTCGGCGGCAGGTTGTTGCCTTTTGGCTGGCCATCGGGTTCATGGCCGCGGTGTCGGTGTGGCCACTCCACGACATTGCTGAACAACGTTTGTATTCGGGGCACATGTTTCAGCACCTTGTACTGACACTTGTCGTTCCCCCGCTTTTCTTGTTGTCGTGCCCGACCTGGATGGCCGAACTGCTTGTCGCCTCTGGTGGACGCATGTGGCGAGGCGTTCGTGTGCTTGCCACTCCGATTCTTGCCTTCTCGTTATTCAACGCCTTCAACCTCTTCAGCCATTGGGCACCGTTCGTCAATCTGTCGACCTCAAACGGTCCATTTCATTTCACCGTTCACGTGACGTTTGTCGTGACCGCGTTGGTGATGTGGCTCCCAATCTGTGGACCTTGGCCTGAACTACGCATGTCGATTCCCGGACAGATGGTGTACCTCTTCGCGCAGTCGATTCTTCCGACGTTGCCTGCGGCATGGCTATGGCTCTCGAGCACCCCGGTCTATAGCGCCTATGACCAGCCTGTTCGGTTGTGGGGTATCAGCGTGATGGATGATCAAGCCGCAGCAGGACTCATCATGAAAGTTCTTGAGGCGGCATATCTGTGGGCCATTATCGGCGTGCTCTTCTTCCGCTGGGCAGCTCGTCACCAGGCTGCCGATCGTGAAGGCCTCTTTCTGTCCGAACGCGAGATCCTCGAATGGGAAGACGGGGAGCGAGGTGGACTCGATGGTTCGCCGGTCAACGCTCCGCGGACCGTGCCACCGTCGGAGTTATTCCCAGCGGAATAATTTCACTGCGGCGAGCGGCGCAAGTACGGCCCAGATCGCAAGCACAATCCATGCCGATCCGGCGGGGCCGGCTCCATCGCGCAAGGCCGATTGCAAGACTTGGCTCAGTGCTCCGGACGGGAGGGCTTTGCCGATTGTGCCGAGGAATCCCGGCATTTCGCTAAACGGAATGATCATTCCGCCCAGTAGGAGCAGCACGAGATAGAGCCCGTTGGCGAGAGCGAGAGTGACAGTTCCGCGCAGAGTGCCGGCCATGAGAAGGCCGATACCGCCGAAGGCGAAGGCGCCGAGGATGACAGCGGGAATCGCTAGCCACGGGTTCCCACCAGGATTCCAACCGAGAAGGAACGCGGCGATCACGATGAGGGCGATCTGCACGATGAGGAGAATCTTTACCATGCCGATCTTCGCCAGCACCCAGCGACCGCGACCAAGCGGCGTGGCACCAAGCCGTTTGAGCACCTTGTAGTGGCGTTCGAATCCGGTGCCGATGGCGAGTGCCACCATGGCGTTCGACATCACCGCGAGCGCAATGATGCCCGGGGTAAGGAAGTCGACCCGTGATTCCACACCATCGGGGATCGGAAGCACTTTCACCGCAGAGAAGAAAATGAGAAGCAAAAGAGGGATAGCAATGTTGACGAGTAACTGCTCGCCATTGCGGAGACTCAATGTGAGTTCCGAACGGGTTTGGGCCAAGAGCGCCTTCATCGACGAGACCTCCGCCGCCGAGAGGAAGTGGGTTCCTGTTCGGGAGTCGGTGCGTCTTGGGTGAGGCGAAGAAAGACATCTTCAAGGCGTTGACGCCCAGCACGAAGATCGGCCAGCGGAAAATTCATCTCGGCTAACCATGCGGTGATCGCTGCGACCATTACCGGGGTCGCAGCAGCCGCAACTACATATTCACCCGGTGATGTTTCGGTCACGAATGCGCCGATACGTTCACCGAGTGATGCAACGTCGAGCCCCGATGGCGCGCCGAACCGAACCTCGTCACCCGAAGATGCCCGCATAAGTTCGGTTGGGGTTCCATCGGCAAGCACCACACCGTGGTCGATGATCACGACATGGTCGGCGAGTTTCTCGGCCTCTTCGAGATCGTGGGTCGTGAGCAACACCGCAACACCGCGATCACGCAGTTCAGCGATCACTCGGCGGATCACTTGTCGACCACTGGGGTCAATCCCTGCAGTGGGTTCATCGAGGAACGCGACATCGGGCCGGCCGACCAACGCTAGGGCCAACGACAAACGCTGCTGCTCTCCACCGGATAGTGATCGCCAGGTGGAGGAGCGATGATCAGAGAGGCCGACAAGGTCGAGCAATTCTTCGGGGTCGATTGGGTTCTCGTAGTACGAGGCGAAGAGGCGGAGTGCCTCACCGGGCCGCATTCCTGTGGCCACCCCGCCGGACTGCAGCATCACGCCGATTCGGGGCACGAGCAGTCGATGATCGGTCACAGGATCAAGACCGAGGACCTTGACCGATCCGGCAGTCGGTCGGCGATAGCCCTCGAGCGTCTCAACCGTTGAAGTTTTTCCCGCCCCGTTGGGTCCGAGAAGGGCAGTGATCTGCCCGGGCATCGCCTGAAAGGACAGGCCGCTCACTGCGATGCGGTCGCCGTAGCGGATCGTGAGTTCGTCGACTTCGATCGCGGGATGTGACAGCGGAGAAACCACGACCGGACGCTACCGGGCCGACGACTACGGTTCAGCACCGTGATCGACGTACGCCGAATCCGCTCTGACTACGAGGCTGTTCGGGCCTCACTCGCCCGTCGGGGCGATGAAAGCGCCCTGCGTGATCTTGCTCAGGTCGCCGAACTCGACGAGAAGAGCCGTCGCATCTCCGGCGAACGTGACGATCTCCGAGCCCAGATCAATGATCTTTCGAAACAGGTCGGACAGCTGCGGCGCGACGGAGACGTTGCCGGCGCCGAGAGCCTTCAGGAACGCAGTCGCCAGCTCGGCGAGCAAGAGCGAGAGGTCGCGACGGCTGCTGAGGAGGTCGCCGCGCAGATCCGCACGTTCCTCTTGCACATCCCGAATCTGCCCTCGCCCGATTGCCCCGATGGCGCGAGCGAGGCCGACAACATCGAAATCAAACGCATCGGTGTGGGCGATGATTCGTCTGCGTGGGCCGAGCACCAGAGAGTCCCTCACTGGGATATCGGAACCGAACTCGGGATCCTCGATCTCGAACGTGCGGTGAAAATGTCAGGGGCGATGTTCACGATGTTCCGTGGGCAGGGCGCAACCCTTTCGCGTGCGCTGTGTCAGGTTGCCCTTGACCGCAACGCTGATGCGTTCGAAGAAATTCGTCCTCCTACGGTTGTGCTTACCGACACGATGGTGAGCACTGGTCACCTTCCGAAGTTCATTGACGACGCCTATCACCTTGAACGCGACGATCTTTGGGCGATCCCTACTGCTGAGGTTCCGCTTACCTCTCTTGCTCGCGACGAAATCCTTCGCGGCGCCGATCTGCCCATGCGGCTCATGGCCCAAACCGCGTGTTTCCGTCGTGAGGCGGGTTCGGCCGGACGCGACACTCGCGGACTTCTGCGAGTGCACGAGTTCGACAAGGTCGAGATCCTCGCCTACTCAACACCCGAGCAGGCTCCTGCACTTCACGAGGAGCTTCTCGCCCGTGCCGAGAGTCTCATCGCGGCACTGGGTCTCACCTACCGAGTGCTCGATCTCTGCACTGGCGACATTGGGAACTCATCGGCACGAACATTCGACATCGAGGTCTATGCGCCGGGTGTCGATCAGTGGCTCGAAGTGTCATCGGTGTCGTGGTTCACCGATTACCAGGCGCGCCGAGCGAATATTCGTTACAAGGTTGACGGCGAAAAAGGCAGCGAAATCGCGCACACGTTGAATGGTTCGGCACTCGCAGTTCCTCGCGTTTGGGCCGCGGTGGTCGAGACCCATCGCCAACCCGATGGCACTGTGCGAATTCCGGAAGTACTGCAGCCGTACATGCGCGGCGCTACGTCGATCGGCTGATTGCTCAGCCGGCAGTACTTGGCCCTGCGTCGCGTAGGCGTCCTCCTAACGTTCCGCGCCAACGGCCTTTCGCAACCGCAAGCCGCTGCGACCCGTAAATGCTGTGGTGCGAACTGAAAACGTACGCGACGACACAGGCGAGGGTTGCGGGAACGAGAGCGTGCCCGCCAAAAAGTTCTACGGCCATGATTGAACAGGCCAGGGGAACATTGGCCGCGCCAGCGAAGACGGCGACATAGCCAACTGCAGCACCGAGGGCGATGGGGAGGCCGAGCACTGGTGCCATTGCGGCACCGAGGGTTGCGCCAATCACGAGTAAGGGCGTGACTTCGCCACCGTAAAAACCCAACCCAAGGGTGACGGCAGTGAAGAGCAATTTGAGAGCAAATACCCAGCCGCCCGTCTCGTTCCCGTCGAGGGCACTGGTTGCGAGTGGGATGGAAAGACCGAGGTACTGGCGGGTGCCGACGGCAAGGGTGAGAGCGATGATGACAACGCCACCGACGAGTGGTCGCGCTGGTGGCCACGAAATGAATGCAGCGCCGAGGGCCTTGATCGATCGAGTGGCGACGATGAACGCGGCACCGACCACACCGAAGACGAGCCCCATCAGCGCCACCTTCAGTAAGGGCCCAACCTCCATGCCGACTGATGCGAGTTCTGGTGTCGGTGTGTGATGAACGCCAAGGCCGCGCACCACAAGGTCTCCAACAAGTGCGCCGGTGAGAGAAGGAATAAGCGCTTCGTAGCGAATCCGTCCGATGCTTTGTACCTCGAGACCGAAGACGGCTCCGGCAATCGGCACACCGAACACTGCGCCGAAACCTGCCGACATCGCTGCGATCATGAGGATGCGGCGTTCGTCGCGTGAGATCGGCAGCATGCGCGCGAGACCGTCACTCAAACTCACTGACAACTGGATACCAGTGCCTTCACGACCGGCTGATCCACCGAACAACTGGGTCATCAACGTAGAGATGAAGATGAGAGGCGCCATGCGTCGCGGCACACCGGCATCGGGTTCGTGGATTTCATCGATGATGAGGTTGTTGCCCTCCGCTGCTCGACCCCCCGTGTAGTGATAAAGGCATCCCATCGTGAGTCCGGCGATCGGCAGCAACCACAGCAACCATCCGTTTTCGGTGCGGGTGTCGGTCGCCCAGTTCAGCGATACGAGTAATGCCGCCGATGCAAGGCCCGAGACCACCCCGACTCCGATCCCCAGCACGACCCAACGCAGCAGCCAAAGGGCGAGGTGAGCCTGTTCGCCCACGCCTCCTGCGAGTCGTGCCATGAACTGGCGCCATCGGGATGACATCGTCTCGACGCTACCAGTGCAGTGAGTTGGCACACGGAGGAGTTGGGGAGTGGACTGGTCCTATGAGCGCCTCCCCCGAACTCGATGCCCTTCGGGCTGAACTCCAGGCCCGAGGACTGCGAAGAGCCGATCTCAATGATGATCCGTTGGCACAGTTCCAAGCGTGGTTCCAGTTCGCGATCGATGTTGATGTGCACGAACCCCACGCAATGATCGTGTCGAGTGTTGGTTCTGACGGAATGCCATCGTCGCGTCATGTATTGCTCAAAGGATTCGATCACGGCTTTGTGTTCTTCACGAATTACACGAGTCAGAAGGGCCGTGAATTACAAGACCATCCAATGGCATCGATTTGTTTTCCTTGGAACATTCTTGCTCGACAGGTGCGCGTCGTCGGTTCGGTCGAAAGAGTCACCGAGTCGGAAAGCGACGAGTACTTCAGTACTCGACCGCGCGGAAGTCAGACCGGCGCTTGGGCGTCCCATCAGAGCGAGATTCTCGCTGATCGGTCAGTTCTTGAATCTCGTTGGATTGATGCCGAGAAACGTTTTGAGGGCGCCGATGTTCCCCGACCACCTCATTGGGGTGGTTTTCGAATACTGCCGCGCGAGATCGAGTTTTGGCAGGGTCAGCCCTCACGGCTTCATGATCGATTTCGGTATACCGCTGACTCCTCACAGCCGACGGGATGGCGCGTCGAACGACTCAGCCCCTGAGCGATTTGAACGACGTTTCGTCGTATATTCAGGCTGTGTGCTTTGTGCCCCGTTGGGATCGCGTGTTGCTCATCATCATTGTGAGTGCGCTTTTTTGCAGTCTTGTCGTCATGCGTAATGAGTCGGTTTCCGCAGTGACGACGATGACGGTTCCGTCGTGCGACGGGATGGCGACATCGGCGGGTCTGACTCGTGATCAACTCGCAGTTCGTTACGGCATCGATGATCTTCATGCCGCCGGCTACACCGGTTCGGGGCTCGTTGTCGTCGTGATCGAGGGAGCAACCTCGATCGATCGTCCCCTGATCGATCAATTTCTTTCCTGCCAAAATTTCCCTGGTGTACGCGTTGAGACGCAATGGGTAGCACCAGCTTCGAATGTTCCTGCAGGGAATGAGGCAACCGTCGATGTCGAGACGCTCGCCCAGTTCCTTCCCGACGTGGGCACCATCCACGTGTTGCAGCAACCGACGGGCGGATCATTCGGCACGCGATTCGAGAGCACGTTGACCCATCTTCTTGATCAGATGGATCGCGGCACGCTCATTCCCGACGTGATCTCGATGAGCACCGGAACCTGTGAAGAGTCGGTCACCCCGCAAGAGGTGGCAACGATCGAGGCGCAACTTCAGCGGCTGGCCGAAGCGGGCGTGTGGTTCATGAAGAGCGCTGGCGACGCCGGATCCTCCGATTGTGCCGGGCATGAATCATGCGCAACGGCCAATACGCAGTTGGCTGTGGAGTATCCGACGACCTCGAAGTGGCTCACTGCAGTCGGTGGTTCGCAGTTTGCCGGTTCCGCTCCCGATGGCGTCGCCGACGTGTGGAAGGGTCCCTGCGCCGCCGGTGGCGGAGGAACAAGTATCCGAGTGTCCCGTCCGACGTGGCAGACGGGCGTCGGCGTCGAATCCGATTTTCGAATGATTCCCGATCTCACTGGGCTCGCTGGCACCCCGAAGTACCTGACGCTCGTGCCCGACGCGAATCGATCAGGGAACCCGGGTTGGGAGGGAGACGGTGGCACGAGTCTCTCGACGCCGCTCTATGCCGCCGGGGTCGGACTGGTTCGCCAGGCGATGCGCGTTCGGGGAATCGAGATTCCGAAACAGTTGACCCCCGATTTGTACCGGATCGCAACCGATCCCGCGTTGAGGGCGAAGGTGTTCACCGACGTGACCGTGGGCGACAACGACCTGTATTCGGTCGGCTGTTGCCAAGCTCGCGCTGGTTACGACCTGGCCAGCGGTTGGGGCGAGATGAACGTGTCTGGTCTTCTCGAGGTGTTGGCACCGATACCAGTCGGTCCGGTGGTTCCTGCATTCACCGGTTAGTGATCGCGGTTACGGAAGCACCTTCATGACCTCTTCGGCCAACAGGTGGATGTGATCGAGGTCGTCCATGTCGAGAACCTGGAGGTACATGCGGGTAGCACCGGCTTCGGCAAACGACGCGATTTTGTCCAGCACCTGAGCCGGTGATCCTGCAGCACCGTTTTGGATGAGTTCGTCGACCTCGCGTCCGATCCGTTGGGACCGCCGGGCGATTTCTGCGTCGTTGGCGCCGACGCAAAGGACCTGCGCTACCGAATAGGTCATCGATTCGGGATCACGTCCGCGCGCTTCACACGCAGCGCGCACGTTGTCACATGTCGATCGATAGATCTCGACGGGAGGGAACGGAAGGTTGAACTCGTTTGCGTACTGCGCGGCGAGTGCCGGTGTGCGCTTGGGTCCGTAACCACCCATGATGATCGGCGGCCCTCCGGCCTGAACGGGCTTGGGAATCGCGGGGCATCCAACTAGGCCGTGGTACTGACCTTCGAACGAATACTGCGAATCGGTCGGCGTGTTCCACATGCCGGTGATGATCTCGAGTTGTTCGGCGAGGATGTCGAAGCGCTGCCCGAGTGTGGGGAAAGGAATGCCATAGGCAGTGTGTTCATCGTCGAACCAACCAGCACCAAGACCGAGTTCCATCCGTCCGTCGCTCATGTCGTCGATCTGGGCAACAGCAACGGCTAACTGGCCAGGCAGACGGAATGTTGCCGAAGCCACCAACGTACCGAGACGAATGGTGCTGGTTTCTCGGGCTATTGCGCCCAGGGTGACCCATGAATCGGTCGGGCCGGGCAATGGATCTCCAGCACCCATGCGCAGGTAATGATCGGAGCGGAAGAAACCGTCGAAGCCGAGTTGTTCGGCAAGTTGAGCAACGGCGAGTTGTTGACGATACGACGCACCCTGCTGGGGCTCGACGAAGATTCGAAGTTCCATGCGCCGAGGTTATCGGTCGTCGGTGCGGGCCCTGCTGAGAAGAGCAACGAAAACGATGACGCCGATCACGAGTCCGAGAATGAGACCGATGCGTGTGGGTCCCGTTTCGTTGATCCACTGCGTGATCCGGCCATTGAGGTCAAATATCCATCCGGCGATGCCGCCTCCGGAGGTGTTGCCGTTCAACACACGCAGTTCGTACCAGCCGTAATAGGTGACATAGAGACCGGCGAGGACGAGCAGGACTCCGGAGATGCGGTTGATGTAGGGAAGTACCCCCCGCATTTTGCCAATGATCCCTTGTCGGGCAAGGGCGATCGCGAGCGTGAGGATGATCAGCACCAGTCCCATGCCGAGGGCGTAGGCGACGAACGCTCCCATACCGACAAGAAAATTCTGCTGGTCAATCACGGTTGAAATCGCGGCAATGAAAAGCGACAGGGTGCAACTCAGTGAAACAAGCGCGTAGGAGATACCAAAGATGAAGACCGATCCGAGCTCGCGTCCTTCGGGACCTCTTGAGACCTTCGGCAATCGAAGAGTGATCTCGCGCCCCATCAACAGGCGGATGCCGAGCACGACGAGGACTACGCCGAGAACGATGGTGAGCCACGGCAACTTGTCGATGACAGATGACAAGATCGGATCAAGCACGAGTCCGAGTACCCCGAAGACGACCACGAATCCGGCGGTCATTGATGCTCCGACCGCGAGTGCGCGCAGCACGGTGGCGTCGGCGCGATCGTCGGTTCCTCGTGTGTTCTCAAGCCCCAAGAAATAGGACAGGTAGGCGGGCAACATCGCGAACCCACACGGATTGAATGTCGCCACCATGCCGACACCAAATGCGTAAGCGATCGCGGAGTTCATCTCACTTGCCCGTCGCGGTCTTCACCAGTTCCGCGAACTGTGCTTCGGTAAGCGCCCCGGAATGGGTGGCCAGGATCGTGCCGTTCGATCCGACGAGCACGGTGTAGGGGAGTCCGTTGCCACCGAGTGACCGCAGGATCGATCCATTGGTGTCACGGCCGAGTGGATAGGTGACGCCGGTGCGGGCGGCCATGGCTTGGCCCAGTTCAACTGGTTCGACGTAATCCAGTCCGAGGATCGTGATGTCGTTTTTGCTCATCTGCCACACCTTTTCCAAGGCTGGCATCTCGGCTACGCATGGCACACACGTTGACGACCACACGTTGATCAGGAGCGGTCGTCCGTCTGTCACGAGTTCTCTGGTCGATCCATCGAACGAGACGTAGGTCAATCTCGGCAATCTGGTGCCGGTGACGTCATTGAAATCGCCGAACTCGGGTGGTTGTGTCGCGTTCGGATCGAGCTTGGTGATATCTGAGGACGTGGGCGTCGTATCGCCTGAGAACGCCCCGAAAAGAGCGAGGGCGAAGCCCACGACGACGAGCCCCGCAACCATGAGCGGGAGATATCGACGCACGGCCGATCGGGGTTGGGGAGGAAGCGGTGCGGGTTCCATGTCAGATCCGACTGCGAGAGGCAGTGCCGACCGTACTTGGAGCCCCGCACCACTCCCAATCACCGACCGAAAGTGAATCGGTGACAGGTCCGACTACCCGGCGCAGCAGGCGGGATCGGCCCATAGGCGGCGATCCCTCCCGGCTGGGGCAGGTGGTGGTCAGGCCGAGCGCAACCAGGACTGAAGGTGGACCGGCACAGGGATGTTTGGCAGTTCATCCTCGGTCCGCGCCAACTTCGGGGGTCGGCCTCGTCGGCGCTTGGTGGCGAGGATCTTGCCGTTGACAAACATCTGTCCACCCCAGACGCCCCATGGCTCGTGGCGCTCGATGGCCCCTTCGAGGCATTCGACGATCACCGGGCAGGTCGAACAGATCGACTTGGCGATGGCGATGTCCTCGAGCTCCTCGGAGAAGTAGACGCCGGTCAACGTTGCGTTGAGGTCGTTGCAGGCGGCGTCGGCCCTGACGGCCGGTGAGATGTCGTCGAGCGTCTCGGCGAGCATCGGTTCTTTCCTTTCGTGGGTGCACCGTGGTGCAGGTGGGTGGATTGAGGGATGGGATGGGTCGGTGGTGTTGGGGTGAGGGATGTGGCCGCACATGAAGAAAGGCCGCCGGGGGAACCCGGCGGCCTCAGTGCATGTTCGCAGTCAGTGCTGCGTCAGCTCGGAGGTCGCCGGGACGGGTGCTTGTGCGCAAAAATCGCGAACGCAGTTGTCCCGGTGGCATACCAAGTGGCGGAATTGGTCACGTTGGCGCGCGAGGTCACAGGCGAAATGACGGCAGCGATGGCCGAAGAACGCGGTGTGGAGGCGGACGTGAACATGGACTCCACCGAACCATGCCGAGGTAGGTGCCGTCAACTGAATTACCTCAGATCGCCCCGATCCCGTTTCTGCCAAGGGATCGGGGGCTAGCGTCAACAGGCATGGGAGACGTCGAATCACAGGCAGAGCCGAGTTCGACCCGTCGATCTGATCGCGAAAACGGCGCATCTCGAGTTCTCCCCATTCCGTCTTCGGGCCGGGTCTTTCGACGAAATCGGAGGGTTCGGTTGGGTGATGTCGATCCGACTGGCCGACTCCGCCTCGATGGGATGGCTCGCTACATGCAGGACATTGCCACCGATGATTCTGATGATCTCGGCAGCCTCGAGGCTCGAGCCTGGGTCGTGCGCCGGACCCTGATCGAACAACGCCAAGCCCCCCGTAACGGTGAAGATCTCGAACTGGCGACGTTTTGTTCGGGGATGGGTTCTCGCTGGGCCGAGCGTCGGGTTTCGATTACAGGTAACCGGGGTGGATCGGTGGAGGCAGTGACGCTCTGGGTTCACCTCGACCCGTTCAACGGTCGTCCGAAGGCGTTACCGGAGGACTTCGTCGCCACCTACTCCGAACCCTCCGGTGGCCGCGAGGTCACTGCTCGACAAGTTCACGAACCGGTGGTTCCCGGCGAGGCGGGCGTGCACACCATGCCGTGGTGGCCGCGCGTCACCGACCTCGATGTCCTCGACCACGTGAATAACGCTGTCTCTTGGGAAGTTGTCGAGCAGTCGCTCGAACGAGTTCGAGCGCGTGAAGTGATCAGTCTCGATCCGGAAAAGTCACTGCGCGCTGAAGTCGAATTTCGTGATGCCATCGATCGCGCAGTCGTGGTTGCCGCTCTTCCGCTAACGATCGCGTATCGAGTAGCCGATGATGTGCTCGACATCGCGTTGTGGTCGACCGACTCCGAAATCGTTCACTTCACCGCCAAGTTGGCAGTCTCGGTCTGACGGTTCGTTGATCGCTCAGCCTTGTGCGTCGAGCGCGGCAAGAGCAGCATCGAGCATTCGTGCAGAACATCCACTCATGGAAATCGGCGGGGCGAGTTCGCTGACAAGCAGATCGCAGATCGCGCGAATCGCAGCCGAGGCTTCTCCCTCGCTCAGCACGATTGGCATACCGGTATCGCCGCCGAGAGAGACCGCCGGTTCGAGAGGAATGACGCCGAGCAGCGGAAGGCCTTCGTCGGCCGCGAGTGCAGCGCCACCACCCGAACCGAACACTGCGTGCGTGTGACCGTGCTCGCAAGTGAAGGCGCTCATGTTTTCGATGACACCGAGAACATGGAGGTGACTCTTGCGGGCCATAGTTACCGCACGAGTGGCGACTCGTTGCGCACCAATTGCCGGAGTCGTCACGACGATCATCTCGGCCTGCGGAAGCATGCGGGCCAATCCCATTTGTACGTCGCCCGTTCCTGGCGGAAGATCGATCACGATGTAATCGAGGTCTGTGGCCCACGAGACATCTTCGAGGAAGTGCTGCACCGCGCGATTAAGGATGAGTCCGCGCCACATGAGCGCATCGGTTTCGTCATCGACGAGAAGACCCATCGAGACGACATCGAGTCGTCCCGTTCCGATAGGAATCGATTTCGGAATGATCGTTCGTTCTTCGTTGGGACCGGTGGTTGCTTCGAGTCGACCCTCGATGCCGAGCATGCGCGGGATTGAGAAACCCCAAATGTCGGCATCAATGACTCCCACGGCGAAGCCACGGTCGGCGAGAGCGGCGGCGAGGTTCGCCGTCACCGACGACTTGCCGACTCCGCCCTTGCCCGATGCGACTGCCAGCACGCGAGCACCCGGGGGAACTCGATTGGGTCCCGCGCTGGTTTGCGCGTGCTTGCGGGCGACGGCCATGGCTGCGGCCTTCTGATCGGTATCCATTTCGACCCAATCGATGGATGCCGATGTGATACCTGGCAGCGCTTCGATGCGGGTGAGGATCTCTCGCTTGAGCTGGGCCTTCAGCGGGCAGCCCGCAGTGGTCAGGGCCACCACGACCACCGCAGCTCCGGACTCTGAAACAGTGGCTGAGCGGGCCATTCCCAGTTCGACGATGTCGGCGCCGAGTTCAGGATCGATGACGCCACGGAGCGAGGTGAGGATCTCTTCGCTGGTGGCTGGGGCTGTCATGCCCTGAAATCTACCGGGGGGAGGACCACTCTCCCCGTCCAGACGTGGGATGTTGGCGGTGGTTCCGCTAGCCTTTCTTCCCACACCGCAGAATCACGGAGGACAACAGTGATCACGCTCACCGAGACCGCTTCTTCGAAGGTCGCCGAACTCATCGCTCAAGAAGGTCAGGACGACCTCATGCTTCGCGTTGCTGTACGCCCCGGTGGCTGCAGTGGCTTCAGTTACGAAATGTTCTTCGATTCAGAGAAGGATTCTGAGGACGTTGTGAACACCGAATTCGGTGTCCCGGTTGTCGTCGATCCTTCCAGCGCTCAGCTCCTCACCGGCGCGACGCTTGACTACAAGGATGGCCTTCAGGGTGCCGGTTTCGCGATCGACAACCCCAACGCGCAGAAGACCTGCGGTTGCGGTAACTCCTTCAGCTGAATTCATTCCCGCTTTCTGACCGACGACCGCCTTCGGGCGGTCGTCGTCGCGTAGCGCCCTCTTTCCGATCACCGATCGTGATGCCATGACTGATCCTGTTTCTTCCGAACCCGCGCAGATCTCCTTTGTCGTCGATGGCGACGAGGTGAGCGTTCCCGATAACGGCGTGTCGTTGTTGGCCGCATTACGAGGTCGACTGGGAGTGCGTGCACCGAAGGCGGGTTGCAATCCGCAGGGTCAATGCGGATGTTGCACAGTGTTGGTCGACGGTGCACCGCGCGTTTCCTGCGTTACCCCGGTTCGTCGTATCGCTGGCCGAGTGATTACGACCGTCGATGGACTGACCGAACAGGATCGTGAACGATGGTCTGACGCGTTGTTGGCCACGGGAGGCAGCCAGTGTGGGTTCTGCACACCGGGCATCGTGTGTCGACTTGAAGGGTTGCGTTCCAAGAACACCGCGCCTGATGATCTCGACGCCGTCGATCGGGCGCTTGCTGCCCATCTCTGTCGATGCACCGGATGGCAAACAATTCGCGAGGCGTGGTCGCTGGTGGTGAGTGGTGCGTCTGTTGCTGAACACGCCCGAGGCCAGGATCGAGATCTCGACGCAGCATCACGACGCGCCACCATTGAGGGACATTCGCTCCAACATGTGTCGGCCGATGTCGTTTTGGGCCGCGGGGGATTTGCTGAAGACACCGCTCCGCGCGACGCACTCGTTGCCGTCCCCGATGGCGATGGCGGCTGGGTGGTGGCCAGTTCACTGCCCGAAGCACGCGCGCTGGCGGGGAAGGTGCAGGGTCGACATGGCACTACGTCACCGGAACCACCGCTGGCGCTTCCCGAAGGCGAATGGGCGCTCACCCTCCGAACCGGTTGGGTCGAACCGGCCTATCTCGAGACTGACGCGTCGTGGTGTGAGCCGGGGGGAGAGCCCTTCACGTCGCTTGCGAATGGCGGGGCGTTCGGCGGCAAGCGTTCGACCACTGTTGGTCGGACGGCGAGGGAACTCGCCGACGAACATGGCCGCGCTGTCCGTGTGGTGTTGTCTCGCGAAGATGTGGTCCGCACCGGACCGAAGCGACCGCCGATCGCCGCCGGCATTCGCGCTGACGGCACTGGCATCATCAGGGTTGTTCGAACCGAAGGAATTGCTGACGCGATTCGAAGCGTCGCTGCTGACATTGTCGTTGAGGAAGTTGACGTTGTCGGGCCACCAACATCGGCGGACATCCGCGGCGCCGGCGTCGTCGAAGCTCAACTGCTTTTGGCAGCTCTTGCGGCGAAGCACGACGGCACTACTGAACGTGCTGGCGCGCGTTCGGCAACAGTTACAAGCATCGAAGGAGCCACGGCCACGGTTACTGTCGGGATAGATGGCACCATCGGTGTTGATCTTCGGTGCGGGCAACTTTTGGACGCGATCGTTCTTCGCTCCTATGTCATCGGTGCGGTGCACATGGCGCTGGGATGGGTGACGAGTGAGGGTCTGTCGATCGATTCCGACGGTGTCATTAGCGATCTCACAATCCGTTCGTTCGGAGTGCTCCGCTCAGCCGACATGCCGCATGTTGAGGTGACGCTTCATGAAGACGATGCTCCGCCGGCGAACGGTTCCGATGTCGTTTTTGCAGCAACTGCAGCAGCCGTGTGGTCGGCGCAAGGGTGGCCCGAGGTGTGGCCGACTCGCCGAAGCATCGTTGCTGATACTCATGTGACACAGTGACGCCATGAGCACACCGATCGGCCCCTACACCCCCATCGTCCGCGCCGGAGACTTCCTAGTGATTTCCGGACAACTCGGCTTGGTCGATGGCGAGATGATCGTGGGCGGTGTCACCGAAGAGACAACCCGGGCACTGATCAACATGGCGGCCCTGCTTGAAGCAGAGGGAGCATCGCTGTCTGATGTGGTGAAGACCACGGTCTTCCTTCGCCACATGCGCGACTTTGATCTGATGAACGAGGCCTATATGGCGAGTTTCGGTGATCATCGTCCCGCTCGTAGTGCTTTCGCGGTGGCCGAACTACCCCGTCTTGCTCTGGTCGAGATCGAAGCATGGGCCTGGTCGCCCGCCGCGAAGTAGGATGTGACCATGATTGGCGCCGTGATCATCGTTCTTGTACTCGTCATCGCAATCCCCGTGGGGTTCCTCATGACGATGTCGGTCGTGGCTGGCGTGTTGGGCTGGAGTGTCGAGGACGAGGTCGATCAGACCTATGCCGGCACCGAGGATTTAGCCCTCGCCTACCCCGAATCCTGAGTTCTCAGCTCGAGCAGATCCCCCAGAAGTTCGGCTTTTCTGGACCTCTCAACTTTTGTCGACACGGACGCAGAGGGCGAAGTAGCGTGCCGATTCGTTAAGAAGGTGCTGGGAAGGTGTTCCGACCCCGCAGGACAGAAAGGGGTCCCGGAATGGCTGCCGGTACCGTCAAGTGGTTCAACGCTGAAAAGGGTTATGGCTTCATCTCACGTGAGGGAGGTCCCGACGTGTTCGTGCATTACAGCGCGATCAGCGGCTCGGGTTATCGCTCACTCGAAGAGGGCCAGGCCGTCGAATTCGAGGTCACCAGTGGCCCGAAGGGTGATCAGGCACAGGACGTTCGTCCGCTCTGAAATCACATGAGTTTCGTAAATGAGCCGCCCCTCGGGGCGGCTCATTTCGTTTTCACTAAGTCATCACCGCTTGGTTCGGTGCGTCATGCATTCCAGCGTGATTGTCCGAAGCGGTAGCCGACACTGCGAACTGTCTGGATCAGGTTCGCGTGATGCTCACCGAGCTTGGCTCGCAGGCGGCGGATGTGAACATCAACCGTTCGTGCGCCGCCGTAGTACTCGTATCCCCACACGCGACTGAGCAAGGTTTCGCGAGTGAACACTTTGCCGGGGTTCGACGAGAGGAACTTCAACAGTTCGTATTCCATGTAGGTGAGATCAAGTGGCGCGCCACCGATCGCCGCCTGGTAAGTCTCAAGGTTGAGGACAAGTTCGCCGTATTCGACTAATTCGGGACGAGTTCCAGCACCAGTGTTCCAATAGAGATGCTTGAGACGCGCTTCGAGTTCGCGCGGGTGGAACGGTGCGAGGCAGAAGTCATCGAAGAGGTCGTCACGCAGTTCAAGATCGCCGAGTTGTGTTCCATTCACCAAGAGAAGCAACGGTTCGAGGGGAACGTCTCGTTTCCGCAGAGACCGACAGAGAGCAAACGCGCGTTCCGGATCGAGGTACGCGCAGACGATTGCGCCGCCCCAGCCGTTTTCGGGTTCGATGCGAGACGCGGCAAGTTCGTCGCTTGCGGCCTTCCACGGGTAGCCCGAAAGGTCGAGGGACTGGGCCAGTTCCGGCGGTGGAGGATCAGGAAAGATCAGGATCGGTTCCATCGTCATCACCAGGCCGGAAGGTACCGATCGAGTTCGAACTGCGTGACCTGCGCCTTGTAGTCAGCCCACTCAGCCCGTTTATTGCGCAAGAACCATTCGAAGATGTGCTCGCCGAGGGCCTCGGCAACAAGTTCGGAGTTCTCCATGACATCGAGTGATTCGGAAAGTGATTGCGGAAGCGGGCGAATACCTTCGGCTGCTCGTTCCTCAGGAGTGAGTTCGAACACATTTGCCGCCGCTTCGGGTGGCAGTTCGTAGCCGTTCTCGATGCCCTTGAGTCCGGCAGCGAGCATGACCGAGTAGGCGAGATACGGGTTGCATGCAGGATCGGGGGAGCGGTACTCGATGCGGGTGGAGGACTGCTTGCCGCGCTTGGTGACCGGTACACGCACGAGCGCCGACTGGTTGTTGCGGGCCCACGTGACATACACGGGAGCCTCGTAACCAGCGATGAGGCGTTTGTAAGAGTTCACGAGCTGATTGGTCACGGCGGTGATCTCGGGTGCATGGTGCAACAAGCCAGCGATGAACCCGCGTCCGACCTTTGACAATCCAACAGGATCGCC
>JBAXGZ010000008.1:0-44457 GCA_037139155.1 Actinomycetes bacterium | reverse complement strand
GTCGTCGTCATTTTGTTCGATGATCTTGGCTTTTCGCACCTGAATTGCTTCGGATCTGATCTGGTGACTCCAAACATCGACAAGTTGGCCGAAGGCGGGTTGCGGTTTTCCAATTTCCATGTGACGCCGTTGTGCTCACCGACTCGCGCAGCGCTGCTCACTGGTCGGAACCATCACACCGTGGGCATGCGCAGCATTGCGAACTTCAACACGGGCTATCCACATATGACCGGGCGGATTTCCGAGAACGTGACGACGATGGCCGAGGTGCTTCGCGACGTCGGCTACACGACGTTCGCACTTGGGAAATGGCATTTGTGTCCGATGGACGAGGCGTCTGCTGCAGGCCCTTATGACGCGTGGCCACTGCAGCGTGGTTTCGATCGCTTCTATGGATTCCTCGACGGAGAGACCGATCAGTTCGCTCCCGATCTGGTCTACGACAACCATCGAGTCGATCCGCGAGCAACTGCTGCCGAGGGCTATCACCTCAGCGAAGATCTGGTCGACAAAGCCATTGAGTTCATTCATGACACCACCTCGATCCGACCTGATCGACCGTTTTTCACCTACTTGGCATTCGGCGCGACCCATGCACCTCATCAGGCGCCTGCGGAGTACCTCGCCCGACACCGCGGCAAGTACGACGAGGGTTGGGATATCGCTCGCGAACGTTGGTTCGCAAAGCAGATCGAACAGGGCCTGATTGCGCCCGACACGCAACTTGCTCCCCGCAACCCTGGGGTCGAGGCGTGGGAGTCCCTTCCCGAAAACCAGAAGAAGTTGGCACTGGCACTACAGGAGGCGTTCGCTGCATTCCTTGAGCACACCGACGCGCAAATTGGTCGTTTGGTCGATGAACTCGACGCGCTTGGTCAACTCGAGAACACCGTGATCGTCGTCATGGCCGACAACGGGGCGAGTCAGGAAGGCGGACCGTTCGGGGTTCTTCACGAGATGAAGTTCTTCAACTTCATGATCGAGACACCTGATGAAGCGGTCGATCGAATTCCTGAAATTGGTGGACCGGATTCGCATGCGAATTACCCGTGGGGTTGGGCGCAAGCGGGCAACACGCCATTCAAGTGGTACAAGCAGAACACCCACGAAGGTGGTGTGCATGTGCCATTCATCATGCATTGGCCCGCTGGCATTGCTGATGGCGGCGCAATCCGCAGTCAGTTCCACTACGTCACCGACGTCGCACCAACGATCTACGACATCATCGGCGTCGACGCTCCCGAGGTTTTTCGCGGTGTCGAACAGGCCCCAATCTCGGGCGAGTCGATGACCTACACGTTTGGAAACTCCGATGCCGTGACCAATCACGGTGTTCAATACTTCGAGATGTTCGGGCATCGAGCCATGTACGACAATGGCTGGAAAGCGGTAACTCGCCATACGCCTGGCGCACCCTTTGATGACGATGTTTGGGAGCTCTACAACCTCAACGTTGATTCCTCGGAGTGCAACGACCTTGCGTCGGTCGAACCCGAACGTCTTGCCAAGATGATTGAGCAATGGTGGGCCGAGGCCGAAACCTACGGCGTACTTCCGCTCGACGATCGCGGGGTTGAGTTGTTTGGGGCGCGATTCGGTGAGCACTCGCCTCACCGACCCGATCGTCGCTATTCCTATTTCCCTCCCATGGCGCCACTTCCCTCACAGAGTTCTGCAGCACTTGGTGCTCGTGGTTGGACGCTCGACGCGACGATCACTCGTGAGAGTGGCCAAGGCGGCGTGCTGTACGCGCTTGGTAATGGCAATAGCGGTCTCACTGTGTTTGTTCAAGACGACCACCTCATCTTCGATTACAACGTCTTTGGTGATCACTATGAAGTCGTCTCCGACCGAGAGGTTCCGGTCGGCGCTTCGGTCGTCAGCGTTCGATTTGAACGCACCGGCAAAGGCGGACACGCCTCGGTCGTTATTGACGGTACGGAGTGCGGCCGGGTCGAGTTCCCCTTCGTCATGCGAGTGATTTCGAGCATGGGTTCCAGCATCGGATTCGACCACGGGTTGCCGGTCAGCCGCCGGTACTCCGACGCGTTCGCCTTCGAAGGAACCCTGCATCGAGTCGATATCGAACTGGCGCAATCTCGTAAGGCAGCATCGGCCGACGAAGCAGCCGCAGCACAACGCGCCGGTATGGCTCGTCAGTGAGTGCCACAGTGCACCACACCGGGTACTGGCCGAGTTCATGGCCTGCAGAAGATGGTGGCCCCTTGCGAGTGCAATCGAGTGAAGGCGCGTTCGCTGGCATTGCTGCGGGTTCACCGTCGGTGACCTCTCGTGATGCACACGGCGCCACGATGGTGATTCGCCGAGGAACCGGCGAAGTGTTCCTCACTGGTCACAGTGTTGGTGGGGGAGTCGCCGAACAAACCAGTTGGGTCGAGCGCATCGACCCGCGCACGCTTGAGGTGCTGAACCGCCGCGACGAACTTGCTGGCGGGCCAGCATGGCCAGGCGGGATCGCCGCGCACGCTGATGGATCACTCATCGTCGTCTTTGGTCGCACCATTCATCGCCTCACCGCCGATCTCGAAATAGAGCGCTCAGCGGAGCTTCCGCGCAATCGTCCCTACAACTCCTTTGTTGTCCTTCCTGATGGACACATCGTGACGAAGGACTTCGGAGGTCGTCTCCCCGGTGCTGACGCTTCTTTCGTTGCTGACAACTGCGAAGTTCTTGTGCTCGCTCCCACAACTCTCGAAATCGTTTCGCGCATCGAACTTCCCGAGCCATCTATCGCGCGTCTCTCCGCTGACGGCGACACGGTGTACGTCGTGGGTGAACATTCGCTTTTCCGCTTGCAGTGGAACGGAGTCTCAGTCGTACTCGACGAAAGCTTCGCCCCCCGTTACCGCACCATCGACGGCCAGACCTATGGGTGGGATGCCGTCATTGCTCTCGGCGCAGCATGGTTCCTCGACAACGGTGGCGGGAGCGAGAACTACGTCGGAACGTTTCGAGGTCAAGGCATTTCGCCGGCACCGCTGCACTTGGTGCGAGTCGATCTCTCCACAGCCGAGGTTTCGCTTACCGAAATCTGCGGACTGCCGAACGGAATGGTGGCAAACCCACCGTTGATCGATGGGCGACGCATGATTGCGGTTGGCTTCGACAGCGCCAATGGAGTTCTTGCGGCGTTCGACATCGAACCCGATGGCTCGACGTCATTGCGCTGGAGCGTTGAACAGAATCATGGATCTCACATGATTCTCGATCCGCAGTCGGGGGCATTTCTGTCGGCCCATCACGACAATGAACGATGGATGGAACAGTTCGTCATCCGGGACATCACGAACGGTTCGGAGATCGTACGAATCGATTCGGGGAGCCCCCTGCAGTCAGTGGTCTTCCCCGCTGTGGGTGAATCACAAACGGTCTACGCGTGTTCGTTCTCGACGGTGAGCGCGCTTAGTTGGTGATGTCGGGCTCGTTGCCCGTTCCGCCACACAACACATCGAGTCCGTTTGGCAGCGTGCGTAGTTGTTCGCAAAGTGATTTCGACGGGCGGTGTTCAAATCGTCCCAGCACTTTCATGCCGGTGAATTGATTCATCCCTACGGGGTCAAGCACGCTTCGGCCGTAGGCCATTCCGGCCCATCGCAGCGATGGCGGTGGTGGCAATTCACTGGTGCGTAGCCCGATGAGGTCGCCGGACTCAGGTATCCACCACAAGTGCCATGCCGCGCCGCGGTCATCGGTGGAGCGCCACCCTCGGCCGAGATCAAACTCAGTCTCGCGGCCGCGCATATTGACGAAGTGCTGTGGCGAGACGATGTCGATCCGGTGGGCGGGTGGAACCCAAGCGCTGATGGCTTTCCCGTAGAACGCGAGGACACCAAATGTTGCCAGGGCGAGTACCCCGAGGAAGATCCAAGTGTCCACGTCGGCAGGCTACGCCGGGACAACCTCAACAGGGATGCCATTGACCGCTTGGTTGCCGGAAAGCTGATCAACGAAGTGGCCGGGAGCAAGCAGGTTTGAATTTACGCCTGCATGTTCACGAGCAACTGAGAGGCGTGTACCGGCTTTGTCGTGGCCCCAACCATGGGGCAGCGACACCACGCCGCGCATCATTTCGTCGCTGATTTCGACCGGGACTTCGATTGTTCCGGCTTCACTCGTGACGCGAGCATTTGCGCCTTCAGTCAAACCAAGGTCGGACGCATCCTCAGGATGCACGATGAGCGTGCAACGGTTACCGGCCTTCACCAACACCTTGATGTTGTGCATCCACGTGTTTTTCGACTTGATGTTTCGACGGCTTACCAGCACATAGGCATCGGGATCGCGGTCAAGCGCCTTTTTCAATCGCGGCAGATCGCTAAGGATGTACTCGGGCGCGAGTTCGATCTTGCCCGAGGGCGTTCCGATGACTTCGGCAGCACGATTGGGCACCATCGGGCCCAGATCGACTCCGTGGACAGCATCTTTGACCTTCTGAAGATTGAGGCCATCGGGGTCTTCGCCGTAGCGGTCGCCCCAGGGACCCATGCGCAGCTGTAGGTCGATCATGCGCTCGGGACCGCCGTGGTCGTAGAGCGGCAGTGTCGTTTCCGGGTCACGCCCGTACATGTGACACATGGTGGTGAACCAGCCGTCGTCGAGTGCTTCGAAATCAAAGTCTGCGTCTTTTTGTCCGGTGCAGAGCCAGCCAAGACGAGCGAGGATCTCCCATTCGGGGACGTAGTCCTCGCCTGTGTCGAACAATTGGTCGCTCCACTTCGATGCCGTTCCGATCGACCATGCCCACATGAGTTCATCGAAATGCGGCGACTCAAGCGGCGACGGTCCAGGGAGGATGACATGAGCAAAACGAGTGGTCTCGTTCATGTAACAGTCGATCGCGATCAAACAATCGAGCAATGGCAGCGCGTCTTCAAGATTCTGCGAGTCGGGAACGGAAAGAGCAGGGTTCGCCGCGATGTTGATAAGCGCTTTGATCTGACCCTTGCCCGGTGTTGCGATTTCTTCGGCCAGACATGAACACGGAACCTGACCAAGGATCTCGGGTGCACCGCGCACACGACTATGCCAACGGCCGAATTCGGGTTCGCCCATGATCTTGGTATCGGGCACCCAAGTGATGGGTTTCGCCGCGGGATTCCCAAAAAGCATGCCGCCCAATTTGTCGAACTGGCCGGAGATGATGTTGACGACGTCGACGAGCCACGATGCCAGCGTTCCGAATTCCTGGTTGCACAAACCGATGCGGCCGTAGAGTCCGCCGCGTTCTGCATTGGCAAGATCGCGAGCGATGCGACGGATGGTGTCAGCGGGGATGCGACAAAATTCGGCCACTCGTTCGGGAGTGAACTCAACACACGCTTCGCGAACCTGTTCGACACCTTCGACGAGCCCATCGACATTGCCAAGGCTGAACAGACCTTCGCTGAAAATGACGTTGCACATGGCAAGAAGGAATGCGGCGTCGGTGCCGGGAACAATGGGAAGCCATTCGCTGGCGTGATCAGCCGTAATCGTTCGGCGAGGGTCGATGACGATGACCTGTCCGCCTCGGGCTTTGATGCCATCAATCTGCGCGAGCTGATCGGGGCTGGCCAGAAGCGAGCCGCCCGATGCCTGCGGATTGCCGCCCATGATCACCCAGTAATCGGTGTGGGCGATATCGACAGTCGGGATCTTCCACATATTTCCGTACATCAGGACCGATGAAACATTCTTGGGCCACTGGTCGACGGTGCCGGCCGAATAAATCATTGGAAACTTGGCCTGCCCCATGAGCAAGGCCCCGTAGCGGCTGAGGCTGAAGGAATGGCCAGCGGGATTGCCGATGAATGCGGTCATTGATTCGATGCCGTGCTCTTTGAGGACGCCATGAAGAAGTTCCTCGCACTTTGCGAACGCTTCGTCCCACGAAACTTCCCGCCAGGTGTCACCTTCGCGAATCATCGGAACCCGGATGCGATCGGGATCCTCGTGGAGCCGGCCAAGGGTGGTGCCCTTGGGACAAATGAACCCCTTCGACCACACATCGTCGCGGTCGGGGCGGATGACTTTCACATGATCATCGTCATCGAGATGTACCTCGAGGCCACACATGCACTCGCACAGTGGGCATTGGCGCAAGTAGACCCTGGTGCCGTCCGGATCGGTCCGGTACTGCCGGCCGATGACCTTTTGGCGTGTTGTCGGCGTGGCGACGGGAACTTCCATGGAGCGACCCCCCGGTGCGTTGGAACGATGCAGAGCGTAGACCGGGGGACTGTCTCACCCGGTCGGCAGTGTGTGGGTATGGATACTCCTTCCCCTTCCTTCACCATCGATTGCGACACCTGCGTCATGCAACACACCGATGCCTGTGGCGACTGTGTCGTTACGTTCATCTGCTCCCGAGAGCCGGGCGATGCCGTCGTGGTCGACCTCAACGAGTATCGAGCTCTCGAACTCCTTGCCGAGTCTGGTTTGGTACCTGAACTCCGCCACCGCCCGGTTCGTCCATCGCAACCCCGCCACCGCACGGGTTGATCGCTCCACCTGTGACAATGGTGGGGTGACTCGTCCGGGCCTCATCGATGAACTCTCTGAGGCCGCTCTTGCGGCAGGGCTCGTCGGCATCGGGGTCGCTGCGGTCGAGACCTTCGACGACACTCGCCACACCCTTGAGTCGCGCAAAGCCGAGGGTCTTCACGGGGGAATGGCGTTCACCTATCGCGACCCGGCTCGTTCGACTGATCCGGCCCGCATCTTGTCCGGGGCGCGTTCGTTGGTCGTCGGCGCGCTGGGTTATGCGGGCGGCTCGCTTTCTGATCCATCGTTCGAGGGTCCCGCGGGTCGCGTTGCTCGCTATGCGGTCGCCGACCACTATCAGGAACTGCGCGATGCACTGCGTGCGGTCGCGGACGTTCTCGAAGCCGACGGTTACAGGACTCGAATCGTCCTCGATGACAATGCCCTCGTCGATCGGGCCGCTGCCCACCGAGCCGGACTCGGATGGTTCGGGCATAACGCCAACCTTCTTGTTCCCGGCTACGGCAGTTGGGTCGTGCTTGGTTCCATCGTGACCGATGCCGACCTCGTTCCTTCTTCGGTTGTCCCCGACGGATGCGGACCCTGTCGCCGTTGTCTCGATGGTTGTCCGACTGGAGCGATCGTGGCCCCCGGGGTCGTCGATGCTCGACGTTGTCTGGCCTGGCTTGTGCAGGCCGAGGGCACCTTCCCGCATGACTACCGCGAGGCGCTCGGTGATCGTGTGTACGGATGCGATGAGTGTCAAGAGGTATGCCCGCCAGCTCGTCGCAGTCCCCAAGGTCGCGAAGAGGTCGCTACCGAAGGAGCATGGGTCGAACTGTTTTGGATGCTGCGGGCCACCGACGAGGAACTTCTTGAACGACTTGGCCGCTGGTATATCCCTCGTCGTGATCCCCGCTATTTACGTCGTAATGCGCTGATTGCTTTGGGCAATACCGCAGATCCAAACGATGCCGAGAGTCGAGCCGAACTTCGACGGTTTATTGAGAGCGACGACGACATGCTGCGCGAGCACGCGCAATGGGCAGAACGTCGGCTCGAAGATCGGCTCGAGGATCATCGCGACGATCCTCGCAGCGATCATTCGGGCGCGACCGCATGAAGCATCTCCTCGTGACAAACGATTTCCCGCCGAAGGTGGGCGGCATCCAGAACTACCTCTGGGAACTTTGGCGCCGGCTTCCTCCGGATTCGACTGCGGTGCTCACCACCCCGTACCGGGGAGCATCAGCTTTCGATGCGCTCCAACCGATCAGGATTGAACGGGATCGAGCCAAAGTTCTCCTGCCGACCCGCGCCCTTGCGCGCCGGATCGATCGTTTGGCTGCCGAACTTGATGTTGACCTTGTGCTCCTCGACCCTGCGGTTCCGCTCGGAATCCTTGGTCCGTATCTTGAACGTCCCTATGGGGTTGTGCTTCACGGAGCCGAGGTCACCATTCCTGGTCGCATTCCGGTTGCGAGTTCGGTGCTTCGGCGCGTCTTGCGCGGCGCACGCGTCGTGATCGCAGCAGGCGGTTATCCCGCGGCCGAGGCACGCCGATGTGCGGGCCGAGATCTTCCGACGATCGTTATTCCTCCGGGAGTCGACGTGCACCGATTCTCACCCCTCGAATCCACCGAACGAGATGAGGTTCGCCTTCGGATGGGCTTCGATTCGACTGCGCCGCTCGTCGTCGGGCTCAGCCGACTCGTACCCCGCAAGGGGTTCGACACACTTCTCGAGGCAGGAGCGCTGCTGGTCAAGCGTGTGCCCACGCTCCAGATCGCGATCGCCGGATCTGGTCGAGATCGTGCTCGTCTCGAACGGCGAGCGCGACGGCTTGGTAGTCCGGTGCGCTTCCTCGGCCGGGTCGACGATGCGGAGATCGCGCCGTTGTTGGCATCGGCCGATGTTTTCGCCATGCTTTGCCGAGAACGGTGGATGGGTCTTGAGCAGGAGGGATTCGGCATTGTTTTCCTTGAGGCCTCTTCTTGCGCGGTGCCGGTTGTCGCGGGTCAGAGCGGAGGGTCGGCCGAGGCGGTTGTCAATCAACTCACCGGCATCGTTCTTGATCCTCCGAATGATGCCCAAGCCGTCGCAGCTGCTCTCGAACGGTTGTTGGGTGATGACGTGTTGCGTGCGAGTATCGGAACAGCAGGTCGACGGCGTGCTGAACATGAGTTCACCCACGATCGACTGGCAGCATTGCTCCATGAGGAACTGGAAAGGATCGGACCACTGCGATGAACCCTGGGGCGAACTCACCGACAAACTCTGAGCAGGCCGGCGGGGATTCTCTGTCGGTCACTCAGCCCGGTGTCGTTGAGACGCCGACTGCTGGCCGCGGCATTCTTCGGGCCACGTTGATTGGGACGGTGGCGTTCTCAGTACTTGGACTCGCTGCCGCCCTCCGACAAGACGACTTCACCGCGGCATACGTCGCCATTTCGCTTTTTGAGTTCTTCGTCGGGATCATCGTTTTCGTACTGGCGTTTCTCCGCGCCGTCGATCGCAGTCGCACTGAAGCAATTGGCATCGGTGGTCTCTTCTTCGCGTCGGGAAGTGCGCCAAAGCGAGTTCAGGCAACGTTGATGGGATCGCTGGCGGTTCAGGTTGCGGTGTCGATCGCAGTCGCTTCGGTGCATCCCTACACCGCCTTGGCATTCGGGGTGCTTGCGCCGATGTGGGCACTCGGCTTCACCGGTCTTTGGGTGGCCGCGTATGGAACCTTCCCTGAACGGGCACCCGAGCCGACAATGGCGGCCCGGCGCGATGCAGCGCGTCGCTCGCATCGGGACTCGGCCCCGAAGAAGTCCACGAACACCGAGGAGTAGGGTTAGCTCATGTCCGAACAGGCGAAAGAACAGATACGGATCGCAGCCCCAGTGGATCGTTGCTTCGCCACTCTCGTCGATTTTGCGTCGTACCCGGAGTGGGCCGGTGACCTGAAAGAAGTTGCTGTCGTCGAGACCGACGATGAGGGCCGAGCCGTCGTCGTCGAGTTCCGTGCTGCCGCCATGGGCCGCAGCACGACCTATCGGCTTCGCTACGACTACTCCACCGCTCCGAGCCGACTTGGTTGGGCGCTGGTCGAGGGTGATCTACCCCGAGAACTCGACGGCGCGTACGTATTGATCGCGGCTGAAGACGGCGCCGCTACTGACGTTATTTACGAATTGGCGATTGACCTCGTGTATCCGATTCCAGGATTCGTGAAACGCCGCGCCGAGGGTCGCATTATCAAGACTGCACTTGGCGAACTCAAGGCTCGGGTCGAGGGCTCTCCGCGTCCAAGCCATGACGATTGATCGTTGATCTGATGCCGCCCGATGAGGACGCGCTGCGTGCTGCGGCCCGAGAACTCATCGCCGCTGGCCGTTCACTTCTTGATGCGGCCGAGGCGGTGCTCGATGATCCGGCTGCAACCGAGCGAGTCGTTGGAGTGATGTCGGTGATCGCTCAACAAGTGCAGCAGATGACAACGGATGCAGTCAGTGATGTTGCAAAACGGTTTACCGGAACCGACGAAAATCTCTGAGCAAAACCTTGGCAGCGGGCTTACGATCGGTTGTAGCAGTCCGACAACCGAGGAGGCTCCATGACCGTGATCACCGAAGCATCGATCAAGGAACTGGCGGGGTTCAAGAGCGCTGACGCTCCAGTGTTGAGTTGTTATCTCGACGTCGACGGTCGACGGAAAATTCGGCCGAAGGACTATCAACTCGAACTCGAATCCTTATCGAAACGCTTCCTCGCCTCGCATGAGGGGAATGATTTCGACGCAGATCTTGCTGCGATGACGAACCATGTTCGGACACAGCTGGACCGTCATGGTGTTCGCGGCCTTGCAATGTTCTCCTGTGCATCAATGGGATTTTGGAAAGTCGTGGCGTTACCGGTGCCGGTTGCGAATCGACTCTCGGCCAATCAATCACCCGCAGTTGGTCCGCTCGAGGCAATTGTCCACGATCTTGAACCGCTCGGAGTGCTCCTTGTCGATCGTCAGCGAGCGCGCTTGTTTGTCTTTCAGTTCGGAGAGGTCGTCGAACGAAGTGAACTGTTCGAAGCCCTCCCTCGGGAATACGACCGGCGAGATGACGCCAGCCGAGGATCTCGAGAACGCGAGCAACATCACATTGACGAGTTGGCGCACCAACACCTTCGCCATTCGGCCGACACCGCCTTCGAACTGTTTCAGAAGAAAGGTTTCGGCCGATTGAGCATCGGGGCCACTGATGAGGTCTATGCCGCCGTTGAGCCCGAACTCCATCCCTACCTTCGGGATCGCCTGGCGCCTCGAATTCATGTTCCGGTCGCAGCGAGCGAAACCGACATAGCCAAGGCAGCGATAGCGATCGAATTATTGGTGGAACGTGAACATGAAACCGCCATGGTCGCCAAGCTCCGTGACGCGATCGGATCCGGAGCAAAGGGTGTTGCTGATTTGGCACCGGTGCTCACAGCGTTGAACGAGCGGCGAGTGGCAACTCTTCTTGTCTCGAACGGTTTCTCGGAATCGGGTTGGATCTGCGCATGTGGTGCACTCGCCTCTCGCGGGCCGAAATGTCCGATGGATGGCAAGGAAATGGAACGGATTGACGATGTCGTGAGCGATGCCGTCGATGCCGCTTTACTTGAAGGCGCGCAGATCGTTACCTGCGAAGCAAACGCAGATCTCGATGTCCTCGGCCGTATCGGTGCGATTCTGCGTTACTAACCCAACCGAAGGGAACCGAACCCACCAAGCGCGACCTTTCACCGATGCCGAATGGCAACGGCGGATGGGCTAATCATTTGCCTGTGACTGAACGGTTGGTGGGCATCGATGTTGGCGGTTCCAAGATGTTGGCGGTGGCGATCGAACGATCGCGTCCGTCCGAGGTCATCGCCCGAACGATTATTCCGACTCCAAGCGACGCCGATGGTGTGCTGAACGCCATCGTCGAACTTGCGGGAAAGATGCGCGTCGAAGGTCACCTCGGCGTAGGCCTTGCTGGACTTGTCGAGGACCGCGCTGTTCTTCGGGCTGCACCCAATCTCAAATGCATGATCGACGTTCCTGTTCGCGACCCACTTTCCGAGGCGCTCGGTGTTGCGGTGCAGGTTGAGAATGACGCAACCTGCGCGCTCTTGGCCGAGATGTCGTTCGGTGTGGCGAAGGAGGTCGACGACGTCGTACTGGTGACGTTGGGAACGGGCATCGGCGGTGGTATTGCCATTGATCGTTCACTTCGGCGCGGCGCTCATGGATTCGCCGGTGAGCCGGGTCACATGTGTGTCGATCCATCCGGGCCACTCTGCGTCTGCGGTCGATATGGATGCTGGGAACGATTCGCCTCTGGAACCGGGGTGGTGTGGTTGGCCCAGCAGCAGGGTCTGCATGTTGACACTGCGGATCGAGCGATCACCGCCGAAGCACTCGTCGAGATGGCTCGCGCCGGCGATGCGGCTGCGATCAGCGTTTGGGCGGAGTTCGCCGAGTGGCTGGCGCGCGGTCTTGCCAACCTTGCCGATGTGCTTGATCCCGATCTGTTCGTCATTGGCGGAGGGCTTGTCGATGTCGTCGATCTCTACCTTGATCGGACCCGTTCCGCGTTCATTCAACAGGTGCTTGGGGGCTCGGCTCGCACACGAACGCGAATTGAACCTGCCCAGTCAGGACCCTCGGCCGGTGCAATCGGCGCCGCGCTGCTCCACTAACCTCGCCGAGATGGAGTTCCGCCGAATCAATTCGCTTCCGCCGTATGTGTTCACGATCATCGACTCACTGAAGATCGAGGCACGTCGTGCAGGCGAGGACGTCATTGATCTCGGCTTCGGTAATCCCGACCTCCCGTCGCCCGATATCGCCGTTGAGAAACTGTCTGAGGCTGCGCACAACTCTCGCAATCATCGTTATTCAGCGAGCCGGGGTATTCCGAAACTGCGCGAAGCGATCGCCGATTATTACCAGTATCGCTTTGGGGTCACGATTGATCCCGAAACCGAAGTCATCAGCACGATCGGCGCCAAAGAGGGGTTCTCTCACCTCATGTGGACGCTCCTTCAGCCAGGCGATGCCGCTCTCGTTCCATCGCCGTCGTATCCAATTCATATCTACGGCCCGTTGTTTGCCGGTGCCGATATCCGCGAGGTGCCGCTCGGTACTGGAGAAGACTTCTTCGACAATCTCCGTGAGCAGTGGGAATACTCCTGGCCAAAGCCGCGAGTCATTGTGATGTCCTTCCCACACAATCCGACCACGACATGTGTTGATCTCGAATTCATGCAGAAGGTTGTCGATTTCGCTCGTGAACGCGATGTCGTTGTTGTGCACGACAACGCCTACGCCGACATCGGGTTTGATGGCTATCGACCTCCCTCGATCCTGCAGGCCGAAGGGGCCAAAGAGGTTGCGGTCGAGTTGTATTCGATGACCAAATCGTTCTCCATGGCCGGATGGCGTATGGCATTCTTGCTTGGTCGCGCTGATGTCGTCGCCGCGCTGGCCAAGTTCAAGAGTTACCTCGATTACGGCACCTTCCAGCCGATCCAGATCGCGGCCACAGTGACGCTGAATGAGGCTGCTGATTACCCGAAAGAGGTCAACGAGATCTATCAGTCTCGACGTGACTACCTCTGCGGTGGTCTGCAACGCATCGGATGGGACATCGAACCGCCGAAGGGCACGATGTTCGTTTGGGCCCCGATCCCCGAGCAGTACAGCGACATGAAGTCCATCGAGTTTGCGTCCTATCTGGTGAAAGAGGCCAACGTGGCCGTTTCTCCCGGCGTTGGCTTTGGGCCGGGCGGAGAAGGATTCGTTCGTTTCGCTCTCATCGAAAATGAGCAACGCACCCAGCAGGCGGTTCGCAACCTTCGGCGTGCGCTGACCCGACTCGACGGCTGACGCAATCACGGTTCAATAGCGGGTGTTCTCGCTGGCGTCGCTAGGGCGAAACACGATGTTCATCCTCGTTTTGTAGGTTTGCGTCATGGCTCAGACCTTTATCCTTCGAGTGTGGATGCCTGACCGCCCCGGTGCACTCGGCGCGCTTGCCAGTCGCATCGGCGCGGTTGGTGGTGACGTGACTGGTATCGACATCCTCGAACGCGGTGCAGGTCGTGCCATCGATGAACTCGTCGTTGAACTTCCCGATGAGTCCTTGGTTGAACTGCTGGTCGCAGAGATCCATCAGGTTGATGGTGTCGATATTGAGAGCATCCGATCTGCCGAAGTAGCACTGCATGATCCGCGGGTCGACGCACTTGAGACCGCTGCTCTTCTCGTAGGTGCGCCGACCCCTTCGGCTGCGATCGAAGAACTCTGTGTGCACGCGGTTCGAACCGTTGGCGCGAACTGGGGAGTTGTCCTTCACCTCGGTGATGGTTCAATCGTCACCGGAGTCGGGGAGTTTCCAGCGGCGGCGTGGATTGCTGCGTTTGTCGCGGGCAGTCAGTCTTCGGCACGAGTGACCGATGGCGACATTGGACCCTCCGACATGGTGTGGGCTCCGTTACCGGCTGCGGGACGAGCATTGGTGATGGGTCGGAACGGAGAATCGTTCCGTGCTCGTGAACGGAGGCAAGCGGCCGCTCTGGCTCGGATCGTCGACACGAGGTTTCGAGAGTTGACTGTCACTGCTCGAAGCCAACACCCCTCGGTAAAGGGTTGAGAGTTTTCACTCAGAAGGTTCGGTCTCGGCCCATCCGCGAGAACGCTCGACTGCTCGTAACCACTGTTGGTGCAGTGCATCAGCGATGGCCGCGTCACCACGAGGATCGACGACAACGTCGATCGCCCAGTTTTGGGTGATGTCGGCGATTGAACCCCACACTCCCTCGGCGAGGCCGGCGAGATAGGCCGCGCCCAACGCGGTCGTGTCGGCGACGACGGGACGATGGATGGGAACGCGTAACTGGTCGGCCTGGAGCTGCAGCACGAAGTCAGTCGCCGCTCCTCCGTCGGCTCGGAGCGACTGAAGGCTGAGTCCACCCGCAGTGGTCATGGCATCAACGACGTCCCGCGTCTGCAGCGCGATCGATTCAAGCATGGCGCGGGCAATATGGGCACCGGTGGTGCCTCTCGTGATCCCAAGGATCGTTCCGCGCGCATAGGGATCCCACCAAGGGCTCCCGAGGCCGGTGAACGCGGGAACGACAATGACTCCATCGGTCGAGTCCACTGATGAAGCGAGGGCAGTGACCTCATTCGAGTTTTCGATGAGATGCAATCCGTCGCGCAGCCACTGCACTCCGGAACCAGTGACGAAGATGGCGCCCTCATAGGCGTAGGTGAGTTCGGTCGAGCCCCCGGTCGTGGGCAGCGACCACGCGATCGTTGTGAGAAGTCCGTCGACCGGCTCCGGATAGGTGGTTCCAACATTCATGAGTACGAAACTGCCGGTGCCGTAGGTGTTCTTCGCCATTCCCGGTTCGAAGCACGCCTGACCGAAAAGCGATGCCTGTTGATCTCCAGCAATGCCACTGATTGGAATGCCTCCGCCAAGCGCGCACGTTGATGCGGTGAGACCCACACGCGCGCTTGAGGCAACGACATCGGGGAGCACGTGGCGGGGAACTCCAAGCAGTTCGCACAGTTCCTCCGACCACGCGCCACTGCGAATGTCGAACAGCATTGTGCGGCTTGCATTCGTCGCATCGGTCACATGGACACTGCCGTCGGTGAGTTTCCACACGAGCCACGAATCAATGGTTCCGATCGCTACGGAGTCACGCGGTTCGACACCACCTTCGGTGAAGAGCCAGTTGGCCTTTGTTCCCGAAAAGTAGGGATCGAGGACGAGGCCTGTGGCCGAACGAATAAGGGGGAGTGCGCCTTCGGCCTCGAGCCGAGCGCAATGATCTGCGGTCCGGCGATCCTGCCAAACGATGGCGCGGTGCAGAGGCAGTCCCGTGCGTCGGTCCCACGCCACGATGGTTTCGCGTTGGTCAGTGATTCCGATCGCGGCGATGGTCGTTTCTGTTGATGCAAGTGCCGTTCCGACCTCACCGAGCACGAGTTGGACTGAATTCCAGATCTCCTCGGCATCGTGTTCAACCCATCCCGGTTTCGGGAAGTACTGGGTGAATTCTCGGTACGCCGAGCAGACGGGAAGTCCTTCTTGGTCGAAGGCAATCGCTCGTACCCCGGTAGTCCCGGCATCGATCGCAACGACAACACTCATTGGAGCCTCAATTCGCGGCAGACTGCGGGCATGAGCATTGACTTCAGTCTGTCACCCGAACTCGAAGAGATCCGTGGGAAGGTCCGCAGCTTCATCGCTGACGTTGTGGCCCCCACCGAACGCCGCCTTGAGGCCGACGGTGTTGCCGAGACCGACCGACGTGCCTACGTCGCCGAACTCATCGAGTTGCGCCGGCAGGCACAAGAACTCGGTCTATGGCTTCCGCATATGCCTGTTGAGTGGGGCGGCATGGGTTTGGGGCACGTGCAACTGGCAATGGTTCAGGCCGAAGCAGCAAGAACCCGCCTAGGGCCGTGGGTTCTGAATTGCCAAGCGCCCGACGAGGGCAATATGCACACGCTTTTACATTGGGGAAGCGACGAGCAAAAAGAAAAATACCTTCGACCGCTCTGTGAGGGGCGAGTGTGGTCCTGCTTCGCGATGACCGAACCCGAGGTGGCGGGTTCTGATCCGACCTTGATCAAGACGCATGCCGAACAGGATGGTGAGGAGTGGGTGATCAATGGCCACAAGTGGTTCATCTCGAACGCGCACCGCGCCAGCTTCGCCATACTTGTCGCGCGCACTGAGGACGATCCTGATCTTCCGCAAGCGGCAAACACCGCCTTCATCGTTGATATCCCCTCCGATGGGTGGAACGAAGTTCGTCAGATCGAAACCATGCACGGTTCGACGGGACATTCAGAGATCCTCATCGAAGACTTGCGAGTGCACGACTCACAGATGCTCGGTGGTCGTGGTCAGGGCCATCGCTTGGGGCAATACCGACTTGGTCCGGCGCGCCTTGCTCACTGCATGCGATGGATCGCTCAGGCCGAGGTTGCCCTCGACATGATGGTCGAACGATCTCTCAATCGTTTTTCCCATGGTTCGATCCTCGCCGAGAAGCAGGGTGTCCAGTGGCTCATCGCTGATTCGGCAATGGAGCTCTATCAGTGCAAATTGATGGTGCTGCATGCCGCGTACAAGATCGATCGAGGTGAGGACTTCACGGCTGAAGTGTCAATGGCCAAGCATTTCGTGGCGAATTCACTGAACCGGATCATTGATCGCGCGATTCAGGTCCACGGTGCGCTCGGTTACTCAACCGATACTCCGCTTGCTCATATGTATCAGCAGGCGCGCTGGGCCCGATTCGCCGATGGTGCTGATGAGATCCATCAGATGCGGATCGCCCAACGAACGATCGCAGCGTGGCGAGATCATGGAAGTACGCGCACCGCGACTGGCGATCTTCCAATCTGAATGCGTCGTTCGAGGAACCGAACCGAGGGCTAGGGAGTTTCGACGAAAGACGTTGTGGTTTGTTCCCGATTGATCGGTTGTGGCTGGTCCTCGGCAGGGATGGTGCATGAGGCGCCAATAACGAGCCCGAGCCCGGCGAGAACAATCGCAGCGATTGTCCGCTGAAATCTGCGGAGTTTCATGATGTCTCCTCGTCGGAGTCCTCGGCTGCAGGCGGATCGACAAGCGGGAGCTCGACGACGAATCGAGCGCCAACGTCACCGTCGTGGCGGTCCTCGACCCATACTCGGCCTCCGTGCAATCGGATGTGCTCATCGACGAGCGCAAGGCCAAGCCCTACCCCGGTGTCGTTCGAACGGTTTCCGCCTTCACTGCCTCGAGAGAAGCGGTCGAAGATGATGTCGCGCTCGTCCTCCGGTACACCGTTACCAGCGTCTTCAACTCCGATTTGGATTTTGTCGTCGACTCGTTCGATGGTCACGGCGGTCGCGCCACCGGCGTAACGTTCGGCGTTGTCGAGGAGATTGGCGATCGCCCGACCAAATCTCCGTTTATCGACGCGGACGACGAGTTCGTCGGTGTCGACGTCGTGAATAACCGGAACGCCACCACCGCCGAGAACACTCACCGATTGGTACACCAGTTCAGCGACGAGAACTTCTTCGAGATGCAATGTGATCGCACCTACATCGAACCGTGAGATTTCGAGAAGATCTTCGACAAGTTGCTGGAGGCGATCGATGTCGGCCGAAAGCAGAGCGAGCGCTGTTCTCGCTCGTTCGGGGAGATCATCTCGGGTGTTTTCAAGTACCTCGACCGATGCGGCGAGCGTCATGAGCGGAGAACGCAATTCGTGGCTGACTTCTGACGCGAATCGGGCGTCGCGTTCGATTCGATCTTCGAGAGCCTGTGCCATCTCATTGAACGGACGAGAAATGAGATCGAGGTCCGGATCGATGCCTTCGGGGAGACGGGTATCAAGGCGACCACCAGCGATTGCGCCGGCGGCGGTGCCGACGTCGAGCAGCGGCGCGAAGACTCGACGACTGGCCCAGTATCCGATGAGCGCACCGGCAATAGTGGTGAGCGCAGCCGCTATGAGAAGTGTCGTCGCCAGGCCATCGAGAGTGTTCTGTAGGTCGGTGAGAGGAATTCCCTCGAAGTAGAACGCGTCAGTGCCGACGACAGGGACACCGACGATGAGTTGCGTCGTTCCGTTGACCGGCGTGCGCATACGAGCCGCCTGGCCGTCCTTGACCATGACTTGCAACGCCTCGGGGATCGATTGTTGCGAGAACTCGGAAGGCTCGGTGGCGTACCAGCGCCCGCTATTGGAAAGCACAGCGTTGGCGTCGTTGGGGTGAGAAAGGGAATTGAGGCTTCTCGTCACCATGGCCGGACCACTGGAATAGGGGAGTTCGGTGGCCAATCGGTCGGCGTTGGCAAATGCCCGTGTCATCGAGGAATCCTGACGCTGGTCGATCAGGTTCTGTCGGGTGAGGCCGAAGGTGACGAAGGCGAGAACGGCCGACAGAAGCGCAGCCCCGAGGGCAAACGTGAGCGTGAGTCGAGTTCGAAGTCCGAACCTACGACGGACCGGAGCGATGATTCGCGCACGACGCCTTCGGCGCGTTCGGGTGGTAATGGGTTTGGTCACTGCTGAAGTTTGTAGCCGAGACCGCGAATAGTCATGACGTGGCGCGGATTCGCAGGATCGACTTCGACTTTCATTCGCAGTCGGCGCACATGGACATCGACGAGTCGCCCATCGCCGAAATAGCCGTAGCCCCAGACTCGTTCCAAGAGGGCTTCTCGGCTGAAGACGCGACCAGGTGCGGAAGCGAGTTCGACCAGAAGTCGGAATTCGGTTTTGGTGAGGTGCACTTCGGCGTTGTCGCGCAGAACGATTCCCTCTTCGGGGATGATTTCGAGATCGCCGAACCGGAGATGAGTTGGAGCGAGGTCAATAGTGCGAGCGCGACGGAGTAAGGCGCGGATGCGGGCCGAGAGCTCTTTCGGGGCGAACGGCTTCGTGAGGTAGTCGTCGGCTCCGGCTTCGAGGCCAGCGACAACGTCATGAGTGTCAGCGCGGGCGGTGACCATGACGATGGGGACATCGCTCACCCGACGAATCGATCGACAGACGTCGAACCCGTCGATACCGGGAAGCATGATGTCGATAAGGACCACGTCGCTCGGCTGACGGGTGAATGCCTGCAATGCCTCTTCGCCAGTGTCGGCTTCTTCGACCTCCCAACCCTCGTCTTCAAGGGCGAGGCGAACGGCGGTGCGGATTCGTTCATCGTCCTCGACGGTCAGGATGCGAGTTCCCATAGGCCACCCATTGTCACCGATGGGCGAGCACTCCGTCAGGTTTTCTCTTTTGACCCCGATTGACGGTTGTCAGGCATTGCCGGCATCGGCATCGATGAGCAGGTCACGAAGCGCATCGAAGATCGCCGGGGGAGCGGCAAGACAGAAGTCGAACTCAGGCCCTCCGCCAGTGAGATTTTCGACGCGAGCCCCAGCTTCGGTCGCGATAAGCGCGCCTGCCGCATGGTCCCAGGGTTGCAATCCTCGCTCGTAATAGGCATCGACTCGTCCGCATGCGACCGAACACAAGTCGACCGAGGCTGCACCCATGCGCCGGATGTCGCGAATCGAACCGATGATGTGCCCGAGCACTCCCGCCTGACGTCGGCGCCGATCGGGCTCGTAGGAGAACCCGGTGGCAACGAGTGCTCTCGCAAGGTCGGTCTCGGTCGAGACCGAAATCGGAGTTCCGTTACGAAATGCTCCGGCTCCACCGATAGCGGTGAAGACATCGCCATGGAGCGGGTCATTCACGACGCCGGCCACGATCACTCCGTCGACCTCGGCCGCGATCGATACGGCGAAACCAGCATGTCCGTAGATGTAGTTAGTGGTGCCGTCGATCGGATCAACGATCCACCGAACCCCAGTCGTGCCCGATCGGTCGGCTCCCTCTTCGCCGAGAACGGCGTCGTCGGGACGAACGTCGGCGAGTCGACCCAGGATGAGAGCCTCAGCGGCTCGGTCCATTTCGGTGACCATGTCGGTACCGGTGGTTTTTGTATCAACCGTGGTTCGGGCACGCGAAAGACCTTCAACAATGAGTGATGCAGCGTCGGCTGCCATCAAGGTCGCAAGGTCGAGGAGCGCGGCGGCGCCGGAGTCGGTCACCGAACGCGCGGAACGTTGCGAGTTGGACCTGAGGATTTCGCCGCGGCTGCGGCGGCGGCTTCATCGCGGGCGCGAATCGTGCTCCATTCACCCATCGCTCTGAGGGTGAGCACCACCACCACCGCCGTGCCGAGAGCTGCCACTACTGCACCGATCAGCGCTCCAAGTCCGGCCCAGAACGAGGAGTCCCCAGAGACTTGGAGGTCGACAAAGGCGAAACCAATGAATCCGCCAGCGGTTCCGCCAATGAGAATTGCCACGAAGGCAAGGACGCGGGCGCCGACGGACGGAAGGGCAGAACTCGGGGACCCCATGGTTGATGGATCGGTGGTCGAGGAAGCCATTGCCCCCATCGTATGGGTCTGCAGATGGCACTGCGCACCCGGGAGGGTACGACGGCTCCTACAGTTGGAGAGGTGAAGCCACTTGTCATCCTGCCGACCTACAACGAGGCAGAGAACATCGTCGAGGTTCTTGAGCGCATCCAAGAAGCGCTCCCTCACGCCGATGTGCTGGTGGTCGACGATGGCAGCCCCGACGGAACGGCGGAACTCGCCGACGGATGGGGAGCCGAGAACGGCGGTCATGTCTCGGTCCTTCGTCGCGGAGCGAAAGCGGGTCTCGGTTCGGCCTACCGCGCCGGCTTCTCCTATGGATTGTCGAACGGCTACGACGCGTTGATCGAAATGGATTCTGATCTTCAACACGATCCTGCAGCGCTTCCGTCGCTGGTCAATGCCGTCGAGTCGGGTGCTGATCTCGCCATTGGCTCTCGGTACGTTCCGGGGGGACACATCCCCGATTGGCCTCGCCACCGCGAATGGTTGTCTCGCGGCGGAAATCGCTACGCCGCCCTTGTATTGCGTTTGCAGGTGCGTGACGCCACCGCTGGTTTTCGCTGTTATGGAGCCCCCATGCTCTCTCGGATCCCACTCGATCTAGTCAAGGCTGATGGCTACGGATTTCAGATCGAGATGGCCTACAACGTCGCCCGGCGCGGTGGTCGAATTGTCGAGGTCCCGATTACCTTCAATGACCGCGAGCGGGGCACGTCGAAAATGTCATCGCGAATCGTGTTCGAGGCATTGTTTCTCGTCACCTGGTGGGCAGTGCGCGATCGCATCCTGCGTCGCCCCCTTCCTCCGGATGCCTGCTGATCTATGCGCAACTGGCTCGTCGGGGGTGCAGTGATCGAGGGTCCTTCAGGTTTGCTGTTGGTCCGCAATCGTCGTCGTGACGGATCCTTCGACTGGAGTCCTCCTGGTGGAGTGATTGATGCTGGCGAATCGGTACTCGAAGGAATTCGTCGGGAAGTTGCCGAGGAAACCGGACTCATTGTGACGAAATGGTCGGGGAAGTTGTACGAAATCAATGCAACGGCTCCCGACATGGGTTGGAATCTTCGTGTTGAGGCGTGGCGAGCCGAGTCCTGGGAAGGCGATCTTCGGTTTGAAGATCCCGACGGCATTGTCGAGGCCGCAGCATGGGTTGATGCCGAGCAGTGCGGTATCCATCTGAATGACGGTGCACCATGGGTCGCCGAACCGGTGTTGGAGTGGTTGCAGCATCGCTGGGATGATCCTCGATCCTTCGACTACGCCATCGAAGGATCCGACCGATCCTCACTGGTGGTCACACGAGTGTGAGCAAGTCGGTTCCTGTCGCGAACATTTTGCATGTCGACATGGATGCCTTCTTCGTCTCGGTGGAATTACTTGACCAACCTGACTTGAGGGGCAAGCCAGTTGTGGTCGGCGGTGATGGGGAACGCGGAGTGGTTGCCGCAGCGTCGTACGAGGCTCGTGCCTTCGGCGTGCATTCGGCCATGTCGGCTGTTCAGGCTCGACGTCTGTGTCCTCATGCGGTGTTCCTTCGCGGTCGGTATCACCGCTATTCCGAAGTGAGCGCCGACGTCATGGCGATTTTCAGAGACGTGACCCCCCTTGTTGAACCGCTCTCTCTCGACGAAGCATTCCTTGATGTCAGCGGAGCGCGTCGTTTGCTTGGAGACGCGCCGACGATCGCTCGATCAATACGCCAACGCGTGCTCGATGAGCAGGGACTCACCTGTTCGGTCGGGGTGGCGAGCACGAAGTTCGTCGCCAAACTCGCGACCGGAGCAGCGAAACCGAAAGCATCGAAAGGCGGACCAATGTTCGGAAGCGGCGTCTTTGTTGTAGAACCCGACGACACGCTGTCATTCCTGCGTCCCCTGCCCGTTGAGGCGCTCTGGGGGGTGGGGCCAGCCACGCTGACCAAGCTCCATCGGATCGGGGTTCTCACGATCGCTGATCTTGCGGACCTTCCCGAGGAAAACATCACCGCTGCTCTAGGACGTTTCCAAGGACAGCATCTTCATGCTCTGGCCAACGGTCGAGATGCCCGATCGGTTGAACCCGATCGCGCGATGAAATCGATAGGCCACGAAGAAACGTTCGCTCGTGATCATCACCTTCGTTCGACCCTCGATCATGAACTCGTGCAATTCGCTGACGCGGTTGCCTCACGACTGCGATCACAGGGGGTTGTTGCTCGGACGGTCCAGTTGAAAGTGCGCTTCGGCGATTTCAACACCATTACTCGTTCGACAACATTGGCAGTAGCGGTTGACGACTCGCGTTCGATTCTCGATGCGGGTCGTCGACTCCTTGATCTTGTTGATCCGGCGCCGGGGGTGCGGCTGTTGGGATTGTCGGTGAGTGGACTTCGTTCCGATGGGTCACGACAGTTGACCTTCGACGAGGCACTCTCTGGACCCGGATGGCAGGAGACTGATCGTGCTATCGACGAGATCCGGGCGAGGTTCGGAGACGATGCCATTGGGCCGGCGATCGTCGTGGGCCCAGACGGACCGCGTCGTAAACGGCGGGGTAACCAACAGTGGGGGCCTGATGCCGAGTCTCAGTGAGCTCATCGCCGTCCTTTCACCATCGGTGCAAGGACGTTTTACGGGCCTGCCGTTGTGAAACGGGTTCTTCCGTGGGAGACTAGACATCCCAAGTGCGACAAGGAGCAGGTGTAGTGCCGCTTTCCGAGGACGAACAACGCATCCTCAGCGAGATTGAGCAGCAGCTCTATCAGACCGACCCCGGTCTGGCTCGAGACATCGCGGACACAACCGTCTACACCGCGGCCTCGCGTGGTCTCAAGTGGTCGATCTTGGGCTTCTTCGTCGGACTGGTCGGCATGGTGGTGTTGTTGCATGTCACCGGATCGGCGGTGGCGGCCTTTGCCGGCTTCCTCGTCATGCTGTTCTCAGCGCTCGCACTGGAACGTAATGCCCGACGGCTCGGCAAGGTCGGAGTGCAACAGATGACGCAGTCGGTCAAGGCCTCGGGTTTCCGCGATGCCCTCGGCAACACTCGCTCGCGACTGAAGGATCGCCTTCAGCGCGAGGAAGAGGATTGACGCTGTCTCGTTCGGCAGCACTCGCCATCGATATTGGCGGAACCAAGATTGATGTTGGCGTAGTCGACCGCGAGGGAACAATTCTTTCGCGAGAGCGGGCCGCTACTCCTGCCCAAGGATCTGGCGACGCAATGTTCGCTGTGATTGTCGGCCTTATCGAGAAGGTGAACGGTTCGTCGGGCTCGGATCCGATTGTGTGTGGGGTCGGAACCGGGGGACCGATGACCAGGGGTGGTGCCGAAGTCTCGCCGGTGAACATCTCGGCGTGGCGTTCCTTCCCTCTCCTTGAACGTCTTTCGGTAGCGACGGGTTTGCCGACCTTCATTGACAATGACGCAAAGGCGCTCGCTCTTGGCGAAGGTTGGTTGGGTGCGGCCCAAGGGATTGAGAATTACCTGGCCATGGTTGTTTCCACCGGGGTCGGGGGTGGCATCGTGCTCGATGGTCGACTGCTTGACGGCGCCGATGGGAACGCTGGTCATATCGGGCACATTTGCGTCGAGCCCGAAGGACGAGTGTGCGGGTGCGGTGCTCGAGGTTGTCTTGAAGCTGAAGCTTCCGGGACGGCAATAGCTGCGTTCACCGGTCGTCCCGCGGCCGAAGCATCGCCCGAGGTCATCGAACGAACCGGAAGGTTGGTCGGTCGGGCCGTCGCGACGGTTGCGAATCTTCTCGATCTTCGACTCGCCGTCGTTGCCGGTTCGGTCGCTCTCGGCTTTGGAGATCCATTCTTCGTTGCGGCGAATGACGAGATCGAACGGCGCGCGCGCCTCGATTTCTCGAGGGGCTGCGAACTCCGACGCGGTGGTCTCGGTGCTGACGGACCGCTCATCGGCGCTGCAGCCGTCGGCTGGCGCGGGCTGCGTCAGTAGGATTCGTTCGTGGCTGACCAACCCTCCTCGCGCTGGATGTTCGCCGGGGCGCTCGCTGTTCTTCGTCATCCGTCATTGTGGGTAACTGCGCTGCGTCAGTTATTTCGGCTTGCACCCAGAGGCTGGTGGAAGCGGGCTCCGTTTCTTCCGTTGCCCGACCCTGCCTATATGAAGTTCCGTCTCGTCACCGCTTATGGCGGTTCCGGCGGTGATCCTCGACCCGAGGATCTCATCACCTATCTGCATTGGTGTCGGGCCTGGCCCGAAGTGACGTCCTGACGCTCACGCCGAACAGGGCGCGGGCATTGGAGCATTGGACAGTCAGGACAGGTACTGGTCGCCTGACGCGCGCACGGTGATATCGCTGATCGACACACCCCACGGTTGATCGATGACGTAGATGATTTGTTCGGCGAGTTCCTGCGGAGAAATAGACCAGTAATGAATGTTGTCTGGATCGGTGAGGCCTGCGGATTCCCCGGGGGTCATGAACTTCGCGGCGTTCTCGCGAAACGACTCCATGTTTTGCCCGAGGATTCCGATCATCGCATCACCGTTGATGATTGATGAACCGAGATTGGTGCCGAGAACACCGGTGGGTCTGACTGTTGTGACCTTTATGCGGCCCTGCGATTCGATTCGCAATGTGTCCGAGAGAATGTTCACCGCTGCCTTCGTTGCGGTGTAGATCGCCGAACCCGCAACGGGAACGTTGCCGTAGATCGAAGAGATGTTCACGACCTGGCCGCGGCCCTGTTTGATCATTTGGTCGTGCACCGCGGCGATGCCGTTGACGACTCCTTTGAAGTTGATATCAATACAACGACTCCAGGCTTCGGCAGCTATTGCGTGATCGGCCCAGAACGCCAACGGCATGATGCCGGCATTGTTGACGAGCACATCAATTGCACCGAAAAGGTCGACACAAGCAGCCGCCATCGCGTGTGTTTGGGTCGGGTTGGTGACATCGGTTGCGCACGATTGCACGGACCTTCCGTGATCACGGAGTTCGGCAGCAAGGGTGGCGACGGCATCGCCATCAATGTCGGCGGCGAGGACGTTGGCCCCGCGCTCTGAGGCGATATCGGTGACGAGTCGGCCGAAGCCACTCGCCGCTCCGGTCACGATGATGGTTCGTCCTGCGAGGTGGCCATTGTCGGAGACAGTCATGACGGTGACCGTATCGCTGGTCGATAGCCTGCGCCGATGGCTCGTTGGGATGTTGTGAGAGCAAAGGGTGATGCTCGCGGCTTCCACGGGCATGGTGTCCCCGCCGGAGCGCAGCGATCGGTGCGGCTACTCGAGGTGAGTGGTTCGGCGCTGGCCCTTGGTTCGACGCAGTCCATCGACGATGTCGATCTTGAAGTCGCCAAACGACTCAACGTCGATGTCTTCAATCGCCCGAGCGGGGGAGGAGCAGTGCTGCTCGACCCGAGCGCCCAACTTTGGATCGATGTCGTGATCAGTCGATCTGACCCGCTTTGGAACGATGACGTCAGTCTCGCCTCGCATTGGCTGGGCGACGTGTGGGCGATGGCGTTGCAAACAGTGGGTATCGAGGGTGTTGTCCACCGTGGTGCGATGGTGACCACGTCGCTTTCGCCGGTGGTGTGTTTTGCTGGACTGGCTGCCGGTGAAGTGACGGTCGACGGTGCGAAGGTGGTCGGAATTTCGCAGCGACGCACCCGAGCCGGTGCCCGTTTTCAGTGTTCGGTTCCCCTTCGATGGGATGCTGAGCGTCACGCAGAGCTCTTGGCTCCCGGCGTCGCCAAAGCGGGCGCATTGGTAGCCGAGGTCAAGGTCTTCCCCGTGATGATCGATGACGCCACATCTCGTCTGGGCGACGCGTTCATCGACGCGCTGCCATAGGTCGGTTTAGGAGTCGGCCTTAAGACGGTCGAACCCTTCGAGGTAATCGCCGGCGAGATGACCCCCGTCGACGGGTATGTCGGCGCCGGTCACCATCGCCGCAAGATCGCTTGCGAGGAAGAGTGCAACACGAGCGATCTCGTCTGGTGACGCCTCTCGGGGAATGGCCCTATTGCTGGCATACGAACCGATCGCCGGGCCGAGTTCGCCAAGTTGTGTCGCCCATGGTCCGTACATGACGGGATTCCCACCGGCCGGACACACCGTGTTCACTCGAATACCGGACCGCCCAAGTTCGATTGCCGCCGCATGAGTAAGACCGCGCATTGCCCACTTACTCGCTGTGTACGCGCTCAGACCGTTCATCCCGTGCATCGCATCGATCGATGCAATGTTGATGATCGAACCCCCTTCGCCCGCTGTCATATGCGGGGCAACGGCGGCGATACCGGCGAAAGCGCCGGAGGCGTTGACATCGATCACTCGTCGGAATGTTTCCATCGACGTGTCAGCGATTGAACCGATGTGGAGGATGCCGGCGTTGTTGACGAGGACATCGATACGTCCGTGGCGAGCGATCACACCGTCGACCATGGATGACCACGCTGCTGTGTCGGTGACATCGAGTTCGACGAAGGACGCCTGCGGCCCGAGCTTCTCGGCCCGGGCCCGACCCTCCTCAACCAGAACGTCGGTGACGACGACGGTCGCCCCTTCGTCAATGAATCGGCGACAGATGGCAGCGCCGGTGCCCCGGGCCGCTCCTGTGACGACCGCGATCTTTCCCTCAAGCAGCATGCCGATCCCCCCGGAACTCGCTATGGTCGCCCGACCCTAGGCGTCCGCCGCTGCGACGGCGCTCCTCGGTCGGGAGGACTGATCCGACCTACGAATCAGCACTTTCTGGCCAAGCATCGCCTCAGCCCCGGGACCAAGCGCTTCACGGACGTGTCTCGACCTGCAAGTGACATCCAAGAGAACTGACGATACAAAGGTCCATGATCTCCAACGGCGGAGGCAGCGAGAATGCTTCATCTCCTACCCTCATCATTCTGGTCATGAGGTGCGAACGATGATTTTCGCTCTGCGCGGGAAGAACGAGTGCTGATGAGAGGGGTGACGTCGATGAGGCGATGGAAGCGGCGCCTCGAGCAGTTTTTGAACGCGACGGCAAGCTTCTTTGATCGTGTCCTTCGCGCACTGCCGATTCGAGCGCTGCGACGACTCGAAACGGCAAGTCGGAGAGCTCAGGGAATTGGATGGGGGGTCGAGACAGTCTCTTCAGAGGTGCAAGCTGCTCTAAGCCTTCTGCCTTCGGCGGTTCGGCGAGGCCCAGTCACGCTCGATATCGGGGCAAACGTCGGCTCATGGACGGCTGCACTCCTAACAGCAGCGTCGGACGCGGCGGTCTATTGCTTTGAGCCGAGCACCGATGCGTTCGGGCTTTTGGCGAATCGGTTCTCGGGCGATTTGGGAGTTCATCTCGTCAACGCGGCCGTGGGAGACCATGTCGGGAAGACACAGTTGTGGTCCGACGCTCCGGGGAGCGAATTGGCGAGTCTTTCGAAGCGTCGTCTTGAGCACTTCGGCATCGCGTTTGGCCAGTCGGAAGAGGTCCGGGTTCTGACGTTGGACTCATGGCAGGAGGTCAATCCCGTTCATCCGGTCCTGCTGAAGATCGATGTGGAAGGACACGAGATGGCAGTTCTCCAGGGGGCGACGAAAGTGCTGAAGTCCGTAGAGGTCGTCCAATTTGAGTTTGGAGGTAGCAATATTGACTCTCGGACCTACTTCCAGGACTTCTTCTATTTCTTTCGGGAGGCGGGCTTTCGTTTGTATCGCCTCGGTCCCAAGGGTCTCCATCCCATTGACACCTACAGTGAAATGGACGAGGCATTCGCCACCACCAATTACTTCGCGCAACGGATCTGAGGGAAACGTCGGCGGATTGATTGTGTCGCCACATGGATGAATGTCGGGATGCCCGCCATGGCCATGTCATCGGAAGAACCACCGTGATTGATGAGCCCGAAATCAATCAACGACCCGCTTGGAATCCTGTAGTCATCTAACGCCATTGCGAAGAACTCCACGTTCTGGCGAGGTCGCCTCACTCAAGGGGTCCGTCAAGTGAGGCGACCAGTAACCACTGTGCTTCGCGCAACCCCACCTAGCCCCTGGCGTCGCCCGTGCGGCGTCAGTTGGCGATCCTGATGACTGAACCTTTCGTCGCTCCCGAAGCCTCCCGATATGGGGGCCTGTTTGTTGCTCTGCGGTCGACGGTGTCCAGCCATGGACGGGCAGCGCTCCTTTGGAGGATCGGGGAGGGATGTACTTGCGAAGTGGGGGAAAGTGGGGCAAGATGTCAGCCCGGAGGGGCTCTTTGGGGAGCCAAGGTGGAGGAGACCAGCCATGTTCGTGGGGACGTTCGAGCATTCGCTCGATGACAAGGGCCGAGTGGTCCTTCCCGCGACCTTCCGCGCCCAGTTGGTCGACAAGGGATTCCTGTCCCAACTCGACCGGTGCCTCGGTCTGTGGACCGAAGAGGGATTCACCGATATGGCCAACCGCCTCCAGGACGCAGTTCGTGCCGGTGGGACCTCGCAGGAATCCATGCGTGCCTTTGCCGCCAATGCCCATGAGGTCCGACCCGATTCCCAGGGTCGCATCACCATTCCCCAGCGATTGCGGGAGTTCGCATCCCTTGATCGGGAGGCCATCGTCATTGGTGCCTTCGGTCGTATCGAGATTTGGAACGCCGGTCGTTGGAACGACCAAGCCTCACTCGCCGACGACAGCCTCACCCAGGCCGTCACGTCGTTGGGGCTCTAGTCCGTGTCATGTCCCCTCTGTCCCTGACTCCCGATCGAAAGGACCTCTACTGCGACCGAGCTGGTCGCCCGATTTTCAGCAGTCTCTCGGAACACACGATGGAAGGCCCCTACTCCGCCCGCTTCCCATCGAGCCCGACCGGGGAGAAATCCCGGCGGGCGCCCGTGTTCCGAGGGGCTGCTGAGGACCGGTCCCGGCTCCGCCTACCGGCTCTGCAGCAAGAGGTGACCGCTATGGCTGAGAACCGCGATTCATTCGATCATCGCCCAGTGATGCTCGACGAGATCGTGGCCGCCTTCGCCTCGGTTCCCGCTGGTTGGATCATTGATGCGACGCTCGGCGGCGCGGGCCACGCGACCGCATTGCTCAGTGCCTATCGGCACATTTCCATCCTCGGCATCGATCAGGATCCCGATGCTCTGGCCGCGGCGCGCGAACGACTGCAAGGTTTCGGCGATCGGGCTCGCACGGTGCAGGCCCGGTTCGATGCTCTTGCGACGGTCGTCAATGAAGAACTGGGCGACCAACCAGTGGTGGGCGCTCTCTTCGATCTCGGAGTCAGTTCTCCGCAGTTCGATCGCGCCGAGCGTGGATTTAGCTATCGCTTCGACGCTCCACTCGATATGCGAATGGATCCGTCGCGTTCGTTGAGTGCATTGACGGTCGTCAACGAGTACGACGAGCGAGATCTCGCTCGTGTACTGCGAGAGTTCGGCGACGAACGCTTCGCCGGGCGTATCGCCCGGGCCATCATCGCCGCTCGTCCTGTCGAGACGACCACACAACTGGCCGAGATCACTCGTGATGCGATTCCGGCGCCAGCGCGACGCACGGGTGGCCATCCGGCCAAGCGCACGTTCCAAGCACTTCGCATCGAGGTCAACAACGAGTTGGGAGTTCTGCCAATTGCCCTTGAGGCTGCCCTCGGTGTCATGGCTCCTGGCGGCCGCCTCGTGGTTCTTTCCTATCACTCGGGTGAGGACCGGATCGTGAAGAAGGTGATGCGCGACGCCGAATCAGGTGGTTGCACATGTCCGCCCAATCTCCCGTGCGCATGTGGCTCCCTGTCAATCGTTCGGCTCATCCGCCGAGGTGGCACCACGGCTGGTCTATTGGAACGTGAACAAAATCCTCGAGCCGAGAGTGCTCGCCTTCGGATTGCGGAGCGACTGTGACCAGCGCGCGGGTAGCTGCGGAAAGCCGTCGCGCCGGCGCGCTTCGGTCGCCGGACGAGTCGGTGATCGAAGGTCTGCGTTCGCGCCTTCGTCTTGTCGATCGGACAACACCGGAACGTCGACGTCTCGGACTCATCGCCGCGGTTGTTGGTGTCGTGGTGATGCTGTTTGCGATTGCCGGTGCCCAGACCATGATCGTGTCCGAGCAAGCGCATATTGATCGCGTCAACACCCGCATCGCAGAGGCTGAAACACTTTCGGAACAACTTCGGATCGAACTGGCGCAGCTGCAGAGCCCGCAGAACATCACAACCGCGGCAACGACACGGCTCGGGATGATTCCATCACCGACTCCTGTGTATCTGCAGCCCAAGGTCACCGATGATGCGCGCGCTGCCGAAATGCCGCCGGTGACGCCGGTGACAGTTCCGAAAGCCGCATCGCCGAGCGCGTCAACATCCGGTCAGGTATCAAGCGCAAAATCTCCGAACCAAACAACGGGCGCTCCAGCGACGGCGAAGCGATGAACCCACCCTCTGGACCTGAGTCGCCCTCGGTTGATCGGCCCCCGAAGAGTGCCCCGTGGAACTCACCTGAGTATCTTCCGCGCGAGCGCCGGCGAGCGAACACCTCGACACGTCCTGCTCGTCATGCTGCAGGAAGAGGAACGACAGCTCCTCGCGCTTCCATTGCGGCTCCGACGTCCAGGCCAGTCGATCAACGTCACCAGCCGGTTCGGAGTTCCGCGCGCGGCCCGGTTCTGAACCGATCGAATCGCGGTGATGAGTTCGGGTATGGCAATGCTCAGACGACACGCCGTTCGATATCGACATCGGACTTGAGCCAGTCGCTGTTGGCATCGACGTTCGCTGCGATCCGATCCTCACTTCAGGGCGTCTTTGACCCCGCGAGTTCCGGCCGCGGTTCGAAACCGGTCATGGTGAAAACGGCGGTCGGCAATCAACGACGGCGATCTCTTCTCGTTCTCATTTTCATTGTTCTTCTATTCGCTGTTGTCCTCATCAAAGTCGTCAACCTTCAGGTCATTGATCGCAATCGGTACGTTTCCTACGGCGCTGGTCAGCGAACCACCACGCAGGTTCTCGCCGCTGATCGGGGAGCAATCCTCGATCGCAATGGCGCCGAGCTCGTGATCTCGCGGCCTGGTCGTTCGATCTTCGTTGATCCGAAACTCGTTACCGATGCCGCAGCCGAGGCTGCCGTTCTTGCTCCCATCCTCGGACTCGATCCGCTTCTCGTTGAGTCGAAGATGAATGGGAAGGGTCGCTTTGCGTATCTCGCTCGACGAGTATCGGCCGAGGTCGCCGATCAGGTTGAGGCGCTTGGACTTGCGGGCGTCGCATTTCTCGAAGAGAGCGAGCGATTCGCTCCTGCGGGGGATTCCGCTCGATCGATCGTCGGTGCGGTCGATGTCGACAATGTCGGCATCTCTGGTCTTGAGTCGCAGTTCGGCGACGCGCTCACGGGAACTCCGGGAAGCCTCTCGCTCGAACGAAGCCCCAAGGGCTACACGATCGCGGTCGGTGATCACTCAATGACCCCGGCGATCAAGGGTGACGATCTCAAACTCACCATTGACCAGTCGATCCAATTCGAGGCCGAGCGATTGCTCGGCGATCAGGTCAAGGCCACCGGAGCTAAGGGCGGTATCGCCATTGTGAGCAAGCCGGGTACCGGAGAAGTGCTGGCAATTGCTGACATGTCTCTCGATCCCGAAACCGGAAATGTCCGCGTCAGTTCAAACAACTCAGCAGTGACCACCCAGTACGAGCCTGGCTCGGTCATGAAGGTTGTGACGATTGCCGGAGCCCTTGAAGCAGGACAGATCAGCCCTACTACGAGGTTCGATCTGCCTCCGACGCTTCGTATCTACGACGCCGAGTTCGGCGAGGCCGAAGGCCGCGGCGCAGTCAATTGGGATACGACCCAGATCCTCACTCACTCCTCGAATATCGGAAGTATCAAGATTGGCCAAGGGCTTGGCAAGGATGCGCTTTATGCCACGCAACGCGCCTTCGGTTTGGGTTCGAAGACTTCACTGAACTTCCCGAATGAAACTGCCGGTGCGGTACTGACTCCGTCGAAGTACACGGGCACGTCGCTCCCGTCGATCGCAATCGGACAGGGAATCTCCGTGACCCCGATGCAGATGTTGTTCGCTTACAACACCATTGCCAACCAAGGCGTGTACATCGCGCCGAAACTGGTCGACTCCACCATCGACGCCAATGGTGTTGAGCACCCGACTGCCGCAGGTGAATCGCATCGCGCCGTAACTGCCGCTACAGCGAACAGTCTCAACATCATGATGCGCAACGTGGTGAACGAAGGTACGGGTCAGTTAGCAGCGATCAACGGCTACTCGGTGGCCGGTAAGACCGGAACAGCGCGGAAGCCTCAACCGGGCGGCGGCTACTACGACAAGTTCGGTGTGATCCGCTATCAATCGACGTTTGTCGGATTCGTACCGGCGCAGCAGCCAGCGCTTTCGGTGTACGTCATGCTCGATGAACCGGGCGGCGACTACACCGGTGGAGCAACCGCAGCACCAGTCTTCTCGAAACTTGGTGCGTTCGCGCTCAACCGACTCGGCATTGCTCCTGCCGCGACTGATGTCTCGCTCGGTGGAATCCCGGTCACGTCCCAACTTGGACTTCCTGGGTCCTCCACAATGGCCACGATCACTGAAGGCGATCGGGTTCGTGCCCTTACCGCTGGTTCGCCCGAGGCGTTGGCTTCGATGATTCCAACGACGACTCCGCCGCCGCCGAACACAACGACGACGACCTCAGCTCGCAAAACTGCCGCGGTGAGGTGAGGTATGCGCTTGGCGACGATCGTTGCGGAACTGAATGACGTCGACCTCGTTGGCATCGAGAATCGACCCGACGCGCTCGAGGTCGACATCAGTGATGTCCAGTTCGACTCGCGACGCGTCGAGCCCGGTGTCCTCTTCTGCTGCGTTCGGGGGGCGATTGACGATGGACATCGATTCGCTCTTGAGGCCGTGAAATCAGGTGCGGCTGCGCTGCTGGTCGACCATCGTCTGGACATCGATGCAGTACAACTCGTCGTGCCCGAGGTCCGGGTGGCCATGGCCGCCGCGTCGGCGTCCTGCTTCTCACACCCAGCCGATGACCTTCTTCTGATCGGTGTCACCGGAACGAATGGGAAGACCACCACGACGTGGATGCTGCAAAACATTTTCCGTGCCGCTCAGCGAAAAGTTGAAGTGTTGGGGACGCTTTCAGGAGCGAGGACAACGCCGGAGTCACCCGACCTGCAGCGCCGTTTGGCGCAGTGGCGCGACGATGGCGTTGATGTCGTTGCGATGGAGGTTTCCTCGCATGCCATTGACCAGCACCGTATCGATTCGATGAAATTCCGGGTCGCCGTTTTTACGAATCTGAGCCGCGACCACCTCGACTATCACGGTTCGATGGAGGACTACTTCGAAACGAAAGCTCGCTTGTTCGACTCCTCACATTGCGATCTCGCGGTCGTGAATCTGGACAGTCCGTACGGTCGTCTCTTGGCGGATGCGTCCACGGTGTCGACCGATGGCTACTCGCTCGATGAGGTTGAGCAACTGCAACTTTCGGTTGATGGTTCCACGTTCCGCTGGGCTGGACACGATGTGAACCTGAGCATCGGCGGCACCTTCAATGTCAGTAATGCCCTCGCTGCTGCGCATGCGGCCCGAGCCCTTGGTGTCGATGATGCGACGATTGCTGAGGGGCTTTCCTTGCCCTTAGTGGTCGAAGGACGCTTCGAACGCGTCGATGCCGGGCAGCCTTTTGCGATCGTGGTCGACTACGCCCACACCCCCGACGGTCTCGAGCAGTTGCTGAAGGCTGCCGATGATCTGGTGAATGGCCGAGTGATCGTGGTCTTTGGGTGTGGTGGAGATCGTGATCGCTCGAAGCGACCACTGATGGGTGAGATCGCTGCCCGGAATGCCGACATCGCCATCGTCACTGGTGACAATTCACGTTCGGAGTCGACTGACTCGATCCTCGAAGCGATTATGGAAGGTGTTCGCCGAGTCAATGGTCCCCGTGCCTCGACGGTGGCGGTCGAACCAGACCGCCGAGCCGCCATCGCGCTGGCTCTACGGTCGGCGATGGACAATGACATCGTGCTCATCGCCGGCAAAGGTCACGAAACCGTTCAGATCCTCGGTGACTCTGTCGAGGAGTTCGACGATCGGGTCGTCGCTGCTGAACAGTGGCTGGCTCTGGAGGCTCAGGCATGATTCGTCTCCTCATCGCTGCAGCAATCGCACTTGCTCTCTCATTGTTTGGAACCCGCGTCCTCATCTCGTGGCTCGAACGTCGTCGGATCGGACAACCGATCCGGGAGGACGGACCGCAGGGTCACATCACCAAAGCCGGTACCCCGACGATGGGGGGAGTGGCGTTCGTAGCGGCCGCAGCAGTGGGATGGTTTGTCAGCGATCTCAACGGAGCGGTCTTCACGCGTCGGGGGTTGCTGTGCATGGCTGCGATCATCGGCGCCGGAGCGGTGGGACTTCTTGATGACTCAATCAAGGTTTTCCGCGAGCGGAATCTTGGATTGACCAAACGCGCCAAGACCCTTGGGCTTCTCGTCGTCGCTGTGGCGTACTCGGTGTCGATGTTGGCCTTCACGAACGTGACCACATCGTTGTCTTTCACTCGTTTCGATTTCCCCGGTATCGAAATCGGTCGGATCGGATGGGTCGTTCTTGCGGTAATCATCTTCTACGCAACGACGAACGCTGTGAATCTCACCGATGGACTCGATGGTCTCGCTGCAGGTGCATCGATCTTCGGCTTTGCCGCCTACACCGTCATCGCGTTCTGGGGATTCCGCCACAATTCGATCTACGGCGATGAGAGCTTCCTCGATACCGCAGTGGTTTCGGCGTCGATGATGGCTGCGGTCGCAGGATTCCTTTGGTGGAACGCCGCCCCGGCACGGATCTTCATGGGAGATACCGGCGCCCTAGCGATCGGCGCTGGTCTCGCTGCACTCTCGCTAAGTACCAACACCATTCTTCTCCTACCGATTATCGGCGGTCTCTTCGTGATGGAGACCGTCTCGGTGATGCTCCAGGTCGGCAGCTATAAAGCCTTCGGCCGACGAATCTTTCGGATGGCACCCCTCCATCATCATTTCGAACTCAACGGTTGGCCCGAGACGACCGTCATCATCCGCCTCTGGATCGTCGCCGGACTCTTCACTGCCGTGGCTCTCGGCATGTACTACGCCGATTTCGTGCGGCTCCCCGGAGTGATCGACTGATGGACGCGCCGACGCGCAGCCCTCTTGGTTCGGCGCTGGTCTTCGGTTTCGGGGTCACTGGGCGCGCTGTTGCTCGAGCCCTGCAGTCGCGAGGTATCGAAGTCGTTGCAATCGACGAGCATCCCACCGACGCGATTCGCGCTGAGGCAGCATCAATGGCAGTGAGACTTGTTGAGTCACCTTCGCCGCAGGAACTGTCGCGCCTCGTTGCTGGGTGCGACCTTGTCGTTCCCAGCCCCGGGGTGCCTGAGTTTCACCCGATCTTCGCCGTGGCAAACGAGGCGGGCGTGGCGATCGAATCCGAATTCGATCTGGCTGATCGTTGGGACCGTCGCCCGATCGTGGCAATCACCGGTACCGATGGAAAGACCACTGTCACCACGTTGGTAACGGCGATGTTGATTGCCTCGGGTGTGAGGGCAGTTGCTTGTGGCAACAATGAGACACCGCTTGTCGAGGCCCTCACCGAACCCGACGTTGAGGTCTTCGTCGTCGAAGCTTCGTCATTCCGACTCGGAACCACGCGTTGGTTTCAACCCTCGGTGGCGGTGTGGCTGAATTTCGCGCCGGACCACCTTGATGCGCATGAATCTCTTGCGAGCTACGAAGCGGCGAAGGCATCGATCTGGTCCCACCTCGACCCCGAGACCGGTGTTGCGATCGCTTCTGCGTCTGATCCAGTGGTGTTGGCCAACCGCAATCCAAACGTGACCACGCTTACATTTGGCGGTGCGGGGTCGGGCGCTGATGCCACAGTGGTCGACGGAGTGCTTCGGTTGCCCGATGGCACCGCGTTGCTGGCCGTCGATGAACTTCATCGATCATTTCCCCATGACATCACGAACGCTCTCGCCGCATCGCTGGCCGCCCTCTCCGCGGGAGCCACTCTCGATGGCATCCGCCACACTCTGCGATCGTTTCGAGGTCTGAGACATCGTGTGCAACTCGTGGGCGAAGTCAATGGAGTCCGATGGTTTGACGACTCAAAGGCGACTACACCCCATGCGGTCGAGACGGCGCTTGCCGCCTTTGACTCCATCGTTCTCATCGCGGGTGGGCGCAATAAGGGACTAGATCTTTCGATGTTGGCCGAGCATGTTCCGCCGATTCGAGCGCTCGTTGCGATCGGCGAGGCCGCACCCGAATTCTCCGACGCGTTTGCGGGCAGGTGCGAAGTCCGAGTTGTCTCCACGTCGATTGATGACGCTGTCGTCGTTGCCGAATCGATGGCGACGACTGGCGACGTTGTGCTGCTTTCGCCTGGTTGTACTTCCTTCGATTGGTTTTCTTCCTACGGTGAACGAGGCGATCGGTTTGCCGATGCAGTCGGTCGCCTTCCCGGTTTTGTTTCAGCGGAGCAATGATGAGTGCGGCGACGACCTCCACGACGCGCTTTCCGATCGGGCGCTTAATGCGCTCGGCTCGCGAGCCATTGCCTCGCACCACAGACTTCAAGTTCTTGTGGGCGCTCATCATTGCGCTCAACCTTTTCGGTCTGTTGATGATCCTCTCGGCGTCTTCGGTCTCCTCGCTCTATCAATATGGGTCGTCGTGGTATCAGTTCCGCCTTCAGGTGCTTTGGTTCCTGATTGGGTGCGCGGTCATGTTCGCTATGAGCCGAATCTCATACGAACGTCTCACGAACGCGATGAAGCCATTGTTGGTGGTGACCGCAGCGCTCATGACCGCAGTACTTGTTCCGGTACTCGGCGTTTCCGTCAATGGAGCGTCACGCTGGATTGAGTTGGGTCCGCTGCGCGTGCAACCCTCGGAACTAGCGAAATTGGCCGTCATCATCTACGCCGCTGACACCATGACTCGACGCGTCGGCCAGATCGACGACTGGAAGATGGTGCTGCGTCCAGTAGCAATCGTTTTCAGCGGTTTCGCCGCGTTACTGATGTTTCAGCCCAACCTCGGCACGACCATCATCCTTGCCACCATCGTTTTGGTGATGCTGTTCGTGGGCGGAGTGCCCGGCAAGGCGCTAGCGCTTCTGTCCGGACTGCTCGTCGCTGGTGCAACGCTCTTCGCCTTCACCGAGCCCTACCGGTTCCGTCGACTGATGGCCTTTCGCGACCCGTGGGCCGATCCGCTGAACACCGGGTTCCAGACCATTCAAAGTCAGATCGGTTTTGCCAACGGTGGTGTTCTGGGAACGGGACTTGGGCAAGGACGGGCGAAGTGGGGATTCCTTCCCGAAGCTCATACCGATTTCATCTACGCCATCATCGGTGAAGAACTCGGCCTCGTCGGTTCTGTGCTGATCATCGCAATGTTCCTCGCCCTCGCTCTGTTCGGAGTCAGGACGGTGTTGCATGCTCGCGATCGATTCGGAATGCTGCTGGCAACCGGCATTACAACCTGGATCCTCATCCAGGCATTCATCAACATCGGGGCCAGCGTGGGAGTTCTTCCCATCACCGGAGTCCCACTGCCGTTTGTCTCGGCGGGTGGTTCATCGCTCATCTTCACCATGGCGGCGTCCGGCATCCTTTTGAACATCGCCCGACAGGAACGCTGATGGCGGGTCGGCCAACTGCCGATTCCACCACCTATGCCCTCGTGGCCGGCGGTGGAACTGCAGGGCATGTTTTGCCAGGTCTTGCTGTTGCGCGCGCGTTGGTCGAACGAGGGCATGCGGTGTCATCGATCCATTTCGTCGGAAGCGAACGAGGCCTCGAACGCACGCTCGTGCCCGATGCGGGGTTCACCCTGACGGTGCTGCCTGGCCGCGGCATTCAACGTCGGTTGACATTCGAGAATGTGGCCGCGGTGTGGGGACTCATCCGTGCTGTGGTCAAAGGGATTGGCATCGTGCGCCGCCGTCGCCCCGAGGTCGTTCTGGTTTTGGGCGGATACGCAAGTGTCGCGTGCACGATCGGCGCAGTGCTGTGGCGCGTACCGATCGTTGTCATGGAACAGAACGCGCGTGCTGGAGCAGCGAACCGTTTGGCCGGTCGCTTTGCCAAAGCATGCGCAGTTCCCTTCGCTGAAACCGACCTTCCGCGACGCGTTGTCACCGGCAATCCCGTTCGAGCCGAAGTTTTGGCCATTGATCGTGCTCGCGATCGTGACGGTGCTCGCGAATCTCTCGGAGTCACACCGGGGCGACTTTTTGTCGCTGTGGTCACTGGGTCTCTCGGTTCCCGACGGGTAAACGAGGCCATCTTCGCTGCGATACCGGCGCTTTCGACGCGTACCGACCTGTCGATCCGACATGTCATCGGTTCGAGGGACTGGGAGTCAGTACAGGACACGCTTCCTGAGACCGATGGTCTTGAGTACGTCGCGGTGCGCTACGAAGACCATATGGATTCTGTTCTTGCCGCTGCCGATCTTCTGATCGGACGCGGTGGGGGAACGACCGTGGCTGAACTGGCCGAAGCTGGTGTCGGAGCCATCCTTGTTCCGCTCCCGCAAGCTCCTCGCGATCACCAGACCGCGAACGCCGCGGCGCTCGTCCGAGCGGGAGCCGCACGCCTCATCCCTGATGCCGACCTGACTGGTGATCGACTCTTGGCCGAGATCGAACCTCTTCTCGACGATCCCGAACGTCTTGTTCGAATGGGTGTCGCTGCGCACACATTGGCTCAACCCGATGCGGCTGATGCGGTTGCGGAACTGGTGGAGCGTCATGCCCGCCGCCGATGAGAACCAAGAGGTACCGACTCTTTCGACCCCCCGGTCGATTCATGTGGTCGGTGTTGGTGGTCCGGGAATGTCAGCGATCGCTTCGGTACTCGTGGGTATGGGGCACTCGGTATCGGGGAGCGATGTGGTCGAATCCGCAGTGCTCGACCGTCTGCGCGAGGAAGGCGTGGTCGTCCATGTCGGTCATGGCGCCGACAACATCGGTGACGACGTGGACTTCGTTGCTGTGTCCACGGCGATTCCCGAGGACAACCTTGAGGTCGTTGTCGCTCATTCCCGAAACCTGCCAGTAATTCGCCGAACGGCGTTGCTTCCTGCAATGGCTGGCGAACGCAGAACGATCGCCGTCTCGGGAACGCATGGGAAGACCACAACGTCATCGATGCTGGCCCTGGTGCTGATCGAGTCGGGCCGCGATCCTTCTTTTCTCATCGGTGGCGACATCAGCCAGTTGGGCACCAACGCACGATGGTCGAAGGGGGAATGGTTCGTCCTTGAAGCCGATGAAAGTGATGGCTCAGGATTCGCCATTGATCACGAGGCGCTTATCGTCACAAACATCGAAGCCGATCACCTCGAACATCACGGCACGCTCGAAAACCTTCGATCGGCGTTCGAACGTTTCATTGCAGCAACGCGCGGGCCGGTGGTCCTGTGCGCCGACGATCCGATCACCGCAAAGATTGCAAAAACGACCGCGTCCATCACCTATGGACGGGCTGCCGATGCCGATGTCCGAATCGAGGAGCTTCGCAGTTCACGCAGTGGAGTCGATTTCGATGTCGTCGTCAGCGATGAGGTGCTTGGTCATATCGCTATGCCGATACCCGGAGTGCACAATGCACTTAACGCCTGCGCCGTTATCGCGTTGGCCTTGCAGATCGGCGTGTCATTCGACGACTGTGCTGCGGCCCTTTCGCGTTTCGGGGGAGTTCGCCGTCGATTCGAACCTCGCGGGATGAGCGGGGGAATCGCTTATGTCGACGATTACGCCCACCTTCCGACCGAAATCGTCGCCGCCATCTCGGCCGGAAGGGACGGAGACTGGAATCGTGTCGTCGTGGTCTTCCAACCTCACCGCTTCAGCCGTACCCAGTTGCTTTGGCACGAGTACGCCGACGCGTTCGACGCAGCTGACCTACTCATCCTCTCAGATATCTACTCGGCCGGCGAAGCCCCACGCGAGGGAGTCACTGGACAACTCATTGTCGATGCGGTGACACGCGCACATCCTGAGCAGGCCGTCCTCTATGTCGAAGATCGCTCTGCGCTGGCGCGTGCTGTCGCCGATCAATTGCAGCCGGGCGATCTTTGCCTCACTCTCGGTGCCGGCGACATCACTGCTCTCGCCGACGAGGTCCAAGCCCTGCGTGAAGGCAGGAATGCGTGATGACGTTCGACGAAATCTTCGAATCGCTTCGCCAACAGTTCGGTGCTCGCGTCGAGCGCGATGCCGGACTCGGCGAACTCACGACCTACCGCGTTGGGGGACGCGCAGCCCTGCGCGTGCGCGCAGAGACAACCGAAGAACTCATTCTTCTTGGTCGAGTCATCGCCGAATCGTCTCTCGACTTCGCCGTGCTCGGTCGCGGATCGAACCTCCTTGTTGCCGACGAGGGATTCGGAGGAATCGTCATCACTCTCGGAGACGGCCTCTCCTCGATTGAGATTTCGGGCACCACTGTCCACGCCGGTGGTGGCACCCCGTTGCCGGTCGTCGCTCGTCGGACGGCCGCGGCAGGACTGAGCGGATTTGAATGGGCGGTGGGAGTCCCGGGATCGATAGGCGGGGCAGTCCGTATGAATGCCGGTGGCCACGGATCAGACATGGTCGAGTCGCTCGTATCGGTCATGGTCGTCGACCTCGCGAGCGGCGAGGTGAGTCGCGTGGCCGCCGGTGATCTTGGGCTTGGATTCCGGAGTTCCACGCTTGATCGCGCACTGATCGTTACGAGCGCGGAACTCGCGCTCAAGATTGGGAATCGGGCCGAGGCCGAAGCGGAGTTGTCTGAGATCGTCCGCTGGCGTCGCGAAAATCAGCCCGGGGGAGCCAATGCCGGATCAGTGTTCGTGAACCCTCGCCCCGATTCGGCCGGCCGACTTGTCGATGACGCCGGGGCAAAGGGACTTCGTCTTGGTTCGGCTCACGTTTCGACCAAACATGCGAACTTCATTCAGGTCGACGATGGCGGTTCGGCAAACGATGTCGCCGAATTGATGGCCGTCGTGCGGGCACGAGTTCTTGAACGCACCGGAGTCGACCTTCACGCCGAAACTCATTTCCTCGGTTTCACCTCTGAGGTAGCTGCTGCCGCCGGTGCTCGTCGGGTCGAGGCCATTGACTGATGGCTCGCGCAAATACAGGACAAGTGAAGGCCGAACCCGAGATCGATCCGCGAATAGCGGCGCGGCGCGATGCGGTCGAGTTCGAGAAGCGCCGGCGTCGGGGTCGCTGGTGGCTCGCGGCGGCGATCATTGCTGCAGTGCTCGTCGGTGCGTGGTTCCTCACCCGCACACCGCTGTTGGACGTTGATCGCATCGACGTCCAAGGAGCAACGGTGGTCACTGCTGAGGAGATCGTTTCGGTGTCTGGACTCCGCACCGGCGCGCCGCTACTTGAGGTCGATGCCGGAGCGGCAGCCGCACGAGTTCGACAGTTGCCCTACATCGAGACCGCGTCGGTCACTCGTCAGTTAGACGGGCTCATCATCATCACCGTTACCGAACGGGTTCCTGTGGCATTGGCGATCGACGCAAATGGTGCGGCGATGTTGGTCGATCGATCAGGGAAGGTGATCGCTCCTCATGTGGCTGGTGATGGCATCGAGATCGTTCTCGTCGGAGTTGAAGCTGGTCCATCTGGTTCGGTCGTCGAAGGTGCTTCTGGGGCGCTCACGGTGGCTTCGTTGCTGACTCCAGGTATGCGAAGCCGGGTGGTGTCCATTACGACGGCAGCGGATGGCTCGATCAGCCTCGCTCTGCGGCCACAGGGGACCGTCGTCATGGGTCCGCCGTCTGACCTTTCCGCCAAGGTGGACTCCCTGCGGATCGTGATGGGACAGGTCGATCAACGAGACCTCGCCAGCATCAATGTGGTCAATCCCTCAACCCCTGTGGTGGTGAGAACCCCGAAATAGCCCCAATGGGCGAGTAACCTCGCCACAGTTCTTGTTTGTCGTTTCTCTCGCTTTCGTTTTCCTGTCCTGCATGTCTCTCGAAGGAGCTCCCCATGGCCGCCAGTCCGCAGAACTACCTCGCGGTGATCAAGGTCGTCGGCGTCGGCGGCGGTGGCGTCAATGCCGTCAATCGCATGATCGACGCAGGCCTCAAGGGGGTCGAGTTCATTGCGGTCAACACCGACGCGCAGGCTCTCCTCATGAGCGATGCCGATGTCAAGCTTGATATCGGTCGAGACCTCACCAAGGGTCTTGGCGCCGGTTCCGACCCCGAGATCGGTCGGGCAGCAGCCGAAGCCCATATCGACGAGATTGAGGAAGCCCTTAAGGGTGCCGACATGGTGTTCATCACCGCCGGCAAGGGTGGTGGCACCGGCACCGGTGCGGCTCCTGTCATCGCTCAGGTAGCGAAGAGCCTTGGTGCCCTCACCATCGGTGTTGTGACTCGCCCCTTCGGGTTCGAGGGCAAGCGTCGTTCCACTCAGGCCGATACCGGCATCAAGACGCTGAAGGAAAAGGTCGACACCCTCATCGTCATCCCCAACGACCGTTTGCTCACCGTGTCCAACGACAAGACCTCGGTGCTCAATGCGTTCAAGATGGCCGACGAGGTCCTTCTTCAGGGTGTGCAGGGCATCACCGATCTCATCACCACTCCGGGTCTCATCAACACCGACTTCGCCGACGTGAAGATGATCATGAGCGATGCCGGTTCGGCGCTCATGGGCATTGGCTACGGATCCGGCGAAGGTCGTGCCGTGGCTGCGGCCAAAGCCGCAATTTCCTCGCCTCTGCTCGAAGCTTCCATCGAAGGAGCTCGCGGCATCCTGCTCACCATCGCCGGTGGAAGCGATCTTGGACTGTTCGAGGTCAACGAAGCCGCCGAGATCATTCACAGCGTTGCGCATGTTGATGCCAACATCATCTTTGGCACGGTCATCGACGACGAGATGGGCGACGAAGTGCGGGTCACCGTCATCGCTGCCGGATTCGACCGCTGGGATGGTGAGGTGCGTCCCGGTCGCTTGGCCCGCGACGACCGTCCGATTGCTCGCGATGTGTTCTCTACCGACGATGACCTCGACGACGACGGAGACTTCGACGTCCCGTCGTTCCTTCAGTAACCGGAGTCTTCTCAACGGTGCGGTTCTTCGATCGAGCGCTCGACAACGGGCGTTCGATCCGCGTCCGGTGTACGGATCGATCTGATGGCGACTTCGCCGTAACTTCGCCCTCAGTCGAACTGGAAGATCGCCGTCGACAGGTTGTCGATCGCCGGTGGATGTGGTTCGAACAGGTGCACGGAGGCCGGTGTGTCGACATCGACGCCGTTCTCGACACGGACGAACTGCATGCAGTTGCTGGTTCACAGGCCGATGCCGCAGTCACGACTCGAGTCGATATCGCACTCTGTGTGCAGACCGCCGATTGCGTGCCAATCGCGTTGTGGTCCGAAGATGGTGTCATTGCGGCAATTCATGCAGGGTGGCGTGGTCTCGAAGCGGGAGTGATTGAGTCAGGAGTGACCACACTTCGGTCCCGAACAACGGCGCCGGTTCACGCCTTCATCGGTCCTTCGATCGGACCGGAGTGTTATGAGTTCGGCAGTGAGGAACTCGATCGGCTCAGTACCCGCTTTGGCGAGTTGGTGCGTTCGCAGACCTCCGACGGTCGTCCCGCTCTCGATGTTCGTGCAGCGGTTCATTCGGAACTTGATCGCCTTGCGGTTGTCATCGCTGTCGACGACAGTCGCTGCACCGCATGCGATGAGGGGTTGTTCTCCTATCGCGCACGAACAGAGAGCGGAAGACAGACGACGGTGATCTGGATCGAGGAGACATGACCAATCCCGTCGATAGTCACGCTGTCACCGAACGGGTCGAAGAACTTCAGCAACGTTTGCGCGCATTGTCGCCAGCGAGAGAGGTCGGCATTGTTGCTGTCACCAAGGGATTCGGCATCGACGCGCCTCGTGCTGCTCTCGCAGCAGGACTCACGATGCTTGGCGAGAACTACGCCCAGGAACTTTTGGCGAAGAACG
>JBAXGZ010000007.1:0-45347 GCA_037139155.1 Actinomycetes bacterium | reverse complement strand
GTGCGTGTGCGCAGATCGCTAGCGACATCAGCGGTCGTGAGATCAAAATAGGAACCGGTATCGAGCGGCACGAGCGGCTTCTTCGGGTCGCCCTCGGCGAAATAGAAGAACTCCATCTCGGGAGCAGTCATGAACGAAAAGCCTCGGTCATGGGCTTTGTCGAGGTTGCGCTTCAGGACCTGACGGGGATCACCCTCGAAGGGAGTGTCGTCGTGGTTGAGGATGTCGCAGAACATCCGTCCCGAAATCTCCGAACCGTTGCCCCACGGCAGGATCTCGAAGGTATTGGGATCGGGTTTGGCCAGAACGTCGGATTCTTGGATTCGGCTGAACCCGTCGATGACCGAGCCATCAAAGTGGAGACCCTCTTCGAAGGCATTCTCCAGTTCGGCCGGCGAGATGGCCACGGACTTGAGCTGCCCGAGCACATCGGTAAACCAGAGGCGGATGAGGCGAACCCCACGCTCCTCCACGGTCCTGAGCACGTAATCCTGCTGTCGTTCCATGGTCCAAGTGTCCCACGCCCGACCCTCTGACCCCAAGGCCGTTCCTAGAACCCTTGGCGCTAGTTCACGTTCCGTTCACAATTGGGCAACAGTTGGGAAAACCGGGGCTGACAGCATGCCCTTGGCACTCCTCAGGACCCGTCTCGGCGCCGGGGGTAGTGTCCCATCGATCAGCGTTCCGGATCAGACCGGATCGCACCCCCACAGGAGGAACCGTGCAGGAACGCACTCCCGAAGAAGTACTGAAGCTGGTGAAGGACGAAGGCTGCGAGTTCGTCGACCTCCGCTTCTCGGACCTGCCCGGCATCATGCAGCATGTGACCATTCCGGCTCATGTGTTGAGTGAGGACCACTTCACCGAGGGCCATGGTTTCGACGGCTCATCGGTTCGTGGTTTCCAGGAGATCCAAGAATCGGACATGGTGCTCATCACCGATCCGAACACCGTGTACATGGATCCGTTCATGAAGCACAAGACCGCGGTCATCCACTGTTACGTGGCCGATCCGGTAACGCACGAGAGCTACTCGCGCGATCCGCGTTACGTCGCCACCAAGGCCGAGGCGTACCTCAAGACCACTGGCATCGCCGATACCGCGTTCTTCGGTCCCGAAGCTGAGTTCTTCGTGTTTGACGACGTTCGTTTCGACACCCAGCCCAACGGCTCGTTCTACATGGTCGACTCGGTCGAAGGTGAGTGGAACTCCGGCACCGACGAAGGTCCGAACCTCGCCTACAAGCCCCGCACCAAGCAGGGGTATTTCCCGGTTCCGCCGATGGACCACTATCAGGACCTCCGCGGTGACATGACTCTCGCCCTTCATGGCGTCGGCATCGAGACCGAACTTCATCACCACGAGGTCGCCTCTGGTGGTCAGGGCGAGATCGGTATCAAGTTCAACACCCTCTTGAAGATGGCTGACCAGCTGATGACCTTCAAGTACGTGCTGAAGAACGTTGCGTGGAAGGCCGGCAAGTCGCTTACCTTCATGCCGAAGCCGATCTTCCAGGACAACGGCTCGGGCATGCACACTCACCAGTCGCTCTGGAACGCCGGTTCTCCGCTGTTCTACGACGAGGCCGGTTACGCGGGACTCTCCGATATCGCACGCTGGTACATCGGTGGTCTTCTCGCTCATGCCGACGCGGTCATCGCCTTCACGAACCCGACGACGAACTCGTTTAAGCGATTGGTGCCGGGTTACGAAGCACCGGTGAACCTTGTGTACAGCCAGCGCAACCGTTCAGCGTCGATCCGCATCCCGCTCGCATCGCAAAGCCCCAAGGCCAAGCGCATCGAGTTCCGTTGCCCCGACTCAACCAGCAACCCGTACCTCGCCTTCTCGGCGATGATGCTCGCTGGACTCGACGGCATTCAGAACCGCATCGAACCTCCGGCTCCGGTCGATAAGGACCTCTACGACCTTCCGGCCGCAGAACTGGCCAAGGTTCCTCAGGTTCCCGCCACGCTCGAAGCAGCACTCGATGCACTCGAAGCTGACAACGCGTTCCTTAAGGCCGGCGGTGTGTTCACCGACGATCTCATCGAAACGTGGGTCGAGTACAAGCGTAAGAATGAGGTGGATGCGATCCGTTTGCGCCCGCATCCCTACGAGTTCTCGATGTACTACGACATCTGAGCCCGACCGGCTTGAACGTCGAGCCAAAATTTCACTGCATGAATCGAATGAGGGCCGGCCCATTGGGCCGGTCCTCATCGCGTGGTGGGACTCGGTACGGTAAAGGGTGATGTCAACCCCTACCGATCGGCGGATCGGCCTACTCCTTGGCGCTTGCCTCCTGACTTTCGTTGTTTTTGTCGCGGGATGTGGGTCCTCAAGTTCGGCTGACGGTTCGTCGAAGAACACGGTGGTCTCAACGGAGAGCGTTCCTTCTTCATCGACCACGTCTGTGACGACTGCTACGAGTTCGCCCAATTCCGTCACATCATCAACGGTTGCACCTCAATCAGTTTCGACTCGCGAACGCTTGGCCGTTTTGTCGATCGACGACCGACCGAGTCCGCAGGGCAGCTACCGCCGCGAGGAATGGCCGCACTGGGCCGATGTCGACGGCAACGGTTGTGATGCACGCCAAGACGCGCTCGCTGCGTGGTCAGTTGTACCGGCCACAGTCAACCGCTCGGGAACCTGCAAAGTGGTTGTCGGTTCGTGGGTCTCGCCCTATGACCAGATGGCATCGAATAATCCCAGTGATTTCGACGTCGATCATCTCGTTCCACTGGAGAACGCTTTTCGTTCCGGCGGTTGGGCATGGAGCACCGAACGTCGACGTGCGTTTGCGAACAATCCTGGTGAACTCGTTGTTGCATCGGCCTCTTCGAATCGATCGAAGGGTTCCGATCCCCCCAACGAGTGGCGTCCTGCATTTCGAGACTCATGGTGCGCGTACGCCGATGGTTGGGTGAAAGTGAAAAGCGCGTGGGGACTGACCGTCACCACCTCTGAACGCGATGCGCTTGGCCAGATGCTCGATACGTGTGGAATCGCTGGTCCGGTGTGGCCTTTGGGTGGAAACGCGTTCACGACACCGGAAGGGAAAGCGCCGTCTGGTTCTGCGTCCGGATCGGCACCAACCCCTGCCCCCGTTGCTCCGACCACTCCTGTTGCTCCTGCGCCGGGAGGGAGTGTGTATTACGCCAACTGCACCGCAGCTCGTGCGGCCGGCGCAGCGCCGATCTACGCAGGTCAGCCCGGGTATCGCACAGCGCTCGATGGCGACAAAGACGGTGTTGCGTGTGAGTAGTCACCGCAGCATCACGGTGCGCTCGTCAGTAGGGTGCGCCGCATGGAGCACCTTGATCTCACGTCTGACGAACTACTGACCACAACACGAGCAGTCCGAAAGCGACTGGATCTTTCAAAGCCGGTTACTCGTTCGGTGGTTGAGGAATGTCTGCAGATCGCACTGCAGGCTCCGAACGGATCAAACCGTCAGACGTGGAACTGGGTTGTGGTTGACGACGCCGATACCCGCGCTGCAATGGCCGACATTTGGCGCGCAGGAGCAGCCGATCTCGGAGCCGCTGCCGCAGCGATGGCAGCTCCGGCGCGGCCACCGGCCGAGCGACAGCCAGAAATCATGGAGTCGGTTTCGTGGCTGAATGAGCACATGCACGAAGTTCCGGTGTTGGTTGTGGCCACGGTGGATGGACGCCCCGAAGGTGCATCGATGTTCACGCAAGCGACGATGTGGGGGTCGGTGCTCCCGGCAGTTTGGAGTTTCATGCTTGCACTGCGCAGCCGCGCCATGGGGAGCTGTTGGACCACCGTGCATCTCGAGCGAGAACACGAAATGGCCGAACTCCTCGGAATCCCAATTTCTGACGTTTCTCAGGTTGGTTTGTTCCCCGTCGCCTACACCGTTGGCACCGCATTTAGACCGGGCGCGCGTGCAGCCTCGGCCGACACCATCCGTTGGAACCGTTGGTGATCAGGCCTCGTCAGCGATAAGACGGCGAACCTGCGATTCGACAGCGGTGCCGTCGAAGAACGCGGGGTTGGTGCCGGTGAAGAGTCGAGCAACGTTCCCGAACATGAAATCGCTGAACTGATCGCGGGTGACGAGTTCGTCTTCGACCAGTTCCCATGCTTCGGGAAGAACGCCGGTGAAGTCGGGGACATCCCAGTGGCCGATGTCGGAGGCAAACATTGCCCGCAATCGTGAACCGTCGGGGTTGATTGCATCGTTAAACGCGAGAGCGTTCATCGGATCGTCAGCCTCGCAACCGAAGAAGCACTGGTCGGTGAAGATTTTCACGATGTCGGCTTTCGAGGTGATGCCGCTCAATTCCCATTCGTCGATCGTGTTGGCCTCTTCGTTGGGGTCGGAAAGGAAGGCCAGAGTTTCATCGAGTCGGTTTGCGCGTTCAGAGAACATCGCGTCGCCATGTTCGGTGAAGAGCGATTCGAGGAGTTCTCGGTCGAGATTGGCTGGGTTGTAATGCTCGATGTCGTCCTTGTTGCGCTTTTCGAAATGACCGCAAATATCGGAAAGGAGATTGCAACCCCAGGCAACGCCACCTTCGAGGAACGCAAAGCGCAGTTCAGGGAACCGCGACATAACGCCACCAAAGAACAACGAACGCAGGACTGCTTCGGTTCCGGCAGCGAAGTTACCGATGTGGTTCGCCACATAGTTTGTGGGCGAGACACGACTGCCAAAACCAATACCCGTGGAATGAAACGTGGGCGACACGTTCAGTTCGGCGCACTTTTGCCACAACGGGTCGTAGTCGTACGTACTGTCGAGGCCGAGACCATCGACCCAACGAGCGGCGCGGTCACCTTCATGACCTGGCGCATAACGCAGCACGAGACCGCCGAACAGAAAGCCTCGCAAGCCGAGTTCCTTGGTCGCGTACTCGAGTTCTGCGATCGCTTCGTCGGGGTCGTAGGTCGGGATAACGCCAACCGGGAGAAGTCGATCTGAGTAGTTGTCGTAGGCCTCGGCGTAGTAGCGGTTACAAGCTCGAGCCAAAGCGCGACGCAGTTCGGGGTTGTCCGTCGCCATAACGGTGAGACCGACGGTCGGATAGAGCACAGCGACGTCGATGCCGATTTCATCGAGCCGGTCATAGAGCAACCGAGGGAGCATTGCTGTTGCGCGGTCAAGCGTGTTGCGAGTTGGAACTCCCCACCAGCCGGTACGTGACATGCCGTTGCTTCGGCGTTGGTCGTCGCTAAGACCGCGTCGTGCCGTGGCTCCAGCAGTACTCATCGCCTGGAACGTGTCGGCAAGAGCGGTCCCGGCGTCGGCGGCGATCAGGTCCCGAATGGCGGGGATGAACTCGATGATGTGTCCGTCGGCGTCGATTACGGGGTGATCAAGTTCCTCACGAATGGCTGCAGCGTCCACGAACATCCTCCTGAGCGGTTCATCCCATCATGTCGCAAAGTTCAAACGTCGCGCAGTTTCGGGGGCAGCCCATAGAAGATTCTCTCCACGACGTTTCGTGCCCGACGGGTGACGCGCCGGTAGTGCTCTCGGAGTGCCCCTGGTTCGGTGTCGAGTGAACGCGCCAACCACAGCGCTGATTCCGGTTGAGTTGGCATTGAGTCGCTGGGCGCGCTGTTGACAAGAAACCATCGATTTCGAACGCGCTCGCAGAATTCGTAGGCTTCCGCAAGCGTCGTCGCGTCCTCCACATTGAGCACATCGCCTTGTCTGAGCGCTCGCAACGCATCGATTGTTCCTGTGGCCTTCACCCCGTATTGCAGTTGCAACATCTGTGCGGTGAATTCGATATCCGACAATGATCCTCGACCGAGTTTCAGATGGAAGTCTGGGTCTTCGCCCATGGGAATGCGTTCGGTTTCGATGCGCGCTTTCATCCGTCTGATTTCGCGGATGCCTTCGGCCGAGAGTCCATGCCCCCATACCCACGGTTCGAGTTCGTCAAGGAGTTCGTTGCCGATCTGCCGATTGCCGGCCACCACACGCGCCCGCGTCATGGCTTGGCGTTCCCAAGTGAGAGCGTGCTCGCGCCAGTAAATCGCATAAGAGTCGATACTCCGGGAGAGCGGACCGTTCTTTCCTTCGGGTCGGAGGTCGCAGTCGATTTCATAAAGACGGGACGATGGCGTCGTGCCGCCGACCATCCGCATGAGCGCGTGTGACAGTCGCCGAGCCTCATCGATGGCATCGGCATTCGTGCCCTCGTGGACGAAGACGACATCGAGATCGCTGGCATAGGCCAGTTCGGCCCCACCGAAGCGACCGAGTCCGATCACGGCGAATGGAATCTGGGGATCGAGACTCGCGAGGGCAGTCTCGATTGTCGCCTCTGCCAGTGTCGTGAGATCACGGCCCACTCGCTCGACATCGGCATGATCAAAAAGGTCGCGGGCTGCGATACCGAGGAGATTGCGTTGTTGCCAGCGACGAAGAGAGGCCTGTTGCTCGGTCGTTCCTTCACGAAACTCGACTGATGCAGTGGCGGTTGCCACAAGTCCATCTCGGTCCTTGGTTTGGAGTTGCTCGGGGATCGGGAGTCGAGCGACGAGATCGGGGTTTGCAGCGACGATGTCTCCGAGTAGTCGGCTGGTTCCCGCGATCGTGCAGAGTGATTGAGCAGCTGCAGGTGATTCGCGAAACGTCTCGGCGACTTGTCGGGATTGTCGCGGGCCGGTCAGGAGATTGCGTATGAGCAGGAGTCCGAGATCGGGATCAGGCGAGAGCGAGAGCCAGTCGAGCAACAGTGGAAGCATTTGTTGCATCAGCCGGCTGGAGCGGTTCAGTCCGCGAGTCAGTTCGCCGAGCGCGGCGGCGGTTCGCCGAGCATCGACGAATCCGAATGCGGTGAGTCGCACTTCGGTCGCTTCGGCGCTGAGCGAGGGTTCATCGTTGGACGTTGCTGCGAACGCCTCAAGAAGCGGACGGAAATACACGCGTTCGTGGATCCCGCGAACCGTTGTTTGGAGATGGTGCAAGGAACGGTCGAGTTGTTCCGATGCCGTCCCGTTCGGTTCGTCGTGTCGTCCCATGACTCGAGCGAGATGGTCGAGCGCGACAGCGTTGGTTGGAAGAGTGTGAACCTGCTGCTCGTCAACGAGTTGCAGGCGATGCTCGACAGTTCGCAATTCGCAGTAGGACTCGGCCATCGTTCGGGCATCATCCGCATCGATGTACCCCGCGTCGGCCAACTCGGTGAGCATCGCAAGGGTGTTCGCTCCGCGAAGTTCGCTATCGAGATGGCCGTGCACCAACTGCAGAAGTTGAACAGTGAATTCGATATCTCGGATTCCCCCAGGGCCTCGTTTGAGCTCGCGGTTTCCGAGTCCCTTTCGCGCTACTTCGGCCTCGGTTCGGGCTTTCATTGCTCGGAGTGATCGCAAAGCTTCGGCATCGAACGGCCGGGCCCACAACGATCGCTGGGCCGCGTCGAACCATCGTTCTCCGATCAGCGAATCACCGGCAATGGCTCGGGCTTTCAGTAACGCCTGGAATTCCCACGGTTCGGCCCAGCGGGCCCAATACGACTCGTACGACTCGACGGAACGGACGAGGGGACCATCTCTGCCCTCGGGTCGAAGGTTCGCGTCGACCCGGAAACACCGTCGGGCAATGTCCATGATTGCGCGGGCACGGCGCTCAAGGGCCTGAAGCGGACCATCTCCGACGAACAGGATGTCGATATCGCTCGAGTAGTTGAGTTCATTCCCACCGAGCTTTCCCATCCCGATGATCGCGATCGATGTCTCGCCATCGTGAGTCAGTCGCCATGCCGTATCGAGCACGTCTCTACCGAGCGCAGCGAGCGCGGCACCGACTGATTCGAGCGAGTCGGCACCAGTCAGATCACGAGCGGCGATGCGAAGGAATTCAAGATTGCGCCACGCAAGCAGTTCCTCGCCCGAGTTCGCCTCCGGTGGCGATCGGAGGTCGGTCGTGCTGAGAACGGTCATCGACTCGGCGGGACGAGCCTCGATCAGACGGGTGAGCGACCGGCTCGCGGCGATCACCGCAACGAGTTTCTCGGCGACGCCAGGGTTGGCGAGAGCGGGAGCGAGGGCGTCGGGGGCAGTTTCGAGAAGGTGAGTCAGGGCAATGCGGGTCGCGACGGGCGAAGCGCTTCGGTCGGCAAGATCGGCGAGGTCACTCGGAATCGGAGTCGTGTCGCGAGGTGGTGCCACGAGATGGAGGCTAGGGCGTTGGCCCACGACCCGTAGTCTGCAGGGGTGCCCAGCCTGCGTAGTGGTCTTGCCCAACTCAACACCGTTGTCGGTGACATTGATGGCAACTGTGCGCGCATCATCGAACTGATTGAGAAGGCCACCGCTGCTGGTTGTGACGTCATCGCGTTCCCGGAACTCGCCATCACCGGATACCCACCAGAAGATCTCCTCCTTCGATCGGGTTTCGTTGCCGATGTCCACGACGCGCTCGATCGGATCGTGGCTGCGTCTAGTTCATGCATTGCGATCGTTGGTTTCGTCGAGCAAGGAGTCGCCCCATCAAGTGGTGAAGTCGACCACGGCGAAGTCACTTCCCCGATCGCTGCAGCTGGACGACCGGTGCTCTTCAACGCGGCGGCTGTTTGTGCCGGTGGCACGTTGCTCGGGACCTACCGCAAGCGAGAGTTGCCGAATTACTCGGTGTTCGATGAAGCGCGCTATTTCGTTCCCGGAGACGGCCCGGTTCCCGTTTTCGAGTTTGGTGGTCTTCGTTTCGGAGTTTCCATCTGTGAAGACGCATGGACCGAACACGGACCCATCGCCGAACTCGGCGAGCAAGGTGTGCAGTTGATCGTGAATATCAACGCATCACCGTTCAACGTTGGAAAGTCGCAAGATCGAGCCACAGTCGTGGCGGATCGAGCGCGTGAATCTTCGACCACGATTGTCTATGTCAATCAGGTGGGCGGACAGGATGAACTGGTCTTCGACGGCGATTCCATGGTGGTGTCTCCGACCGGCGTTGTCATTGCTCGTGCCCCGCGGTTTGTCGAAGGTCTTCACTACGTTGATCTCGACTTCGACGGAGTTGGCTCGGCTGCGCAACGGCCAGACGTTCCCCTACTTGGCATCGCCGAGACGCTTTCGACCGAGGCCGAGGTGTGGAATGCCCTTGTCCTTGCGACGCGCGACTTCGTCATCAAGAACCGATTCACCGATGTCGTGATCGGACTTTCTGGTGGTGTTGATTCCGCCTTGGTCGCTGCTATTGCGGTCGATGCGGTTGGTGCCGAACACGTCCACGGCGTGTTGATGCCGTCGCGTTATTCGAGCGAACATTCCATTTCCGATGCGGTCGCCCTCGCGAACAACCTTGGTATCGAGCATCGAACGATCCCGATCGAGCCGGGCCATGCAGCAGTCATGGAAATGCTTGCGTCGTCTTACGGAACGAACTCGATTGGACTCGCCGAAGAAAATCTTCAGAGTCGATTGCGCGCGGTCACCCTGATGGGATTATCTAACGCGTTCGGTTGGCTTCTGCTGAACACCGGCAACAAGAGCGAATCCTCGGTTGGCTATTCGACGCTGTACGGAGACTCTGCTGGTGGATTCGCCGTCATCAAGGACGTATCCAAGTTGCTGGTCTATCGACTTTGTCGGTACCGCAATGAACTCGCCGGTCACGAACTCATTCCGGACAACGTGCTGGTGAAACCACCGTCTGCGGAACTTCGTCCCGATCAACGCGACGATCAGAGCCTTCCTCCTTACGAGGAACTCGATCCGATCCTTGCGATGTATGTCGAGGGCGATCACTCAATCGAGGAAATCATCGCTGCGGGTCACGACCCGGCTGTCGTCGAGCGAATTGTGGGGCTCGTTGATCTCGCCGAGTACAAACGCCGGCAGTCACCTCCGGGTCCGCGTGTGACATCGAAAGCGTTCGGCAAGGACCGTCGTCTTCCCATCGTCAATCGGTATCGCAGGTAGTCGTCCCTCCTCGTCGCCTAGCCTTTGCCGATGGCGTTCCTCACCGCAGGCGAGTCCGTGGATCGCATGGCGACCTACTGCCGGATCGAGCAGCTGCAATTCGGACTTCTCGGAGGCTGGGTCACCGATCTTGCCGAGCCGACCGCCAAACTCGTCATGCTCTCGACGGCCGATCACTGCGCGTGGCGGGCACAGCGATGGTTCGAGATGCTTCCGACCGCTCCCCCCGGACCTGACGCGTTACTTACGGGAACCCTTTCGGAACTTGAGGTGTTCAGTCGCCTGGCGACTGCCGTCGGAACCTCTCAAGGCGCCCGGCTGGTCGTGGCCTACAGAATGCTTCTCCCTACCCTTCTCGGCGCACTGATCGCCCACCTCGAGAGCACCACAGCGGTCGCCGATGCCCCGGTACGTCGCATTCTTGGGATCGCCATCACTGATCTCGAGAATGATCTCAGCGCTGCGAACGGCCCAACGGACCTCGTACTCGCCCGACCCGAAGAGCGACTTTGGGCCGAGCAGAGTGAGGCCCAACTCGTTGCGGCCACGTCGGGAATTGAGCAACTTCTTCAGTTCTGACCGCAGTTCTGAGGGCCCTTTCGGCACCGATCTCTGACCGAATAGTTGGGGGGCTTGACCAGCCCGGTATCGTTGTCACACCCCGGCGGCCCCTATGGCCGATCCTCCGGGCCGGAGTCCCGAGGTGTGGCAGTGGCAAAGGAACGTGTCGAACGCGACGAAGAAGACCTCGTTCGTCTCTATCTGACCGATATTGGCCAGTACCCACTTCTCACGAAGGACGACGAAGTTCGCTTGGCGCAGGCCATCGAGGGCGGTGTCGCTGCTCGTGAAGAGATGGCGGCAACGAAGACACTGACGACTGCACGCAAGCGTGAGTTGAAGCGCGCTATCAAGCAGGGTGACGACGCAGAGCGCACCTTCGTGCAATCAAACCTCCGTCTCGTCGTTTCGATTGCGAAGAAGTATCAAGCCTCTGGTCTTCCGCTTCTCGATCTCATTCAAGAAGGCAACCTCGGACTCATGCACGCCGTCGAGAAGTTCGACTGGCGTAAGGGTTTCAAGTTCTCGACCTATGCCACGTGGTGGATCCGTCAGGCCATCACTCGCGGTATCGCCAACACCGGTCGCACCATCCGTCTTCCAGTTCACGCCGGCGACACGCTTGCTCGTCTCCAAAAAGCGCGCGCGCGTCTCGAACTGAAACTTGGCCGCCCCGCCACCCTCGCCGAACTTTCGGCCGAGGTGGAGATGCCCGAAGACAAAGTCACCGAGGCGTTGCGTTTCGCTGCTGAGCCGCTTTCGCTTTCTGAACCACTTCGCGAGGATGGCGATGCCGAACTCGGCGATGTTGTCGAGGATCGCTCGGCCGAATCTCCGTTCGAGGTTGCGGCCACTGCGCTGCTTCCCGAGGAGATCAGTCGACTTCTCTCACCACTCGATGAACGCGAGCGTGAGATCCTCAAACTCCGCTTCGGCCTTGATCGGGGCGAACCGCGAACGCTTGAAGAGGTTGGCGAACATTTCAACCTGACTCGCGAGCGCATCCGTCAGATCGAAGCTCGCGCGATGTCGAAGCTTCGTCACCCGTCTTCGGACACAGGTGCACGCGACCTGCTCGCCGTCTGATCGTTTCGCGGACTAGCCCGCGCCATGGTCGATCAGTTCGACGACGATCCTGATTCCGAATTTCCCCTCACCGGTATTCCCCCGGCTCCTTCAGTGACGCCAGGTCCGAATCCACCACCACCGTCCTCGGCTGCTACCGAGTCTGCCGATCAGCGAGGATGCCTTGCGATCCTCCTCGTTGGGTCGTTGTTGGCGATCGTTGCGTTGGTCTTGGCGATCGTGCTGGTGGTTGTCGGATTGCGGATCTTCGGAACATCGGATGAAAGTGCCGATGAGAAGATCCTGCAGCAGGTCTTTATCGAAACTGGTATCGCCAGCGCGAACCGTGACGCCGTCCATCCCCCTCAGCGCGACATCCACCTCGGTGCTTGCGAGAGTGACGGCAATGACGGCGTCCGAGCCTCAGGCACGCTCACCAATTGGACCAATCGACCGGCCGACTACCAGATTGACGTGTCGTTCAGGGGCAGCGGCCCGGGAACCCCTGGCACCGAATTTGCGGCGAGCACGGTGTCAATCGAGGCCGTTCCCGACCATTCAACGACCAATTGGGTTGCTGTCGTGGCCGCTCCGCCGGAAGGGGCGTTCGCCTGCCGAGTGGTGGCGGTGAACCGATGGCCTACCGGAACGCGCCCACTTTCGTGAGTACACCGGTTCCGCAATGGAACCGAATGAGGGATGCGTTCTAGAGTGATCCCCATGAAGAAGCTGCTCGTGCTCATCGTCGTTGTCGCCCTTGCCGCCATCGCGGTCAAGAAGCTGCAAGACGCCTGATCTCCTCTGGCCCTGACGCTTGGCGTCGGGTCAGGATCCACCATCCGAGGACCATTCCGGCCGACACCCCGGTAGCGATCACCGCGCCTGCGGCAATGATCCGGGACGGGGGAAGCGACACCTGTTCGCGCAACGGCACGCGGTGGGTGAAGTTGAGAATTGGCCATCCCTCGGCATTGGCAAGGCGCGTGAGTTCACGGTCGGGGTTGACGGCAACAGGGTGTCCCACCGAGCGAAGCATCGGCTCGTCGGTCGCCGAGTCGGAATAGGCCCAACTCTCGGTGAGGTCGATGCCGCGTGACTTGGCGACGTCGACAATTGCCTCGGCCTTGTAAGGGCCGTAGGCGTAGACGTCGACCTCTCCGGTGTAGTTCCCATCGGCGTCGATACACGCGCGACTGGCGATGGCCCCGTCGGCGCCGAGATACGACGCGAGTGGGATGACGATCTCTTCGGGTGAGGCCGAGACGATGAAGACCAAACGACCAGCTTCACGGTGGTCACGAATGAGTTCGAGCGCCTCGTCGTACACGATCGGATCGATGACAGCGGTGAGAGTGTCACGAACCAAGGAACCGACCGCCTCGTGATTCCATCCCCGGGTGATGCGAAGTGCCGACTCGCGGAACTTGCGCATGCGTTCTTCGTTCGCCCCGAGGGTGTGGAACACCAAACCATTCCATGCGGCCCTAGCCATGACTCGGCGATTGATCATCCCGGCCTGTCGGAATGAACGACCGAAGGCCACCATCGACGCGCGCGCAATGACGGTTTTGTCGAGATCAAAGAACGCGGCTTCCACGTCGTGAGCATACGGGTGGGTTCGTCGAAATTCGGGACCTCACTTGGCACAGATGGCCCTTGACCTCGCGTCGACGATTTCGTACCGTGCCGCCACCTTCCCTCGTTGTGTGTTCCTACATACAGGAGGCTCGAAGGTGATTTCGTGTTGGTCGGCAAAAGGCGGATCAGGGACAACGGTTGTTGCGGTTGCCCTGGCAGTGCTGTGTGGTCGCAAATCTGAACATGGCGCAGTTCTCGTCGATCTTGGAGGCGATGGGCCCACCGTTTTTGGGGTTCCCGAACCCGACGGTCCCGGACTCTCGGACTGGTTGGTTGCTTCAGATGCAGTGAGGAGCTCGGCACTTTCTCGGCTCGAGCATCAGGTCGGCAACGATGTGCACCTCATTCCCCGCGGGCGCCGAGCGCTCGCCGGCGAAGCACGAGCCTCACAGTGCATCGAGCGAATGACGGCTGACGAGCGGCCGATCATCGTTGATGTAGGTCGCATCACCAATCGTGATGAGCCGGCCGACATGGTTCGTCGTCGCTTCGTCGAGGAGGCCACGGCGTCATTGCTCGTCACCCGGCCCTGTTTCATCGCGCTGCGTCGGGCGCTGTCGCTTCCTGTCCGTCCGACCGGTGTCGTGCTCGTCGAAGAAGAGGGGCGGGCATTGGGCCCTACCGACGTCGAAGACGTCCTCGGCGTTCCGGTGGTCGCCCGGGTGGCACTCGACGCATCGGTGGCCCGCGCCGTCGACGCCGGGCTGCTCGCTAGTCGCCTTCCGACGCCACTTGGGAGGTCGCTCCGCGATGTCGCCTGATTCTCCGAACAATCGGTTCATTCCTGATCGTTCCGTGTCGATGGTCGATCACCTCGTCCGCCAGGTACATCGGCAGCTTCTCGACGACGGCTATCGAACCGCGGAGTCGGTGGGCAGTCTCGTGCTCGAGCATCAACCGTTGCTCGACGACGATTCGGTCGCTGAACTCGTACAACGGGTGCAGTCACGTGTCGGAGGCCTCGACGTGCTCGATCATTTCCTCTCCGATGTCACCGTCGATGAGGTGATGGTCAACGGAGCCGGCGATGTCTGGGTCGAGCGTCATGGCCGCTTGGAATGCACCGGGGTCATCGTCGATCAGTCGACGACCTATGCACTCCTCGAGCGAATTGTTGCGCCGCTTGGATTACGGATCGATCGCACGTCACCCTGCGTCGACGCGCGACTTCCCGATGGTTCGCGTGTGAACGGCGTCGTACCGCCTTTGGCCGTCGATGGTCCGCTCCTCACGATCCGACGGTTTGGCGCCCGACGGGTGGAACTCGCCCAAGTCTGCTCCCCTGGTGTTGCACGACTTCTCGAATGGGCGATCGAATCTCGGTCAAACATCGTGGTGAGCGGAGGAGCTGGGGCCGGGAAGACCACGTTGCTCAACGCCATTGCCGGTTTCATTCCTCCCGATGAGCGCGTGATCACCATTGAGGATGCTGCCGAACTCCGACTGCCCGGGCGTCATGTGCTGCGTCTCGAATCGCGAACTGCCAATGCCGAGGGGGTGGGGGAACTGCCAATCCGGGAACTCGTGCGCAATGCGTTGCGGATGCGCCCCGACCGCATTGTTATCGGCGAGGTTCGATCGGGTGAAGCCATCGACATGTTGCAGGCAATGAACACCGGACATGACGGTTCGTTATCGACCTGTCATGCCAACTCTCCAGCCGACGCGGTTCGTCGCCTTGAGACGCTCGTCCTGATGGGCGATGTCGCGTTGCCACTCAGTGCGATCCGGGAACAACTGCGCGCGGCAGTCGATCTCATTGTGCAGATCGCTCGGCAGCCCGACGGTTCCCGTCGCGTGATCGCGGTTGCCGAACTCTGTCGTCGTTCGGAAACCGGCGATGCCGTCGTGGTCACTCCTCTTACCGACGCCTCGGGTCGGTTGGTTTCTCTCCCCGAGCGTCCTCGACGATCAACAGTGGCGGGTCCGCCGTCGTCGGATTGGATCGATCAATGAGCGTTCGGATTGTCCTGGCCGCGGCGATTGCCGTTGTCGCCATCGTTGCAACGATGAGCGCCATCAGTACTGCTCCGCAGATGATGACCTCTCATCGGGCCCTCAAGCGTTTGTCGGCCGACTCGTCGTCGATCCGAGAATCAATCGTTCTCCGAAACTCACGCGAGTCGGTTCGGCGGATCTCGACGCTGCGATTGTTCGAACCGTTCCACCGCGTCATTCGGAATCGTCGCGACCGTTTGGTAGATCGCCGCATTCCCGACGCGCTCGACCGGGTGGTTCGTCAGTTGCGTTCTGGTTCGACGCTTCCAATCGCACTGCGCCGAGTCGGCGATGACGATCCCGTTTTTTTGCGGTTGTCGGAGGAAATCGGAAGCGGTCAGCCGATGCGCGACTCGATCGATGCTTGGCGTTCCGAAGCCGATCTCCCGAATAGGAAGCTTGCGGCAACGGCGCTCGAGTTGGCATCAACAACCGGAGGGGCCTCTGCTCGGGTGCTCGACGGAGTCGCGGCCTCGTTGCGCGAGCGAGTGGCGCTCGAACGCGAAGTCGCCGCTCTCTCGTCACAATCACGAGCATCAGCAGCAGTGCTCGTTATTGCCCCAGTGGTGTTCGCAGTTGCTGCTGCACTTTTTGATCATCGGATCCTCGAGGTCCTCGTCGGTCGTCCGATCGGCTGGGTGTGTATGGGGCTCGGACTTGGTCTCGATGGCCTGGGAGCGCTCTGGATGGCTCGTCTCATTGGTCGGCACCGATGATTGGTCTCGGGCCGCTGCTTGGATCAGTCCTCGCCGTTGGTGCCACGCTTGGCCCTGCCATCCGGCATCGTTCCCAGACCCTCGCCGTCGAGGGCGCCCGCCGAAATGGCCTACCCGAACTTGTTGACCTCTTTCGGCTGGCGGTGGGCGCAGGGCTCTCTGTGCATCAAGTGGTTGATCTTGTCGAACCGCGAGCGCCCGCGGTCTTCGCTCCGTCGCTGGCCGAAGTCCGTCGACGCGTCTCGCTTGGCCAGCGTCTCGGCGACGCGCTGGACGTGCTCGATGACTTGGGCGAGACGGTGCGACCTCTCGCCGGAGTTTTGCGCTCCGCCGCGTTCGACGGAATCGCATTAGGTCCGGCACTCGATCGTGTTGCTGCCGACGCTCGGTTGCAGCGGAGGCGGTGGGCCGAGATCAACGCCCGTCAGTTGCCCGTGCAACTCCTGTTTCCCCTTGTGGTCTGCATCCTCCCTGCTTTTGGACTGCTTGCGGTTGTGCCGCTGGTCGTGTCCTCACTCGGCTCACTTCATTGGTGAACCCGGACTTCCCCCTCTACGTCCTCTTCTGCCAAGGAGTCCCTATGAAACGCTTGCGACGCTTTTTCGACGACCTCGTCTCCTCTTCCCTCAATCGCTTCGTCGAGGCCGGCCGGGAACGCCGGCTCGATGATCGAGGTCAAACCACGGCCGAATATGCACTCGTCCTACTCGGAGCGGCAGGTATCGCACTGTTGCTCCTCGGTTGGGCGACACAGTCGGGAGCGATCGGCACGCTGTTTGATGCTGTGCTCGGTGGTGTGATCGGCAAGGTCAAGTGAGACCGACGAGGTGGGGGGATCGCGGACAATCCACCGTTGAATTCGCCATGATCCTCCCCCTCGTCGCCCTCGTCGTGTTGTTCATCATCCAGGTCGGACTCATCGCCCGTGATCAACTCCTGCTTTCCCATGCCGCCCGCGAGGCGGCACGTGCCGCGTCGGTGAGCGATGCCGATCGATCAGGTGCGGCCATGGCGGCTGCGAAAAGGGCGGGCTCGCTCACGAGCGAGCGATTGTCTGGAGTGATCGAGTCAACCGACGGAGCCCGGTCAGTTCGGGTGGTGCTCTCGTATCGGAGTTCGACCGACCTTCCGATCATCGGCGCGCTCATTCCCGATGTTGAACTCAGTTCAACGGTCGTGATGAGGACCGAATCAGATCCCGAGCATGGCCCGTAGAAGCGCGATCGCTGCATGCTTGTCGAGGGGTTCGTTGCCGTTGCCACATTTCGGTGACTGAATACACGACGGACAGCCACTTTCGCATCGGCATGATTCGATCACTTCGAGGGTGGCGGGAAGGTGCCGGTCGGCGGCCGCGAATCCGAGTTCGGCGATTCCGGCGCCACCGGGAAATGCATCGTGAATGACGATCGTCGCCGCGCCGGTCTCGGGAAGGTACGGCGTCGAGACGCCACCAACGTCCCAGCGATCGCAGATGGCAAAGAGGGGAAGTATCCCGATACCCGCATGCTCGGCAGCATGGAGAGCGCCTGGCAGTTCGGCAGGTCCGAGTCCAGCGGCACTGGTGATGTGGTCCCCGACGATGTACCAAAACGCCCGAGTGACCAGCGTCGATGACGGGAGATCAAGTTCGTGCATACCCAGTTGTTCGCGGGTGAATGTATCGAAACGTCGGTAACCGATCACCGTGGTCTCCACCTCGACGGTGCCGAGGCAAAGGTCGGCGTGTCCGATTTCTCGCTCGGCATCGGTCGTAAGGATCCGAATGTCGGTCACCGCTCGCGGCTGGGTGTATTCACCACCGTCGTGAGGCTCGACAATCGCGACATGGTCGTCGAGATCAAGATCCGCAACCCGCCACGCGGTTCCCTGATGTAGATAAATCGAACCCGGGTGGACGAGGCGGAACGCGCGTGAACCGTCGACAGTTCCGATGAGCGAGCCATCGCTTGTGGCGATGCGGAACTCATTTGCGTTCGCACTGCGCAGTCCCACTCGACTTGCCGGTCGGCCGCGGCCACTCCACACCGCGCCAACTCCCGCCCTTGCCGTTGGCATACGGATCTTCAATAGGTCTTCGTGCACCAGATCTCGAATGGCGTCGTCAAGGACCTCGGGCCACCACTCCTCGTCGGCATCGGTCAGGGGAAGTTCGAATGCCGCGCACGCAAGATGGGGATGGAGCACATAGGGATTGTCGATGTTGATGACGGCCGGTTCTGGTGATCTGAGGAAGAGCTCGGCGGGGTTGTGTACGAACCACTGATCGAGTTGGTCGTCGCCGGCGACGAGGACCGCCAACGACTGCTGAGAGGCGCGTCCGGCACGCCCGGCTTGTTGCCACATCGATGCGATCGTTCCCGGGAAGCCGTTCAGGATGCATGCATCCAGACCTCCGACGTCGATCCCGAGTTCAAGCGCAGTTGTTGCGACAACGCCTCGGAGCGTTCCATCGAACAGTTCCCGTTCGATCTCTCGGCGCTCGGCGGTGAGATAGCCCCCGCGGTAGGAACGGACCGAGGGCGCAAGGCGCTTTGTGAGTCGTCGCTGAACATCGGCGGTCACGACTTCGGTCCCCTTTCGGCTCCGACAGAAAGCGATCGTTCGGTGGCCGTCTTTGACTAACGCGCTCATGATCTCGGCGGTGTCGCGAGATGAGGAAACCGAACGGGGCTCCTCTTCGGTTCCATCGTTGATTCCGTTCGGGTCCCACAGCACGAACAACCGCTCGCCACGCGGTGACCCATCGTCGAGAACTGCTTCGACGTGAAGACCGCACAACGTCGACGCGAGTTCAGAAGGATCGCCGATGGTCGCTGACGTGAAGAGAAACACCGGGTCAGATCCATAATGCGCACAGATTCGCCGTAAACGGCGAAGGACTTGTGCGACATTGCTGCCGAACATTCCGCGCAACATGTGCAGTTCATCGATGACCACATAACGAAGTCGTTTGAAGAACGTGCCCCAATTGGCATGCACCGGCAACATCCCGACGTGCAGCATCTCGGGATTCGTAAGCAGCACATTGGCGTGAGCGCGCGTCCACTTTCGTTCTTCGGGTGAGGAGTCGCCGTCATGAGTGGCCGCAATCAGGCCGGGAACGTTGAGTGCGGTTATCGATCGGAGTTGATCCTGCGCCAGCGCTTTAGTGGGGAAGAGCAGCAGTGCAGTCGCCGGCAACGGATCGGCTGCAATGGCTTCAGCGATAGGAACTTGGAAACACAATGATTTTCCCGATGCCGTTCCTGTCGCGATGGCGACGGATCGGCCAGAACGCACATGGTCAATAGCTTCGGCCTGGTGCGACCAGAGTCCTTGTTCGGGCAGAAGAGCGGCCACGGTTTCCGATAAGGGTTCGTGAAGGTCAGCGAATCGGGCAGATCGTTTCGGTGTGCGCTCGACGTGTGCGACGCGTGGATCATTTCGAAGGGCAGTGACGAACGCGTCGAGGTCGGGGGAAGCGCGCTTGGCCATTGCGGTGATCGTACGGCGAGTGTTCGATCATCCACCTTTTAGTCGTCTCCCCAGAATCCCCTGCGCCCCACTTCGTTGATCTTCGGTGGTTGATGATCAGGGTCACGCCGGACCGTTGTCCATGAGCCTCGACCGTTAGCCTCTGGACACTGATGACGTGTTGTCGCCCATCTTCCGGAACGGACGTTCGTGTGGTTTTCGATCTAGTGATTGCCGAACCCATCGATGGAGTGATCGTCATTGCGATCGTGGGTGATCTCGATATGGCGAATGCCCCTCGACTTCGCGAAGCCCTGATCCGCGCTGTTGCCGAGGCCACGACTCCGCGGGTCGTGCTCGATCTTGACGGTGTTGGTCTGCTCGATCCCACCGGACTCGGGGTGATCTTCGATGGGGTGAAACGAACCCGATCCCGTGGTGGCGATCTGGCGTTGGCCCGGGTCGATCCCGTGGTTCGCAAGGATCTCGAACTCACTCGGGTGATCGAGATTCTGCCTGCTCACGAATCGGTCGCCGACGCAGTTCGCTCCCTTGCGCGTTTCGCCCCCTGATGTAATACACACGTCACATTCGGGAAACCGGATGAAGATGTGGTCGGAATAGACAAAAGGGATGGGAGCGCCAGTGGCCGATGACGAACTGACTGATCACCATCCATGGAGCCATACGTGGCTCGGTACCGATCGGTTCCTCGCTCGAAGGCTGGCCCGTCCGGCGGCCCGGTTCCTGGCTGTCGAAGCAGCCAGCGGCATCCTGCTCCTCGTCGCCACCGTGATCGCTCTGATTTGGGCGAACTCCCCGTGGAAAGACTCCTATGCGTCGTTCCTCAATGCCGACATCATCTTTGACGCCGGTCCGATCGGCTTTCACTTGACCGTTCAGGAGTTTGTGAACGACGCACTTATGGCGTTCTTCTTCTTCGTTGTCGGTCTCGAGATCAAGCGGGAACTCGTCAAGGGCGAACTCCGAGATCGCAAAGCTGCAGCATTGCCGATCATCGCTGCCCTCGGCGGAATGATCGTTCCGGCACTGATCTATTTCGCGCTGAACGCGGGATCCTCCTCATCTCATGGCTGGGGAATCCCCATGGCGACCGACATTGCGTTCGCTGTCGGTGTTGTCTCTCTTCTCGGCAATCGAGTCCCGGTGGCACTGAAACTTTTCCTACTCACCCTCGCGGTGGCCGACGATCTCGGGGCGATTGGCGTCATTGCCGTTTTCTACAGCAAGTCGGTCAACTTCTACTGGTTGGGTGCAGCGGTCCTGCTCTTGGTCGGGGTTTGGCTGATGCGTCGTCGTCGCATTTGGTACGGACCGATTTATCTCGCTATCGGAATCGTCGTTTGGTACTGCACTCTCAAGTCCGGAGTGCACGCGACGGTGGCCGGTGTGGCCATGGGATTCCTGACCCCTACTGATGCTTTGCGTCCCGATCTCGATGCCGAGGCGGTTGTTGATCGACTCGAGAACCAACCTGAACTGTCGGCCGCCGATGTTGCTGAGGCGTCATTCCTTATCAACGAATCGGTTCCGGTCGGCGAGCGATTAGTCGATCGCATGTTGCCGTGGACGAGTTATGTGATCATCCCGATTTTCGCGTTGTGTAATGCCGGCATCCTGTTGTCCTCCGAAGCACTGCGTGCTGCGGCGGGATCCACTGTCACCTGGGGTGTTGCGCTGGGACTCGTCGTCGGAAAGACAATCGGTATCTTTGGAGCAGCGACGATAGCGATCGCTATTGGTGTGGCTCGTCGACCGCGAGGGGCAACGAACCTTCACATGGTTGGTATTGCGATGGCCGCCGGAATCGGTTTCACCGTGGCGCTGTTCGTGACCGATTTGGCCTTCACCGATCCGCTGTTCACCGAAGAGGCGAAGGTTGGAATCCTTGGCGCATCAGTGGTGGCGGCGATCCTCGCAGTGACGGTTCTGAGTGTCGCGGCGCGAAGGTCCAGTGCAAGTGAACTGGCTATTGAAGCGGCGGAAAACGCTGAACTTTTCGGGGAAATTCAACCTTCAGCGTTGATTGTCGATGACGGGAATCGACGTCACTAGCGGGCGACGCCGATATCGCCCGAACTCGGAGCGGAATCTCCGGTGTCGACATAGCGGCCGAGTTCGCGACGAGCCAGTTGCATGCGATGCACCTCATCGGGTCCGTCAGCCAGACGAAGGGTGCGGAGGCCGGCCCACATTCCGGCAAGCGGGAAATCCTGGGACACACCGCCGCCGCCGTGCGCCTGGATAGCACGATCAACAACGGCCAAGGCCACGTTTGGCGCAACGACTTTGATCGCAGAGATTTCGGTACGAGCTCCCTTGTTGCCCACGGTGTCCATGAGCCATGCCGCTTTCATCGTGAGCAAACGTGCTTGTTCGATTTCGATACGTGAATCGGCGATCCACTCCTGAATCACACCCTGTTGCGCAAGAGGCTTTCCGAACGCCACTCGCTCGGTGACGCGACGACACATAAGTTCGAGCGCTCGTTCGGCCATGCCGATGCAGCGCATGCAGTGGTGGATGCGTCCCGGACCGAGACGCGCTTGTGCAAGAGCAAAGCCGCTGCCCTCTTCGCCAAGAAGATTGGTAACAGGCACTCGGACATTGTCGAAGTGAAGTTCGCAATGTCCTTCGCGATCGTTGTAACCGAACACCATGAGGTCGCGAACAACGGTGAGGCCCGGTGTGTCCATGGGAACGAGCACCATCGACTGTTGGGTGTAGGTGGGTGCGCTGGGATCGGTTTTTCCCATCACGATGGCGACGCGACAACGCGGGTTGGCGGCTCCAGAAATCCACCATTTACGGCCGTTTAGGACGTAATCGTCACCATCGCGCACAATGCTGAGACTGATGTTTCGGGCATCACTTGAGGCAACATCGGGTTCGGTCATAGCGAAGCAAGAACGGATCTCGCCTTCGAGCAGAGGCACGAGCCAGCGGTCCTTCTGCTCGGGAGTTCCGAACAACGCGAGGATCTCCATGTTGCCTGTGTCCGGTGCCGCGGAGTTGACCGATTCGGGTCCGAGTGGACTGCGGCCGGTGATCTCGGCAAGTGGCGCGTAGTCGATGTTCGACACCGGATCGGGAGTCCACTCGGTGACATGGGGCATGAAGAGATTCCAGAGCCCACGCGCTTTTGCCTCAGCTTTGAGTTCTTCCATGACATGCGGATGGAAGTGAGGATCGCCCGAAGTTCTCATTTCTTCGGCGAAGACAGGTTCAGCGGGGATCACAACGTCTTGCATGAATGCAAGCAGACGTTGTTGAAGTTCCGCAGCACGCGGACTGAGTGAGAAGTCCATTAGGAGCCTGCTCTTCCGTAGTCGTCTTCGTAGCGAACGATGTCGTCTTCGCCGAAATAGGTTCCGGTCTGGACTTCGATGAACACGACCGGCGCAGCGCTGTCATTGCGGACGCGATGTTTGGTGTGGACGGGGATCTCGATCGTGCTGCCAGCAGGAACGGTGTGATCGATGTTGTCGAGGGTCACGATGGCGGTGCCTTCGACGACGATCCAGTGTTCGGAGCGCTTGTCGTGCGACTGGTACGACAGCCGCTGTCCGGGCTCAACGGTGATGCGCTTCACCTTGGCCGAAGGGCCGTCGTCAAGGATGACGAACTCTCCCCAAGGTCGACGCTCACCCGATCCGGCCTCGCCGAGGGGTCGCAGTGCGTCGTCACTCGGGGAGGGGTGCTCCGCAGCAGGCGTCATGGGGTGAGTATGGCCGAAAAGCCCGGTCAGGATGGAAAAACGGGGCTGTGGATAAGAAAAATCGGGGACCCCCCTTGGGGGTCCCCGCGGCACTGGTTCGGAAGACCGTGATTGACAGAGCCGCCAAACGGGTCTCATTGTGTCCTCCCATGGCCGGTCCCCTCGTCATCGTCGAATCGCCCACCAAGGCGAAGAAGATCACCGAATTCCTCCGCGGCGAGGACACCGGTGGCGCGTCACCGACCGTCATCGCGTCTGTTGGCCACATCCGAGATCTCGTTTCCAAAGCGAAAGAGCTTCCCGAGGGCAAGCAGAAGGAGTGGTGGTCGTATCTGGGCATCGATCCCGATGATGACTTCAAGCCCTATTACAAGGTGTACGACAAGAAGAAGGACACAGTTGCCGAACTTCGTCGTGCACTGAAGAACGCTGATGCGCTCTATCTCGCAACCGATGAGGATCGCGAAGGTGAAGCCATCGCCTGGCATCTGTTGCAGGTCTTGAAGCCGCCGAAGGACATGCCGGTTTATCGCATGGTGTTCCATGAGATCACTGCGCCAGCAATCCGTGAAGCGTTCGCGAACCCTCGTGAACTCGATCAGTTGCTGGTCGATGCTCAAGAGACACGTCGACTCCTCGACCGACTCGCGGGCTACGACCTTTCGCAGGTGCTGTGGAAGAAGGTCAACCGCGGATTGTCGGCCGGTCGCGTGCAGAGCGTTGCCACGCGTCTCGTTGTGGAACGCGAACGCGAGATCATGGCGTTCGTTTCGGCCGACTGGTGGGACGTAAAGGGCGTGTTCGCTGCGTCATCGGAACCGATTCCGTTCGGCGCCAAGCTCATCGCACTCGATGGCGTGCGCGTTGCAACTGGAATTGATTTCAATGAAGACGGCGCGCTGACTCGAGACGACCGCATCATCCTGAATGAAGAGACAGTTCGTTCGCTCGCGTCCGAACTTCAAGAGTCCGCGTTTTCGGTTCGCAGCGTCGAGTCCAAGCCCTATCGCAAGCGCCCGTTTGCTCCATTCACAACCTCGACGTTGCAGCAGGTCGCCGGCCGTCGACTCAAGGTGTCGGCCAAGCAGGTGATGTCGATGGCGCAGAGCCTGTATCAGCAGGGCTACATCACCTACATGCGTACCGACTCGACCAGTCTCTCGGCCGCCGCTGTCACTGCTGCGAAGACTGAGATCACCGAGCGCTATGGCGCGTCGGCCATCGAGAACAATCCCCGCACCTGGGGAAAGAAGGCGGCGAATGCGCAAGAGGCGCACGAGGCGATCCGGCCTGCGGGCGATCGGTTCCGTCGTCCCGAAGAAGTGCGCAACGAAGTACCTCCTGGCGAGGCCCGCCTCTACGAGATCATTTGGCAGCGCACGATCGCGTCGCAGATGATCGACGCGATCGGCGAGACCGTGACTGTTCGACTCGGTTCGGTCACCGCAAGCGGACGCGATGCCGAGTTCTCGGCTGCAGGCACGGTCATTACCGAACGCGGATGGATGCAGGTCGAAGACTGGCGAACCGACGACGTCGATACAGAAAACGATGACGACACCGAACGTCGACTTCCGCAGTTGAAGGTCGGCGATGCGCTCGACGCAACGGAAATCACTCCCGAAGGTCACTCCACCAAACCACCAGCGCGATTCACAGAAGCATCACTCGTTGGGAAGATGGAAGAACTCGGTGTTGGTCGTCCGTCGACGTACGCGTCGATCATGGAAACCATTCAGGGTCGCGGGTACGTCTGGAAGAAGGGTTCAGCACTCGTTCCCAGTTGGAATGCATTCGCAGTTACGACACTTCTCGAACAGCATTTCTCCGAACTTGTCGATTACAAATTCACGGCCAATCTCGAAGAGGTCCTCGACCGTATTTCCAGCGGTCAAGCCAACAGCGTCGAGACATTGGCTGAGTTCTATTTCGGTCCGGTCGTCGATGGCGCACGCAAGGATGGCCTTCGCGATCTGGTGACAGAACGGTTGCCCGAAATCGATGCTGCGGCAATCAACACGTTCCTTCTCGGTGACGATCCAAACGGAATGCCCGTCATCGCCAAGCCGGGGAAGTTCGGTCCGTATGTGCAGCGTGGCGACGACACCGCATCTGTTCCGGACAATCTGCCGCCGGCCGATCTTTCGGTGGCTGTCGCGCTTGAACTGCTCGCCATGCCGAAGGGCGGAAAGCCGATCGGCGATGATCCCGAAACTGGCCTCACCGTGTTCGTCATGAACGGGAAGTTCGGTCCGTATGTCCAGCTTGGTGAATTGACCGACGACAAAGACGACAAGCCGAAGACATCATCACTTTTCAAGGACATGGACCCTTACGAAGTGACACTTGAGACGGCACTGCAGTTGCTCTCTCTGCCTCGCGATCTCGGATCAGAGCCCGAATCAGGCGCAGTATTCACCGCTCGGAATGGCCCTCATGGGCCATATCTGACGAAGGAAGTCGGCGGTTCGGAAAAGCCCGAAACTCGCCAACTCGAGAACGAGGAACAACTTCTCACGGTCGACCTTCGCGATGCCCTCGCCATGTTCGCCGAACCGAAAAAGTTTGGGAAGAAATCGCCAAAGCCTCCGTTAGCCGATTTGGGCATTGACCCCGCTTCAGGCCGACCGATGTTGATCAAGGACGGAAAGTTCGGCGCCTACGTGACCGATGGCGAGACCAACGCATCGCTTCGAGTCGGCGATGTTCCCGAGACACTTAGTCCCGAACGCGGGGCTGAGCTCCTTCAGGCTCGTCGTGACTACATCGCTGAAAATGGCGGCCCTGTGGCCAAGAAAGCGGCGAAGAAGTCGGTCAAGAAGGCCACCAAGAAGAAGGCCACGGCGAAGAAGAGCGCCAAATCCCGTGCGAACAAGCCCGATCTCATGACCACCCGCACTGTGGGCGCCGGCCAGTCCAAGGCTGCCAAAAAGGCCACCAAAAAGGCCACCAAGGGGCCCAACCTCGTGAAATCGGACTCACAGATTCTCGATCGGGACCGCTGAGGGACTTCACGGGGGAGTCGAGGTCTGTTCACGGTGTGCTCGGGGTCGTGAGAGACCTCTCCTAGGCTCATCAGATGGCTGTGCCTCGCCCCGGACCGCGGGACGACGCTGATCCCCCCGAGGATGCAATGCCCGTCGAGGCCTCAGGCCCCGACGCCGACGCGACCATCCCGGGTTGGACCCGGGCATCGCTGTTTGGCGAGGACACCGAGACTCTCTTCACGAAGGATCCCTCGGATCAACCGGGACTCCACGTGCGCCTCTTCGGTAGTCACGAGTTCTTCCGGCTGTGGTTGGTCCAGGTCGTGTCAGCGACCGGCGACTGGCTGGGCTTCTCGGCGATCATCCTTTTGGCGGCCACCATTGGCGGTGGTGCCGGTGCTGGAGCGATCTCACTCGTGATGGCCGCGCGCATCGTCCCGGGGTTCTTCTTCGGTCCATTGGCTGGCGTGCTCGTCGATCGTTGGGATCGCAAGAAGGTGATGGTCACCTGCGATATCGGTCGGGCCATCGTGATGATGTTGCTCCCCTTCGTGAGCGATGTCATCGGTCTGGTTCTCGCCTCTCTTGTGCTTGAAGTGCTCACGTTGTTGTGGGGACCCGCGAAGGATTCCGAAGTTCCAAACCTTGTGCCGCATGAACATCTCACGACGGCGAACTCACTTTCGCTTGCGGCGGCGTACGGGACATTCCCGTTTGCATCGCTGCTCTTCGCTCTTCTCGCGGGTCTGTCTGTTTGGATCGGTCATATTCCTGCTCTCGGGTGGCTCGAGAACAACCAAATGGCCTTCGCGTTCTATGTCGATGCGATGACGTTCCTGTTCTCTGCGTGGATGATCAGTCGCCTCGCACTCCCCAAACGTGAACGTCGCGTTCGTTCGACTGCTGATGACGAACGTCGTGTCGACATCAAGGCAACACTCGAGGATCTGCGCGAGGGCTGGAACGAAATTTGGAAGAACCACACGGTTCGCGCGGTGAACCTTGGTCTCGCCACCGGACTCATCGGTGGCGGAATGCTGATTCCCCTTGGCGCGGTGTTCTCCACCGAAGTTCTCGATGCCGGAGCGGCGGGGTACGGGTTCTTCACAACTGCACTTGGGTTCGGTGTGGCGATCGGCGTTGTTGGGGTTTCGGCATTTCAGAAGCGACTGCCCCAGACCACGACATTCACCGTCTCGTTGTTCGTTGCCGGTATCGCGCTTTTCTGTGCCGCATCGTCGTCGTCGTTGTGGGCCGCGGTCATCTTCGTCGGCATTATGGGCATGGCGGTTGGCCCCATCTATGTCCTCGGATTCGCGATGTTGCAGCAAGAGGTTGACGATGATCTTCGCGGCCGTGTGTTCAGTTCACTCAACACGCTCGTCCGGATGTGCGTCCTTATCGCCATGGTTGCCGGACCACTGCTTGCTGCGATCCTTGGACGGATGGCCTCGGCCTTGGTCAACAATCGAGTTGATGTTGCGGGAAAGACACTTGAACTTCCCGGTGTGCGTCTCGCATTGTGGCTGGCGGCGGTGATCATCATCGCTGCGGGGTTTGCAGCGGGCGCGTCGTTGCGCGCCGGGCAACGCGTGAAGCGAGCCGACGAGTCAGATCATCCTTCACGGCCCAATCCACCCGATTTTCCGGCGTTTGATTTCACTCCGATTGACTTGCGCCCCGCTGGTCCGATGCCGCTTCCTCATCCCGACGACATTGCGCCCGATGATTTCTCGTCCCTTCCTCCACAGCCGGGGGAGTCATGACAACGCGGGGGAAGTTCATCGCGTTCGAAGGTGGCGAGGCGTGCGGAAAATCAACGCAGTCGGCCCTGTTGTCTGCTGCCCTTGATGCTGTGCTCACCCGTGAACCGGGAGGAACCGTGATCGGTGCACAGTTGCGGGCCGTCCTGCTTGATCCGGCAACAATCGGCCTTTCTGATCGCGCTGAAGCTCTACTGATGGCCGCCGATCGCGCCCAGCACGTCGCTGAGGTTGTCGCACCGGCGCTGGCCGCTGGTCGCCATGTCGTGACCGATCGTTTCGCCGGATCATCAATTGCGTATCAGGGTTTCGGACGCGGACTGCCGGTCGAAGAGATCCGCACTCTGTCGCTCTGGGCTACCGACGGACTGTGGCCGGACTTGATCATCCTCCTCGATGTTCCCGAGGCCGAGGCCGACCGCCGTTTGGGTGAATCACGCGACCGTATGGAAGCCGAACCGGCGGCTTTTCATGCAGCGGTGATCAATGGGTTCCGGGCCCAAGCCGCCGCCGAACCCGATCGATGGGTGGTCATTGACGGATCGGGATCGATCGATGAGGTCGCAATGGCAATCTCCGCGGCCGTCGTTGAGCGGCTACAACTGCCGTTGTGACTCGTCGTGACGATTTCCCACCACTCGCTGTTGAGTTAGCCGGCGTTGATCCTTGGGCTGGTGTCGTAGGACAGGACAACGCGATCGGTGAATTGCGCGCTGCAGTCGATGCCCCGGTCCATGCCTATTTGCTTGTTGGTCCACGCGGAAGTGGCAAACGTGAATTGGCGCGAGCGTTCGCCGCTGCGCTTGTTAGTCGCGATCGAACCGGCGAGGACGCGGTTCGTCAGGCGCGGATGGCCCTGTCGCAGAATCACGCTGACATCACCGAGTTCGAGCGAGTCGGTGCATCGATCTCCTCCGAACAAGCCGAGGCGATCATCGCAACCGCAGCGCGTTCGTCGATTGAGAACGGTCCCAAAGTTCTGATCCTCGACGAGTTTCATCTGGTGACGACCGCAGCTCCGAAACTCCTGAAGACCATCGAAGAACCACCGGACGGAACAGTCTTCGTGGTGTTGGCCGATGACGTTCCCAATGAACTGGTAACGATCGCGAGTCGCTGCGTGCGAATCGATTTGGCGACAATCACCGATGAACTCATCATCGAACGACTCGTTGCCGAAGGGGTGGCCCCGGACCGTGCTGTCGACGCTGCGGCAGCGGCGGCAGGTGATCTTGGTCGGGCAAGGTTGTTGGCGACTGATGATCGTCTGGCGCTGCGTCGCGCCGCGTGGCGTGCGGTTCCCGATCGGCTCGATGGGACCGGTGCCCGTGCCATCGAAACTGCCGATGATCTGTTGGCGATGATTGACGATGCGATGGCCCCGCTCACTGAGGCACAGGCAGTTGAAGTCGCCGAGTTCGCGGAACTCGTGGCCGCGCGCGGAGAGCGGGGCTCGGGTCGCAAACAGTTTGAAGATCGTCACAAGCGCGAAATTCGTCGCTATCGAACCGACGAGATCCGCGCGGGTCTTACCGAACTGTCTCGCCGGTACCGAGACGATCTCGTGGTGTCCTCCCAACCTGCCGACCTCGCAGCAGCGATCGATGACATCGCTGCACTGGCAGGCAACCTTGTGCGCAATCCCAATGAGCGACTGCAGTTGGTGGCGCTGTTCACCGCTTTGGGCCGGATTCGTCGTTGACCAACCCCAGATCGAACGGCACCGGTGCGCACCGACCGGCGGTGGGCACTGAGTCGCGGTGGATGTCGCCGAGTGGGTCTGATCTGAGCCGGCGGCTAACCTTGACAGTTCCCGCCCGGGTAGCTCAGACGGCAGAGCAGCTCACTCGTAATGAGCAGGTCAGGAGTTCGATTCTCCTCTCGGGCTCTGATGGCTGATCAAGAAGATTTCGTCCGGCAGGCGATGGACTACATGCCGCAGTTGTATTCCACCGCCCTGCGCATGACGCAGAACAAGTCCGATGCCGAGGACCTCGTTCAAGAGACCTATCTGAAGGCCTATAAGGGTTTCGCGGGCTTTGAGCAAGGGACCAATCTCCGGGCCTGGATGTTTCGCATCCTCACCAACACCTACATCAACTCCTATCGGACCAAGAAGCGTCGGCCCGACGAAACCGAACTCGATGACGTCGAGGACTTCTACCTCTATCGCCGAATGGGGGGTCTTGAGGCCGCTCGGGCGTCGAGGAGTGCCGAGGATGAACTGATGGATTGGTTCTCCGATTCGGAGGTTCAGGCCGCCATCGATGCGCTGCCGGAGTCCTACCGCCTGGCCGTTCTTCTCAGCGATGTGGAGGGTCTTTCCTACAAGGAAATCGCCGAAGATCTCGATATTCCGATCGGGACGGTGATGAGTCGGCTCCATCGTGGAAGAAAAGCGCTCCAAAAGCAGTTACATGACTACGCCCTTGAGCGGGGTCTGACTGATGCCCTTCCCGGTGCCATCTCTGACGATGCTCTCGACTCGGCCGATGAGACCCCCGAGACCTGACATGACCCACGATCACGACGCCAACGCCAACGCCGATTCCGGTGCACCGTTCGCCCAGAGCCCCGACTGTGAGCGGGCTCTCGCCGAGGTCTACACCTTCCTCGATCAGGAACTCACCGAAGAGACCAGAATCGTGATCGCCGCTCATCTTGAATCCTGCAACCCGTGTTTCGAAGCCTTTGATTTCGAGGCGGAACTTCGGATGGTCATCTCGACCAAGTCGCAGTCGGTAGAGGTCCCCGAGACCCTCCGAATCCGTATCGAAGAGCGGCTCACCTATCTCCGATTTGAAGGACCCGAAGGTATGGGTCCCGGCGATTCCGGGGATCCCCGTCGAGGGGCCTAGGATCTCTGCCATGGAGCTCTTGTTCGCACAGGTTTGGGCATTCTGGATCGCACCAGCACTGTTGCTGCCGACGATTCTGATCCTTCTGGTGATGATTGGCCTGTATCTGAAGAAGGTCGTCGCCCCCCGCTATCCCAAGCGCTGAGCCGATGGCGGCGGCGGTCGACTGGGGAGTAGCCGAGCGCGTCGCGATCCGCACGGCGAAGAAAGACCCCTTCGCTGCGAGCTATCACTACCAATCGCTGCAGCCTGATTTCGATCGTCTGACCGCGATTGCCGAGGAACTGGTCGCGCAAGAGACCGGTCTTCGTTCGTTGGCCGGCGATGCACGTGCACGCGTCACTGATCGACCCGGTTGGATCCGCGCCAATGTGGCCTCGTTCCAGAGACTGTTGGCCCCGATGCTCGACAAGTTCGGCGATCGGGTGTCGTCGAGCCGGGTAGCTCCGTTCACAGCGCGGTTAGCTGGGGCCGAACTCGGTGTGGTGTTGGGATGGATGTCTGGTCGTGTTCTCGGTCAGTACGACCTTCTCGTGGTTGAAGAGGAGAACCCTCAAGATCAAGACATCGTCTATTACGTCGGTCCAAATGTGCTCGCCCTCGAGAAGCAGTTCGCGTTTCCGCCGGAGGAGTTCCGGATGTGGTTGGCCCTGCACGAAGTCACCCATCGCGCTCAATTCACTGGTGTTCCGTGGTTGCGGGAACACTTTCTCGGCCTTGTTCACCAGACCATGGACACAATCGATCCCGATCCCGCGCGCATGAGCGAAACGCTTTCGCGGATCACCACGGCGATTCGTTCGGGGCAAAAGCCAATTGCCGATGGCGGACTCGTGGCCCTCTTCGCGAGCGCCGAACAGCGCGCTGTGCTCGACCGAGTGAGCGGAATGATGAGTCTGCTCGAAGGTCATGGCGACATCACGATGGATCGTGCCGGGCACGAACTGGTTCCGAGCGCTGATCGTTTCTCGAAGGTCTTGCGCGAACGGCGCGAGTCAGCTCGCGGTTTGGCCAAGGTTTTTCAGCAACTCATCGGACTGCAAGCAAAGTTGGCGCAGTACGCGCAGGGTGAAGCGTTCATCACCGGTGTTGAACGCGCCGGTGGTCAGACGCTCCTTTCGCGAGCGTGGGAAGGCCCTGAAAATCTTCCGAGCATTCTCGAGATCCGTGAACCACAACTGTGGATCGATCGCATGGGCGCGTCTCTTCCGGTTGCCGGTTGACCTGTCAGGTCCGACGTGAGTTCGCTCGCTGAACGTCACGCTGCGCTTGTCGCACGATGCACGTTTCCCGCTCCGGGTTCTCCTCTGGTCTGCGGAGTGTCGGGGGGTGCTGACTCGATGGCGCTTCTGGTGCTGGCGGTAGCGGCCGGTTGCGATGTCACCGCAGTGCATGTCGATCACGGGCTGCGACCGGAATCGCAACGAGAAGCTGCAGCCGTTCAAGCGGTCGCCCAAGGTCTTGGTGCGTCATTCCGTTCTGAGCGGGTGGAACTCGAGGACGGACCAAACCTCGAGGCACGGGCGCGGGCAGCACGTCACTCTGTGCTCGGTCCCGATGCCGCGCTCGGTCATACGGCCGATGATCGCGCCGAGACCATGATCGTGAACCTCATGCGGGGTGCGGGGCCTGACGGGTTGGCCTCGATCCGACCGGGACTCCGCCATCCGATTCTTGACCTTCGCCGCATCGACACCGAGAAGGTCTGCGAGCTTGAAGGAATCGAGCCATTTATCGATCCCTCCAATATCGATCCGCGGTTTGTCAGGAATCGCATCCGCCACGAGGTGCTTCCCCTTCTTGCCGAAATCGCTGGAAGGGATCTCGTGCCGATCCTCGATCGTCAGGCTGGTGTCTTCAGTTCGATCGCCGATCATCTTCGTCGAGAAGCGTCGGGCCTCGACCCGACCGACGCACGCGCGTTGCGCGAGAGCCCTGATGCTGTTGCGCGAGTGGTTCTGCGCGAATGGCTGCGCAAGGGCGCGGACGAACGTCATCCTCCCGATGCGGCCACCGTCGAACGCGTGATGTCGGTGGTTCGCGGTGAGTCGGTGGCGACCGAAATCGGTGGGAACCGCCGCGTCGAACGGACCGCTGGTCGTCTCCGGATCGTGTCGGCGCCGCAAGGCTGAGGACTGCACTACATTCGCCGCGTGACCCCATCAGTCCCTGGAAACGACCATCCGCATCCCGATGTCGATCCCCATCTCGGCCAAATCCTCGTCACTCACGCTGCGATCCAGAAGCGCATCGCGGAACTCGGCGAGCAAATTTCTGCGGACTATGCGGGCCGTTCGCCGCTTTTGATTGCTGTGCTCAAAGGGGCGGTCATGTTCATGGCTGATCTCTCACGCGCCATCGCACTACCGGTCGAACTCGACTTCATGGCGGTTTCGTCCTACGGAACCGCAACGAAGACCAGCGGCGTGGTTCGTATCGTCAAGGATCTCGATATCGATCTCACCGGACGCGACGTGATCATCGTCGAGGACATTGTCGATAGCGGATTGACGCTGAACTACCTGCGCAAGAACTTGGCGGGGCGTCATCCGGAGAGTCTCGAAGTCTGCGCGCTGCTCCTCAAGGAGGGAATGCAGAAGGTCGAGCCCGACCTCCGGTATGTCGGATTCAGAATTCCCGACGAGTTTGTTGTCGGCTACGGCCTTGATGTCGCCGAGCGGTATCGCAATCTCGACGATCTTCGGGTGTATGTCGGCCCGGGAAGCGGACACTGACCCCGTTCTCGTTCGGAGTCGGTACGATTGTTGGTCTGCTCAATCCTGTATTCGCGTGATCTCGTCCCCTTGTCAGGAGACCTCGATGGAACCCGTCGATCTGCCCCGAATTTCCGCTGCAATCAAAGAAATCCTCATTGCCATTGGCGAGGACCCCGATCGTGACGGGCTGCAGGACACCCCTGCTCGCGTGGCTCGGATGTATGCCGAGGTCTTCTCCGGTCTTCGTGATGATCCTCGGAGTCACCTTCAGGTGATGTTTGAAGCCAACCATGACGAAATGGTCATGGTTCGCGACATTGCACTCACTTCGATGTGTGAGCACCACCTCGTCCCGTTTATGGGTAAGGCCCACGTGGCCTACATCCCCGGCACCGACGGTCGGGTCACCGGGCTTTCGAAGATCGCCCGCCTGGTTGATGCCTACGCCAAGCGGCCTCAGGTGCAGGAACGACTCACCGCGCAGATTGCCAATGAACTCGAATCCACACTGCAACCTCGCGGTGTTCTGGTTGTGATCGAAGCTGAACATCTGTGCATGTCGATGCGTGGCGTCCGCAAGCCAGGCTCCACCACGGTGACCTCTGCGGTTCGCGGGCTCTTCCGCGAAAGCGCCGCAACTCGATTCGAAGCGATGCGATTCATCGCTCGCGACTAAACGTGACCGACGTCGTTCCCCGCCTCGGAGTCGGAACTCCGACATCGATCCCACTCGTGATGGGCATCGTCAATGTCACGCCCGATTCGTTCAGTGACGGCGGCCTCTATATCGATCCGTCAGCGGCGATCGCCCATGGTCTGACGCTTATCGATGAAGGCGCGTCAGTGCTCGATATCGGCGGCGAATCAACTCGGCCGGGATCTTCGCCGGTGGATCGTGATACCGAACTGGCCCGAGTGATCCCCGTTCTTGAAGGTCTGGCCGGTCGTTGTCGGTTGAGCATCGACACTCGCTCTCCTGAAGTCGCCCGCGCGGCTGTGGCTGCCGGAGCGACATTGATCAACGATGTGTCAGCCTCGCTTTGGCCCGTTGCCGCGGAACTCGGTGTCGGGTGGGTTGCGATGCATATGCAGGGCGATCCGAGCACGATGCAGGCTGATCCCCACTACGAAGATGTCGTGGCCGAAGTGTGTGACTTCCTTCGCGAGCGAGCAATGGCCGCATCCGAGGCCGGCGTAAAAGAAATTTGGGTCGATCCTGGGTTCGGATTCGGGAAGACCGATGCCCACAACCTCGCCCTCCTTTCTCATCTCGATCGCGTCGTCGAACTGGGGTGGCCGGTGCTTGTTGGAACCTCCAGAAAGGCAATGCTGGGAAGGCTCCTTGCCACTTCAGACGGTGTTCCCGAACCCGTTGCGGTCGATGATCGTCTGGCCGGTTCCATCGCCACTGAGGTCTGGGCAATGCACGCCGGAGCACGCATGATTCGCGTTCACGACGTCAGAAGCGCCGTCCAAGCGGCCAAAGTCGTGGCAGCATGAGCGCCGTGGCCAGTAAAGGGAAGTGGGCGCAGGGCATCAAACCCCGCAATTTTCACTGGGTGATCGCTGAGCGACTCGCCGTCTGTGAGCGACCCGGTGGCTATGGCGCGAATCATCGCAAGGTTCGTCGTCAGGAAGAGATCATCTGGGTCCGTGAACAGGGATTTACCTGCGTGATCTCGATGATCACTGCCCCGCTCAACCTCCACAACTACGACGAACTTGGTGTGGTCTGGCGTCATCGCCCCATTCCCGAAGACGATCTTGCGATCTTCGAATCTGCGTTCTTCGCAGAGTTGCGCACCTTGCTCGAGTCCGGAGAACGCGTCCTTCTCCATGCCGAGGAACTCAGCGATCGTGTGTGCGGACTCATTGCCGGTTATCTGCTCTGGAATGGTCTGGTCGAAAACCCGCCGCGTGTCGTAACCGTGGTTGAGCAGTTGACCCAACGCCAACTTGGCCCCATCGGACGCGAACTCGTTGCCCTTTCGCTAACGATCCCCCCTCCTTCAGCCTGACCCGGAGCACATTCTCTATGGCCCCGACCGATCGAATTGAATTACGTCAATTAGTTGTCACAGGCATTTGCGGTGCATTGCCCGAAGAGCGTGAGCGCGCGCAACCCCTCGAGGTCGACCTCGATGTTGTGGCCGATCTCTCGGCTGCGGGAGCCTCTGACAATCTCGAAGACACCCTCGACTACGGCGCGATCACCGCAACGATTGAGCGTGTCATCCTCACGGGAACGCCCCAGTTGCTTGAACACCTTGCTCAGAATCTTGCCGACGCCGTGCTCGCCGATCCGCGTGCTCTGTCGGTCACGGTCTCTGTGCGGAAGTTGCGCCCACCGGTGCCTCAGGCGCTGGCCACATCGGGCGTCACCATTACCCGAGGCCGTTGAATGTCGCGAGCCTTTCTGAGCCTCGGCTCCAATATGGGTGACTCGTGGTCGTTGCTGCGTGAAGCGGTGAGTTCGCTCGACTCAGTCACCGCGGTTTCCCCGGTGTACCGCACCGACCCGGTTGGCGGACCGGAGCAAGACCCGTTCCTCAACATCGTCGTCGAACTTGAAACCGATCTCACGGCACGTGAACTTCTCGGTGTTTGCCATCGGCTCGAATCAGGGGCCAACCGCGTGCGCACGGTTCGATGGGGACCACGAACGTTGGACGTTGACATCATTTGGATCGACGGGGTCACTGTGTCAGAACCCGATCTCGAGGTTCCACATCCTCGGATGCGCTCGCGACGATTCGTGATGGCACCTCTTGCTGATCTCGCCCCCGATGTCGCCGGCCCCGATTGGGCCGATCGCGCCGAAGGTCATGTGCATCGCGTCGGACCGATCGACGCCGAACCGGGATGACTCACTCCCGCTCGGTCCGCGTCGTGGGGCCGGGTCGTGCAGGAGGGGCGCTGTCCTTGGCGCTCACCCAAGTGGGCTGGACAGTTCTCGATCCGGTGTATCACGGTGAACCTCTGGCCGATGCAGCGACAGATGTCGATCTCCTGATCATCGCCACTCCTGATGCTGCGATCGCTGAAGTGGCCTCAGCGGTCATCCCTCGTGCGACTGCCGTCGTAGCCCACCTCTCCGGCGCACAGGGACTCGGCGTGCTTGAGCCTCATCTGCATCGAGCAGCACTCCATCCGCTCACCTCAATGCCGACAGTCGAGCTTGGCGCGCAACGCTTGCGCAATGGCGCCTGGTTTGCTGTCGATGGCAACACTGATGTGGCGCGTGTGTGCAGTGAATCGGTAGCAACGGGGCTTGGGGGTCGGTCATTTCGCGTCGATGACGACAATCGTGCTGCGTATCACGCGGCTGCGGCAATCGCCTCGAACCATGTTGTTGCCCTTCTCGGCTCGGTTGATCGGATTGCCTCGTCAGTTGGCGTTCCCCTCGAGGCGTACCTCGAACTCGTTCGTGCATCGATCGACAACATTGAGGATCTCGGCGTTGCCGATGCACTCACCGGTCCGGTTGCCCGCGGCGACTGGGACACCGTTGCTCGTCACCGGAACGCGATCGACCCTTCAGAACTTGCGCTCTACGACGCATTGGTCGAAGCAGCGCGTCGCGTGGTGGACTCGCGGTCCTCGATCGATGACGCATCGGAACACCGAACGGATCAATGATGCAGGTTCTGTCCACGAAGTCCGAGTTCCATCAGCATCTCGAGGCCGTACGCGCGCTGGGACGATCGGTTGGATTGGTCCCGACGATGGGCGCATTGCATGAGGGTCACCTTTCGCTTCTTCGGGCGGCCGGGGATGACTGCGATGTGGTTGCGCTAACGATTTTCGTGAATCCACTCCAGTTCGGAGCGGGTGAGGATCTGAGCAAGTACCCCCGACCACTCGAACGAGATCTCGAACTGGCCGAGGCCGCCGGAGCCGATGTGGTGTTCACACCCACTACCGAAGAGATGTATCCGGAGCCGACGATCACGACTGTTCACGTTGCGCAACTCACCGCAGGGATGGAGGGGGCGAGTCGTCCAACGCATTTCGATGGCGTGACCACGGTTGTCACGAAACTGTTCAACATTTCCGGACCATGTCGGGCGTACTTCGGCGAGAAGGATTTCCAGCAACTGGCGGTCGTTCGGCGGATGGCCGCTGACCTTGATCAGCCGGTCACGGTGATCGGCTGCCCGATCGTTCGCGAAGTTGATGGACTCGCGATGTCGAGTCGCAATAGTTATTTGTCTCCGTCAGAGCGTGAAGCCGCCACGGTCATCAATCGAGCGTTGCGCGCCGGAGCGGCGATGATCGCGGCCGGAGAAAGCGATCCCTCATTGATCGAAGCCCATATGGGTTCGATCATCGATGCTGAACCACTCGCGGAACTCGATTATGCGGTCGTCGTCGATCCAGATTCTTTGGTGACACCCTCTCAGCTGAAAAGCGGCACCTCCGTTCGGTTACTTCTCGTCGCGAAGATCGGGTCTCCTCGGTTGCTCGACAACCTCGGTGTTGACATTCCGTAGTTGGTTGTGCTCATGCACGCAGGTTGTGCACGAAGCTCAAACATCTGAATCGGTTCATCGGCGAATTCATGGTTACGGCCATCGGTTCTGAGAATTCTCCGGTTCGATTCCGGGACTGAACCGATTCTTCGGTCAGACTGCAGGTCTGTGAACGCCGAACTCGATCTTCTCGTGGTTGGTTCTGGCGTTGCCGGACTCTCGGCGGCCGTGCGAGCGGCGGCCCAACTTGGGGTTCGCGTCGGCGTGCTCACGAAGGGTCCCCTTGAGCAATCGACGACTCGCTGGGCGCAGGGCGGCGTTGCTGCAGTGCTTGGTGGTGATCCCGACTCCACTGATCTCCATCTGGCCGACACGTTGGCCGCAGGTGCCGGTCTGTGTGATGTCGACGCGGTTCGGGTGTTGGTCGAGGAAGGACCGATACGAGTGCGAGATCTGGTCGCTCTTGGAGCGCGATTCGATCGCGACGCTGACGGGAAGTTTGAACTCGCCCGCGAAGGTGGACACTCGCTTCCACGAATTGTCCATGCCGGTGGCGTCGCAACCGGAGCCGAGATCGAACGAGCGTTGGTAGCGGCTGTGCGCAGCGAGGCGACCGAAATCCATGAGCATGCTTTCGCTCTCGACCTCGTGATTGAAAACGCTCGCTGCGTCGGAATCCGCGCGGCGCTGGCCGACGGAACCGTCGAGGTCATCGGTGCCCGAAACATCCTGCTGGCCTCGGGTGGCGCAGGTCAGGTCTTCTCAGTCACGACCAATCCGTTAGAAGCGACGGGCGACGGCATTGCGATGGCGCTGCGTGCCGGCGCTGCAGTTGCCGATGTCGAGTTCGTCCAGTTCCATCCCACTGCGCTTCATCATCCGCGTATGCCGCGACCTTTGCTGTCAGAAGCGCTTCGCGGCCACGGTGCTCTCATCCTCGACATCAATGGCGAACGGTTTGTTGATGAAATGCTTCCGCGCGATCAGGTGAGTCGCGCCATGGTTCGCCAAATGATCAAACTCCACACCGATCATTGTCTCCTCGATGTTTCTGGTCTTGATGATTTCAACGTTCGATTTCCGACAATCGCTGCGATGCTCACCGGACTCGGCTTCGATCCGGCGACCGATCTCCTCCCCATCGCACCCGCGGCGCATTATTTGTGCGGCGGAATCGTGACCGATCTCAATGGTGCGAGCAGCGTGCCTGGATTGTGGGCTGCAGGTGAGGTTGCGTGTTCGGGCGTGCACGGAGCGAATCGTCTTGCATCGAACTCGCTTCTCGAGGGAATGGTGTTCGGTGCTCGCGTGATCGAAGCGATCGAGAGCGGTGTCAATGGTCCCGAGATGACCGGTGCCATGCGCGCGCTCGATGGGGTGGGCGGGCGACAACTCGAGGGATGGACCGCTCCGCAAGCGTTGGCCACGGTCACCTCGGGTGACGATGTGGCAATCGCTGTCGCTCGTGATGACATGCAATGGGCGATGACCGTGGGCGCAGGCGTGGTCCGAGATCAGGTTTCGCTCGAGGCGACGATGGCGAAGGTCGGTCACGCTCGTGGCGTCTCCGATGTCACCGGAATCGCCGCGTGGGAGCTCTCGAACCTCACGGCGGTGGCGTCGGCCCTTCTGGCCGCTGCCGATGCCCGTACCGAAAGCCGGGGTGCTCATACCCGCGACGACTGGCCCGAGACCGACCCGAATCTGGCTCTGCGCTTGGTGATCGTCTGACCGGTTCGCCCCCATCGGGTTCGGGAGGGCAGGCTTTGGGAATGTCCGATCAGTTCCAGCCACCCCGCGTGGTCGTCGTCGATGCCGTCGAACGTGCACTTGCCGAGGATCTCACTCCATTGGGTGATCTCACCTCGGCGCTCCTTCCCCAGGATCTCGTTGCCACTGCTCGGTTCGTCGCTCGTCATTCCGGCGTGATCGCCGGATGCGCGTGTGCGTCGGAATCGTTCTCACAGGTCGATCCGACTGTCACTCTCGAATGGGCGGTTACCGATGGGGATCATGTCGGGCCGGGCACCGTTCTAGCCACCGCAACTGGTCGCTTGGCATCGCTTCTCACCGCGGAGCGCACCGCCCTGAATTTCCTCGGTCACCTTTCGGGTATCGCCACCCGCACGAACGACTACGTCGTTGAAGCGGCCAAGGGTGGCTCGGCCTACGTGTGGGATACGCGTAAGACCACACCCGGTCTTCGCGTTCTTGAAAAGGCGGCGGTGCGGGCCGGAGGCGGGCGAAATCATCGCGGCAATCTTTCCGATTGGATTCTTCTCAAGGACAACCACATCGCGCTCTTCGGCATTACCGATGCCGTCGCCCGAGCGCGATCGATGTGGCCGGCGCGCACCGTGCATGTCGAATGCGACACCATCGATCAGGTCCGCGAAGCACTTGCTGCCGGTGCCGACGCGTTGTTACTCGACAACATGTCCACCGATCAGATCCGTGACTGCGTTGCATTGGCCTCACAATCGGTGAACCGTCCGTTGCTCGAGGCCTCGGGTGGCATCACCCTCGAAACCATTGCTTCCTACAGTGCTGCCGGTGTCGATTGCATTTCGGTTGGAGGCCTCACCAATTCCGCACCGGTGCTCGACATCGGTCTCGACATTGATCCAGCATGACGGAGGACCGACGAATGCTTCTCGCTGTTGATGCAGGTAACACGCAGACCGTCGTCGGTCTCTACGACCTCGATGAGGGGACCGCGGCTGGTCGACGGCCCGAGGCCGGACTTCTCGATCACTGGCGCATCTCGACTGCCGCCGATCGAACCAGTGACGAATACGCCGTCATGTTGCAGGGCTTCTTGGCGCTCCGACGCAACAGCTTTTCTGACATCGATGGCATCGTTATTTCTTCGGGAGTGCCGCGGGTGACGGCGACGTTGCGTCAGGTCGCCGCTCGTCATTTGGATTTCGAGCCAATCGTGATTGGGCCAGGCGTTCGCTCGGGGATTCGCATCGACTATGACAATCCGAAGGAGGTTGGCGCCGATCGCATCGCGAACGCTGTTGGCGCGTACGACCTTTACGGTGGTCCAACGATCGTTGCGGATTTCGGAACGGCGACGACATGTGATGCGGTGTCGGAGGACGGGGTGTACCTCGGTGGCGCGATCGCTCCGGGGATCGAGATTTCGATGGACGCTCTCGTCGGGCGCGCATCGGCACTTCGAGCGGTTGAACTCAAGGCACCGCGCAATGTGCTGGGCAAGTCCACGGTCGAGTCAATCCAGTCCGGCGCTGTCTACGGATTCGCGGCGCAGGTCGATGGATTATGCGATCGCATCGAGGCGGAAATCGGAACGTGCACCGTGATTTCCACCGGCGGTTTGGCCGAGACGATTACGCCATTTTCCAATCGCATTCAGCACACCGAACCATGGCTGACATTGCATGGTCTTCGGCTGATCTACGAAAAAAACGTTTGATCGTTTGAACGTCTGAACGTCTGAACGTCTGAACTCAGGCGGCGGCGCGAACGGTACCGAGTAGATGTTCGGCGGCGGCCTCGAGTGCAGTGACTGCTTCGGTGCCGGCATAGGGAGCGAGTGCTCGCTGGCCTGACTCGACATAGGCGCGAGCAGTATCGAGCGACGAACGCACCGATGCCGATGAACGCAAGAGCGTTCGAGCGAGAGTAAGGGTGTCGGGATCGTCGACCGGTTCGATCGAACCGTCGCTCGGTGCGAGTTTCACGAGCAGTGAACGGAGTTCCTCGGCCTCGGCTCCGCCAGCAGCGAGTGTGCGGATGACGGGAAGGGTGTAGGTGCCCTCAACCAGATCATGTCCGGCGGGCTTTCCGAGTTCCTCGTCGGTTGAAGTGACATCGAGAAGGTCGTCGACGATCTGGAAGGCCATGCCGAACGAGTTCCCGAACGTTGTGAGCGCGTCGATCTGCGGACGAGGCAGTCCCGCCACGATGCCACCGACACGACATGACGTACCGAGAAGCGATGCCGTCTTGCCGTCGATAGAACGCAGATACGCGTCTTCAGTTCGATGCATGTCGAAGGCGTGCTGCAGTTCGAGGATTTGCCCCTCGCACAACTTGGCGATGGTTGCCGCAAGTAGTCCGGCGACTTCGGTGCCTAACGACGCTGCGATCTCCGAAGCTTTGGCCAAGAGATAGTCACCCGCGAGGATCGCTTTGAGGTTGCCCCATCGAGCATTAACGCTGACGACGGTGCGACGAGTGGTGGCGTCGTCCATTACGTCGTCGTGATAAAGCGATCCGAGGTGCACGAGTTCGACCGATACTGCGCCCATGATGACTTCGGGCGACGCTGGCCCCATCACTGAGTCGGCAGTTGCCGATGCAGTCACCGTGAAGGCAGGGCGGACGCGTTTGCCGCCGGCGAGGATCAGGTGACTGGCGACCTCGGTAAGGAAGGAGTCCTCGGCGACGACCGAGGCCTGCAGCGCATCCTCGACCCGCGCAAGATCGGCTTGCAGAACGGGCAACTGGAGGAGGGGTGAAACACCGGCCATGGCGCCACGTTATGCCGGTGAGCCGTTCCGACCTCAACCGGGGACGAGGATGCACCGCATTTCTCGGTGTCTGTCCAAACGTCGGATTCCGACGAGGTGAATGCGAAGGTGGTGGGTACACTCGCCCTACGTATTCCCCTCTGGGAGGCAGGTCTCACAGTGTTTGAACGGTTCACCGATAGGGCCCGCAGGGTCGTCGTGCTTGCTCAGGAAGAAGCGCGACTTCTGAACCACAACTACATCGGCACCGAGCACATCCTGCTCGGGCTGATCCACGAGGGCGAGGGCGTTGCTGCCAAGGCCCTCGAGTCGCTCGGCATTTCGCTAGAGGCCGTGCGTTCGCAGGTCGAGGAGATCATCGGCCAGGGCGGTTCCTCGCCCAGCGGACACATCCCCTTCACCCCACGCGCCAAGAAGGTGCTCGAGCTTTCGCTGCGTGAAGCACTGCAACTCGGTCACAACTACATCGGTACTGAGCACATTCTTCTCGGACTCATCCGTGAGGGCGAGGGCGTTGCTGCACAGGTGCTGGTCAAGTTGGGTGCCGATTTGTCTCGTGTGCGCCAGCAGGTCATCCAGTTGCTTTCGGGCTACTCCGGTCCTGGTCCTCAGCAGGGCGAGAAGGCCGGCGCCACCAGCGGTGGTTCGGGCGAAGCATCGCCGAGCGGTTCGGCCGTGCTCGATCAGTTCGGTCGCAACCTCACGCAACTTGCTCGCGAGAAGAAACTCGACCCGGTCATCGGCCGTGCTCGTGAAACCGAGCGCGTGATGCAGGTGCTCAGCCGCCGCACCAAGAACAACCCCGTCCTCATCGGCGAGCCTGGTGTTGGCAAGACCGCAATTGTTGAAGGTCTCGCCCAGGCCATCGCCGCCGATCAGGTTCCTGAAACGCTGCACGGCAAGCAGCTCTACACCCTCGATCTCGGCGCCCTTGTCGCCGGTTCGCGTTACCGCGGTGATTTCGAGGAGCGTCTCAAGAAGGTGCTCAAGGAAATCAAGACCCGTGGCGACATCATCCTCTTCATCGACGAAATTCATACCCTCGTCGGTGCCGGTGCTGCGGAAGGCGCGATCGATGCAGCGAGCATCCTCAAGCCGATGCTCGCCCGTGGTGAACTCCAGACCATCGGCGCTACCACGCTCGACGAGTACCGTAAGCACCTCGAGAAGGACGCAGCCCTCGAGCGTCGCTTCCAGCCCATCAAGGTCGAAGAACCGACCGTTGCGCACACCATCGAAATCCTGAAGGGCCTGCGCGATCGCTACGAGACTCATCACCGTGTGACCATCACCGATCAGGCGCTCGTCGCTGCAGCCAACTTGGCTGATCGCTACATCGCCGATCGTCAACTTCCCGATAAAGCCATCGACCTCATCGACGAAGCCGGATCGCGTCTGCGCATCAAGCGCATGGAAACGCCTCCCGATTTCAAGGAACTCGAGAACGAGATCTCCGCGGTCGTTGCGGAAAAGAAAGAAGCAGTCGAGTCGCAGCAGTTCGAAGAGGCTGGTCGTCTTCGTGATCGCGAGAAGGAACTGCTCGCGCAGAAGGAAGCCAAAGAGCAGGAAATGAAAGATTCCGGCATCGATCTGTTCGACGAGGTCGACGAAGAAGCGATCGCGGAAGTGCTTTCGCTCTGGACCGGTATTCCTGTCTACAAACTCACCGAAGAAGAAACCGCTCGTCTCCTTCGTATGGAAGACGAACTCCACAAGCGGGTCATCGGCCAAGAGAACGCGATCAAGGCCGTCAGTCAGGCCATTCGCCGGACGCGTGCTGGTCTGAAAGATCCCAAGCGTCCTTCGGGTTCGTTCATCTTCCTCGGACCATCTGGTGTTGGGAAGACCGAACTGGCCAAGACGCTCGCCGAGTTCCTCTTCGGCGACGAAGATTCGCTCATCGCTCTCGACATGTCCGAGTACATGGAGAAGCACACCGTCAGCCGTCTTGTCGGTTCGCCTCCCGGATATGTCGGCTACGAAGAAGGCGGACAGCTCACCGAAGCGGTGCGCCGCAAGCCATTCTCGGTCGTGCTCTTCGACGAAATCGAGAAGGCCCACCCCGATGTCTTCAACACGCTGTTGCAGATTCTCGAAGAAGGTCGACTCACCGACGCTCAGGGTCGTTCAGTCGACTTCCGCAACACCGTGCTGATCATGACCTCGAACCTCGGCACCGCCGATCTGCGTAAGGCCAACATCGGTTTCGGTAAAGCCGACGAAGCAGTGTCCTACGAGCGCATGAAGGAAAAGGTCAACGACGCGCTGAAAGCGCATTTCCGTCCCGAATTCCTCAACCGCATCGACGACACCATCGTGTTCCACGAGCTTTCAAAGGCCGAGGTCACGACCATCGTCGATCTGCTTATCAAGCGGGTCACCAAGCAGCTCGAAGGCCAGGGCATCGGCCTCGAACTCACCGAAGCGGCCAAGTTGCTGCTGGCCGACAAGGGCTACGACCCCACATTGGGTGCTCGTCCGCTGCGTCGTGCCATCCAGCGCATGGTTGAAGACCCGCTTTCCGAGCGTCTGCTGTGGAAGGAGTTCCGCGCCGGCCAGAACATCGTCGTCGACGCCGAACCCGATCCCGAGACCGGCGACCGCGTCATCGTGTTCCGGGCCACCGAAGGTTTCGAGCCTCCTCCCATGGAACTGGCCGAGGCCGGCACGACCGAATAGGTCGTGTCATCTGTTTCGCAGTCTGAAGAAATCGAATGGAGCACGGGCCTTGCGCCCGGGCTCTGTCCGTTTTAGCGCCGAGGGCGGTGCTGGTCGTCGCTGGTAGGTTGCGCGCCGTGACAACGAACCGCCGACCGCTGCGTGCACTCGTGTTGTTCGTGTTGGTGGTTCTGGTTGCCGCCGGTTGTCGTGTCCAGATCGAAACGCAGATCGAGGTTGGTCTCGATGGCAAGGGGACCATCACCCAAGGCATTGGCTTCGACGATGCCGCATTGAAGCG
>JBAXGZ010000006.1:0-53662 GCA_037139155.1 Actinomycetes bacterium | reverse complement strand
CCGACAAGCGAGATGTAGTTGTCGACGAAAGTTTGATTCGGCTGGCGGCCGACGTCGAGTCGAGTCAACTTGTAACGAAGGTCATTCTTGGCGCCGCCGATTCGAGTGAGGTTCACCTCGGGTGAATCAAAGAGACTGAGTTGGCGCGGCGGTGAGGACAATGCAAGTGCTGCAGTCGTCGCGACATTCGCACCGAAACTGTGACCGATGAGGTGTACCTGTCCGCCGCTGGAGGAGAAATCGGTTGCGAGCGCTTGATCTATGGCGGTTGCCATCCGGTGTCCGTTTACTTCGGTGGCGCGCTCAGGGGCAGATGCGGCGAGTGCACTGGTATCGGTCGCGCTTTGGTCGACCCAGCTGTACATGAGCACCGTTGCGCTCGGGTCAGCAGCTTGGATCGAGGACGCGAGAGTGGCGAAGAGGGTGATGGGCGCCAGTCCGGTTTTGGGATCAACCATCGCTGGGTTCCACATGGTGACGAGCTCACTTGAGGCTGACTGTGCTTGTTCGTAGGTGTGCAGTAGACCCGCCGCCCACCCGTGGGTCAGTACGACGACATTCCCTCCCGTAATCGACTGCGGATTGACTGATGCGAACGTCGTGCCGTTCCAGCGGCCGAGACGCTGAGAAAGGGGATAGGGACTGACATTGGTTTGGGCGGCAACGGGTACGCCTTGTGGGGCCGGGTAGGACGACAACGGCGCAGGAATGGTGGCGTTGAGCACCGTGCAGCTCGGCAGGATGACCGCGCACAAGCCGAGAACGACGAGAGCGACACGCATCTTCAGAGAGCGGTGACCGTCGACGGGCTGAACAGATACTTGAGGTGCAGGAACGATGCGCTGACACTACCCGTCGTTGGTCGGTGGGGAATTGGCTCTCTGGCCGGCGAATCTGTAGCACAGTGGCTACTGAGAAAAGCAGAAAGAGCCCATGTCGAAACGTTGGACACCCGAACGAATCCATCAGCGTCGTTGGTACACGCTTATTGCGATCTGTTTGGCAGTGACCATCACGTCGATCGATAACACGATCATGAACGTCGGTCTTCCTTCGATCGTGCGAGGAGTCGGTGCATCGCAGGCGCAACTCCAATGGTTGATCGATTCCTACACGATCGTCTTTGCCTGTTTGCTTTTAACAATGGGTGCGATTGGCGACAAGTGGGGTCGGCACCGCACGATGATGATTGGGCTGGTGATCTTCGGATTCTTCTCGGCAATCGCGAGTCAGGCCGACAGCGCGAATTCGCTCATCATCTGTCGCGGTCTTATGGGGATCGGCGGTGCCCTCATCCTCCCGGCAACATTGGCGATCCTTACCAACACCTTTGAGGGGGAGGAGCGATCGAAAGCGATCGGAGTCTGGGCTGCAGTCGCGGGTATCGGCGTTGCTGCAGGACCGCTGTTGGGCGGTTTTCTCTTGGATCATTTCTGGTGGGGATCGATCTTCCTGATCAATGTCCCGATCTGTGTCATCGCTGTCTTCATGGGCTGGTTCCTCATTCCCCCGTCGAAAAGTGCGGATGAGGGACATCGTCTCGACCCCATGGGTGCGGTCCTCTCGATCGTCGCGCTGGTTGGTCTGCTTTACGGGATCATCGAGATCCCTGAAAAAGGCTGGTCAAGTACTGAGGTCCTTCTTGCGGTCGGATCGGGAGTTCTATTCCTTGCACTCTTTACGTGGTGGGAAATTCGCAGTGATCACCCGATGCTTGATCTCAATTTCTTCCGTAATCCTCGCTTCAGTGCAGCGAGCATGACCATCACGATCAACTACTTCGTGATGTTCGGATCCACGTTCCTCATCGTGCAGTACTTCCAGTTCATCCTTGGTTATTCACCGCTGAAGGCCGGAGTCATGACCGCACCGGTTGCCGTCGGCCTGATGGTGACGAGCCCTCAGACTCACAAGTTCGTCGCTCGATGGGGCACCACGAAGGTCGTCGTGCTCGGTCTGCTCATTTGCTCAGGAGTTATGGTCTGTTACGGGATTGAACCAATCATCTCTTCTGATGTGGGCGGAATTGTCGTCCGCGCCATCTTTGGAGTCGGTCTTGCGCTTACGGCAACCCCGGCAACTGAATCGATCATGGGTGCGTTGCCTCGTGATCGCGCTGGGGTCGGTTCGGCAGTGAATGACACCACCCGTCAGATCGGCGGTGCCCTCGGGGTTGCGGTGATCGGCAGTCTGTTTGCGTGGAGCTATCACTCTTCACTTTCGGATCTGTCGGGACTTCCCACGAACGTTGCCGCGGCGGCACAGAACTCAATCGGAAAAGCGATTGAGGTCGCCAAGAACCTGCCTCCCGCCGAAGCGACGTCACTACTCGACAACGCAAAGCAGGCCTATGTCTCCGGCATGCGAATCGGGGTGTGGACCTGTGCGGTGATTCTTGTGGGCGCAGCAGTGCTCGCAATGAAGTTCCTCCCTTCAACGCCTGGGCTTCCGGATGACGATCAGGAACTGCGCGATTTCGAGACCGAAGCGGTTTCGCTCGACGACGGGATCCTTTGAGCCAACCGCATGCGTGGCTGCGGTTATGGTTCGTCGACCGCAACCCAAGGGGGAATCATGGCCAAGCGAGTGATGATCGCAACAATGAAGGCCAACGCCGGCCAGCGCGACGAACTGTTGGCGCAGTTCAGTGACATGTTCGCTGTTGCCAATGCCGAAGCGGGGACCGAGATCTACACACTCGTTGCCGGCGACGATCCGGACACGATCTACATGATCGAGCAGTATGCCGATCAAGCAGCAATGGACGCGCATATGGGGAGCGAATCTCTCGCTGCGCTCTACCCGAAGATCGGACCGTTCATGGCCGACGGTGGCGCAGTGATGGGCTCGGTCCACCAAGAACTCGACTGACCGCCGCACGAAGTGCCTGAGTCCGACGGGCTGGTGTCGGTCAGTGCGGCGTGCTGTGTCGCGAGTTGCTTGCGCTTCCGGGAATCTCGGTGGGTCTCAGCCAGGATCTAAAAGGCTGCTGAGATCTGGCGGCACATCGATGGCGACCTGCTGCAACCAGTCGAGCGGTATGACGTCGAGAGTCTTCTGGTTGGTCGACGCGAGAACGACCGGAGCAGCGCAACCGTCGCGGAACGCGATCGCCCAATTGCGCGCCGTCACACACCAACGGTCTCCGGGGACGAGGCCGGGGAATCGATACTGCGGCATAGGAGTGATGAGGTCATTGCCGATGGACTTCTGATGCTCGAGGAATTCTGCGGTGACAACCGCGCAGATCGTGTGGAGTCCGATGTCCTCGGGTCCGGTTGAACAGCATCCGTCGCGCAGGAAACCAGTCATAGGGTCGGTCCCGCACGGCTCGAGCACTCCGCCGAGAACATTTCGTTCTTCCGAGTTCGACCCCTCTGTCGGATCAGTCATGGAGTTTCCGGCTTCCAACCCTGAGTCATGATGAAAATTCCTTCGGCCCGCGCCGTGACGTCGCCGTTGATGGAAATGGTTCCGACAGTGAAGACTTTGCGGCCCTCGACTCGGTCGACCCAACTTTCGAGGGTGAGTTCCCGTTCGATCCATGTCGGTCGCTCATAGCGAATCGAAAGGGTTCCGGTGAATCCACCGAGACCGTTGCAGACATTTGTGGCCCCGAGCAGTTCATCGAAGAGCAGCGCGATGATTCCGCCGTGCACCATTCCTGGCGGTCCGTTGTATTGCGCGCCAAGGTTGGCCCGACCCGTGGTGCGACCGTCGACGACGTGAAGCTCAACCTCTCCGGACAGCGGATTGAGCGGACCAATGATCGGGCTCCATGGGAAGAACACATGAGGTTCCGCAGCTTGGCTTCCGATCGGACCCTGATCGCCCAGACGTCCCTGCATCGGAGTGCCATCGACACGGTGCGGGGCAAGAAGCGCGGTCGCTTCATCGATGAGCATCGCAGCGCGTTCGAGCGCGTCGGTGGGAGCGTCAGCGCGACGCAGGGTGGTGATCAGTGCTCGTGTCGAACGAGCGACTGATGCCGTCGCTGATTCGTCGTTGAGAGTCCAACCCGCAGTGAATGGCGCGGGTGTTTCCTCGGTCATGCGTTGTAGCCGAAGCCCTCTGTCGTCGCGCTTGATCCGGGAAGACCTGGCTCGAGACGTCCGGTCATCCAACCGCCGTCGACGACGAGTTCGGTTCCGGTGATGTAACTCGCCTCGGGGCTGGCGAGGAACGCGACCGCCGCGGCGATCTCGTTGGGGTAGCCGATGCGCTGGATCGCTTGCTGCTGATAGGGCATGGTCTCGAGGATCGGATCATTGATGGGATTGCCCATCACGGTGTTGACGCCGCCGGGATGCACCGAGTTGACGCGGATGCCGAAACGACCCCATTCCATGGCTGCGGTCTTCGTCATGCCGCGGATCGCGAATTTGGATGCGGTGTAGGAGATAAGACCGTTCTTCGAACCGATGCCATCGATTGAGGAGATGTTGACGATCGAACCGCCGCCGGACTCCTTCATGAGGGGCATCGCGGTTTTCATTCCAAGGAAGCAGCCAACCTGATTGACGTTGATGACCGCCATATAGGCCTCAAGCGACGTGTCTTCGATAGCCGACGGCCAGATGATTGCCGCGTTATTGACCAGTACGTCGAGACCGCCGCCGAATTCCTTGGTCGCGGCGATCGCCGATTGCCATTCGCTTTCGTTGCTCACATCAAGATGCACATACAAAGCGTTCGCGCCGATATCGGCAGCAACGGCTTGTCCTTCGGTATCAAGAACATCGGCCAGAACAACCTTCGCGCCCTCACTAGCGAAAAGGCGGGCTTCGGCCTCGCCCTGTCCCCGAGCTGCGCCGGTGATGATGACCACGTTTCCGTCGAATCGACCCATGATTCCCCCCTTGTTCGTTTGCTCCCCTGACAGGAGCGACTCGGTGAGTGTAGGGAATCGCGGCAGGCTGAGGCCCATCGGAACGCGATGGTTGGTCTGAGACTGTGCAGTCTGTTCTACTTTGGGGGTCTCATCCGTTTCCGAGGAGCCCCGTGAAAATTCGCCGCACTCTCATCGCCGCCGCTGCAGCCGCGGCACTCTTTCTGCCCATCGCCGCCTGTTCCAGCAGTTCGTCATCCAGTGGTTCGACATCAACGACCGTCAGCACCAGTGGTGACCAGGTCACCGACACCCAGTGTCCGTTTACCGGCACCGTCGGAACGACGTCGGGCGGAAAATCGGGAGTCTCGTCCGCTCTCAGTTCGATCGTGAACTCGAAGCAGGGATGTGTCGACAGCATCCAGCTGAATCTGGGTTCGGTCGGTTCATGGAGCATTGCCTATGCAACTGGCCCCGTGGTCGACGGTTCGGGTGCCACTGTGGCCACTCAGGGCACCGCGACGCTGGTAGTCACCCTCGCGCCGGGATCATGGAACGGGAGTCCCGCAGCCCCGACCACGGTCCTTCCTGTGCAACTCGATTACGTGCAATCGATCAATGTGGTCAGTGGCCCGAATAATTCGCTGCTCGTTGTCTTTGGGCTTTCCTCGAAGAAGCCCTACCAGGCCAGCGATTCCCAGACTCCGGCCTATATCTCGTTGGGCATCGGCTGAGTCCTCGGTTGTCGTTCGCTTCACATCTCGATCTGCTGTCGTGCCCGGCCTGGTGCCGGGCACGATCGCGTCTGGGCCTGAACTCACCCCGCTAACGCGGTAGTCTCTATTTTTTATAGAAACAGCTTTTCCTAGAGAACGCTCTGGGAATAACCACTTCCTCGTCCGTACCAAAGGAGCCACCATGGCCACCGATCAGATTCTCACCGCAACCACCGTCATCACGATGGACGAGAAGGCACCTCGCGCCACCGCTGTTGCGGTGAAGGCCGATGGCACGATCGCTGCGGTCGGCGATCTCGACGCCTGCAAGAAGGCGCTCCCCGATGCCGCGGTGACCGATTTGGGAGACACGGCGCTTCTTCCCGGGTTCGTCGAGTCGCATTCGCATCCGGTACTTAGCGGGATCATGACGCAGTCTCCGGCCTATTGGATCGCCCCGTATGTCGGCTACCCGAAGTGGAGCGATGTCACTGCGCTGTTCACCAAGCTCGACAAAGAACAACCTGCCGGACAGATGTTGTTGTTCAACGGTCTCGATCGTCTTCTGCATGGTTGCGATGCTCCCGATGCCAAGGCCCTCGACGTGTACTTCGCTGACCGCCCCGTTGTGGTTGCCGACAATTCGGGCCACGCGGTGTATCTCAATACCGCGGCCATCAAGAAGCTGGGTTGGGACACCAAGCCTCCGGCCGATCCGGTCGGCGGTTCGTTCGGACGCAATGCCGACGGTTCGCTCAACGGCATCGCCAACGAGGTTCCGGCGATGATGGAAGCGGCCATGCCGCTTCTGGGCGAGGTCGTGAAAAACCCATTGGCATCGGCAGCGCAGTGGTACTCGTTGATGGCGGGCAACGGCATCACTTCAACATCAGAGATGACCTATAACGACACGCTCAAGCCTGCGTTTGAGGCAATGGCGGGACTCCCTAGCTGCCCTCTCCGCGTCTCGCTCTATCACGTGTCGACCGACGCGTCCTGTGGTGAAGCCTTCGACTCCAAGGTGTCGGCGGACATGCTCACGAAGAAGGGCATCAAATTGTGGGCCGACGGCTCGCCGTGGGTGGGCAACGTTGCGCTGACGTTCCCGTATCTCGATACCCCTGCAACGAAGGCCGCAGGAATCAAGCCGGGCACACCGGGCATTGAGGTCATGAACTACACGCGCGACCAGCTCGACGTCATTCTCGACAAGTACGCGTCGCAGGGATGGCAGATGGCGTTCCATGTGAACGGTGATGCCGCACTCGATGTGGTTCTCGACGCGTATGAAGCGGCGCTGACCAAATTCAAACTTCTGGGCACCGACCACCGTTGGCGTATCGAGCACATCGGTGCGGCACGAACCGATCAATTCGCGCGCGCTGCGAAACTCGGTGTGTATGCATCGATGGGCCCGTTCCAGTTCCAATTCTGGGGTGATCTGCTCGACGGTCAGGTGTTCGATCATGAACACGGCGCTGAATGGTGTCGTGTGAAGGACGCAACTGATGCAGGACTGCGTCCCTCGTACCACAACGATGGATCAGTGACGCCGCCTTCGCCCCTTGGCAACATCAAGACCTGCGTGACTCGTACAACTGACAGTGGAGTCGAGCGCGGCCCCGCCCAAAAGGTCACGCTCGATCAAGCACTGCGGGCCGAGACAATCGATGCCGCGTTCATTCTCGGACGTGAGCACGAGATCGGCTCGATCGAAGTCGGCAAGTTCGCTGATTTCGTGCAGTTGTCGGTTGATCCCTACAAGGTCGACCCTATGCACCTTTGCGATGGCATCTCAGTGCTCGGTACCTGGTTGTCAGGCGAGAAACTCGACCTCGAGGCCTTCGAGAAGGCCGCAGGGGTACTCGACCCGACGCCTCATATGCATCTCGCCACGATTCCGCAGCGGTGCTGCTAATTCGTCAGACTCAATACAACGTGTAGGCAAGGATCGCGGCACACACGATCCCGTAGACGCCGACGAATCGGCGCAAGTGGTCGGGGTGAAGACCTCGCGCGAAATGGGCACCGATCCAGCCGCCGATCAAGGTGAGCGGAGCCATCAGTAGGACCGTCCACCACTGGATGGGGCCCCATAACGTAAAGATCACGACAGCGACGATGTTGATCGAGAACTGGAGCACGGTTTTCAGCGCGTTCAATTTTTGGAGGTGATCACTCAGTGTGATCCCGAGCACCGCGAGCAGGATGACGCCGAGGACGCCACCGAAGTAGCCGCCGTAAATGGCGGCAAGAAAGACTCCGCCGATTGTTGCCAAATCATGATCATGGATCCTGCGTTCTCCAGTCTCGTCGTGGAGAGTGGAAAGGCGCCGTTGGATCATTGGTTGCAGGAGGAGGAGCGCGGCCGCTACCAGAACGAGGATCGGAACGAGTGCCTTGAACACTCGCTCCGATGTCGTAAGGAGAAGTACTGCACCGATGAGTGATCCGAGAAATGCCGCCGGCAGAAGCTGCCGGATTCGCGCTTGTTGCCCTTCCAATTCGCGTCGGTAGCCAGCGATGCCGCCGATGTACCCGGGAACGAGGGCAACGGTATTGGTGACATTCGCGGTGATGGGGGCGAAGCCGGCAGCAATGAGGGCAGGGAAGGTCAGCAGAGTGCCGCCGCCAGCGACGGCGTTGATCGCTCCGGCGAGAAGCGCCGAGACGGCGAGGATAATGATGCCGCCGGCACTTAGATGATCCATGGAGGACGATCGTAGGGGCGCGACTCGTCCAAGGTTGTGGTGGACTTGGTGAAAGATGCGGTTTGGGGGCACATCGTGGCAATCGTCGAAACGAACATGGTCGAAGAAGGTGTCATGAAGGTGACGCTGAACGACCCCGACCGCTACAACGCGCTCACTCCGGCACTGATCGATGGACTTTCCGACGTCTTCGCGTCGATCCGCCACGACCGAGAAGTGCGCGTCGTACTGCTCGAGGGGAACGGACGCGGGTTTTGTGCCGGCGCCGACATGAGTGGAACCGGCGGTGTGCCTGAGCGCGCCCGAGGCCGGGGACCAGTCGGGTTTGTGCACGAGATGCAGGAACACCTTATGGACGTGGTGCTGGCGATCCACGAAACGCCTCAACCGGTTATTGCTGCTCTTCACGGTGCCGTGGTCGGCGGTGGACTGGCACTGGCACTCACATGTGACCTCAGGATTGCGTCCGACGACGCGTTCTTTGCCTCTCATTTCATCCGCGTCGGACTGTCCTCTTGCGACCTCGGGACCAGTTATTGGCTTCCGCGTATTTGTGGGCCGACGATTGCTGCCGAACTGATGCTCACCGGACGTCGGTTCAGTGCCGAGGAGGCTCGTGAGTACGGAGTGCTCAACCGAGTCACGAGCGGCGAAGAACGACTGCCGATGGCGCTTGAACTCGCTCGGATGATCGCGGAAAATTCGGAGTACGGCGTGCGCATGACCAAAGTTGGCATGTGGGCCAATCTCGATGCGCCGAGCCTCCGTTCAGCGATGGAGCTCGAGAACCGCACGCAGGTGCTCGGTACCTTCACCGGGAACATGACAGAAGCAGGAGCAGCGTTCCGCGAGAAGCGGACGCCCGAATGGAAGTCGATGTGACATGCCTCAAGCGATAGTGAATGGAATTGATCTCTACTGGGAGCAAGCCGGTGAAGGTCGCCGTCTCCTGATGTTCAATGGTTCGGGTTCAACCATTGAACGAATGCGTCCACTCATGGGCCTCCTCGCGTCGCAGTTCGATGTAGTTCTGCACGATCAGCGTGGACTTGGCCGCACCGAAATCCCCGAGGGTCCCTATTCGATGACGGACTACGCGGCCGACGCGATCGCTCTTGTCGATCACCTGGGGTGGGACACCTTCAATGTCATCGGCATCAGTTTCGGCGGGATGGTTGCGCAAGAGTTCACCGTCACTGTGCCCGATCGGGTGGAACGGTTGGCATTGCTGTGCACGTCACCGGGAGGAGACGGCGGTTCGTCCTATCCCCTCCATGAACTTCGGTCGATGGATGCCGAGGCACGGTCAGGTCTGTCGATGACCATCATGGATACGCGGTTTACTCCCGAATGGCTTGAGTCGCACCCCGAGGACAAGTTGTTCGTTCAGGGAATTAGTGGTCAGTACGGAGCACCGGCAGGGTCAGATGCCGAGCGCGGCGAAATCGAACAATTGATGGCTCGTAGCACTCACGACGTCTGGAACCGACTCGATCGGATTAGCTCGCCGACGTTCATCGGTGCCGGTCGGTACGACGGAATCGCGCCGCTGTCCAATAGTGAAGCAATGGCCGAACGAATCCCGAACGCGGAGCTTCATGTATACGAGGGCGGCCATGGGTTCTTCGCTCAGGACACGAGCGCGTTTCCCGATGTTCTCGGTTTTCTGGCTGGATAAATCGGGACGACTTAACCCAATTGGTTCATGAATTGGTTGAGGTCGAAGTACTCGCGCCATTTCGCGATTTTCTCTCCCTCGAATTCGAAGATTCCCAGCACGGGCAGGGCGACCTCACTGCCGTCTTCTTTCTCGAAGATGTCGACGCGCTCGGTGACGACCATCGGACCATTCGACACCATGTTGTCGATGCGGAAAATCTTGACCTTGAGGCCGGCGGTGAATCCTTCGATCATCATCCGAATGGCTTCGTGTCCCACCATGGGATCGACGGGGATGTTGTGGTAAATCCCGTCTTCAGTGAAGAAGTTCACGACCTTGTCGTGATCTCCTTCGGCCCATGCGTCGCAGAATTCGCGGACCAGTGCTTCGTAGTTTGCTCCGTCGCTCATGGCGTTCCTCTTCGGTCGTTGGATCTGTCTTCGTGGTGTGAGTCGGCGCTGTGCCGACCGAGTGCGACATCCTGACACTTCAGACGGGCGGTCGCCCTCGCTCTTGGCTACGGTCGTTACGAGGGGGTCGGTATGGCTGAAGAAATCGTGGCTGGTGGAGCACTTGACATCGCATCGGATCCCCTTTCGGGTCCGCAACTCCATGATGTGCTGAGACAACTCCGTGCCGACTACGGCGACGTGGCACCGGTGACGTTCTACGGAATGCCGAGCTTTGTGATCCTGAGTTGGGATGCACTGCGGGCGTTCTTCGCGTCGAACGAGGAGTTTCCCGGAGGAGAGGTCTACAAGTACCAACTCGAACAGACGGTGGGGCGGACATTCATTTCGATGGATGGCGCCGAGCACGACGTGTATCGCCGACTCGTCACCCCGGCGTTTCGTTCCCGAGCCGCAATCCGATTCGTTGATGAGGAGCTCACTCCTCTGGCCCATGAACTCATCGATGGAATCGTGCAAAAGGGTGAGGCCGACCTCATCGACGAGTTCACGAATCGCCTTCCGTTCTGGGCGATCAGCAGGAAACTTGGTTTGCCCGAGGGGTATGAGGATCGTCAGCGCGAATGGGCATTGGCGATTCTGTCCGAACCCAGTAATCCCGAAGGGGCCCGGCGAGCTGCTGACGAACTCTCGGGGGTCATTTCCCCAGTCGTTGCCGAGCGACGGAACGATCCGGGGTCCGATGTCATTTCACAACTCGTCACCGGTGAGTTTCAGGGAATCCGACTTTCCGATGAAGAGGTTCATTCCCATGTTCGCTTGTTGTTCGCCGTTGGGGCAACGACAACATCGGACGCGTTGAGCAATCTGCTGTGGACACTGCTGCATCGCCCGGAGCTTGTTGACCGAGTTCGTAATGAGCCGGAGATACGGCCTGCTGTCGTGCGCGAACTTCTCCGGTGGGAACCGCCGGTTCCGCTCCTGCCTCGTATGGCCCTGCGCGACGGAATGATTGGTGGCGTGCACATCCCGGCAGGATCGATGCTCCTCGCCGGTATCGCCTCTGCCAATCGCGATCCGGATCGATTCGATCGTCCCGATACGTTCGATATCGATCGTCCCGATGCCGATGTGCTTACCTTCGGTTTCGGGGTCAAGTTCTGTCCCGGAACTCATATGGCCAAACAACAACTTCTTGCTGCGCTTGATGTCATTCTCGAGCGACTCCCGGGGTTGAGGCTCGCAGCAGATGACTCAGGTGCGGAACCATCGGGATGCAACCTGCGATCGGTCTCTTCACTCCAGTGTGAGTGGGACCGTTAGAGAAAATTGCCTTGGCCCTGCGGACCGGGCCTACCGTGTGACCGACATCGACGAGGGAGACTGATCATGGCCGATTTCAGCATCGACCCAAACTTCGCGGAACAACTCGAATGGATCCGCGAGTTCGTGAAGGCCGAGGTCGAACCTCTTGATCTTGCGTTTGCCGGCGAGGACATGGTCTACAACAAGTCAAGCGTGTTCTACGAGGAAGCGATTCGTCCTCTGCAGCAGGTCGTGAAGGATCGGGGACTGTGGTCCTGTCATCTCACTCCCGAGTACGGCGGGCAGGGTTATGGGCAGGTGCAGTTGGCGTATATGAACGAGATCCTTGGCCGTTCTCAGTTCGGTCCGACGGTGTTCGGCAGCCAAGCACCCGATTCCGGTAACGCTGAGATCATCGCTCACTACGGAACGCCGGAGCAGAAGGCGACCTATCTCGAACCATTGCTCGATGGGCGGATCTCGTCGTGCTATTCGATGACTGAACCTCAGGGTGGTGCAGACCCAGGTGTCTTTAGGTGCAGCGCGGTCCGAGATGGCGACGAGTGGGTCATCGACGGCGAGAAATGGTTCTCCTCCTCGTTGCGCTTTGCCTCATTTGTGATTGTCATGGCGATCACCGATCCCGATGTTGCGGTACATAAGGGCGCGTCAATGTTCCTTGTGCCTGCGGACTCTCCGGGGATCGAGGTCGTCCGGCATGTTGGCGTCGGCCAAGAGAGCGAAGGTCATGGCGGTCACGCATACGTTCGCTACAACAGCGTCCGAGTTCCGGTCGACAATCTGCTCGGTGGTGAGGGTCAGGCCTTCGTCATTGCGCAGACCCGCCTTGGTGGTGGACGTTTGCATCACGCCATGCGCACCGTTGGCGCGGTGTCGCGTTGTCTCGACATGCTGTGCGAGCGCGCGCTGAGCCGCACGACGCAGGGAGAGTTGCTGGCTCGTAAACAGGCCACGCAAGAAAAGATTGCCGACTCATTTATTGAGCTTCTCCAATTCAAACTGCAGGTACTGCATGCTGCGTGGACAGTGGATCAGAAGGGTGGTCACGGTGCCCGTAAGGAGATCGCGGCGGTAAAGGTGGCAACGCCGAAGGTGTATCGCGAGGCGGTGCTGCGCACGATGCAACTGCATGGTGCATTGGGTGTCTCGAACGAGATGCCATTGGCGAACATGCTCATGGCGTCAGTCACGATGGGCATTGCCGACGGACCGACCGAGGTGCACAAGTTCACCGTGGCGCGCGAAGTCCTGAAGGGTTATTCGCCGGCCGAGGGTGATTGGCCCAGCGAGCACCTTCCGGAGCGAAGGGCTGCGGCGCGCGCTGAGTATGCCGATCTCCTCGAACGTTCGCTCGCTGAGCTCTGAAATCCGGATCGGTAGATCACGATCTGAACGCGAAACGGCCCGGACCGAAGTCCGGGCCGTTTACGAACTCTCTGCGCAGATGCGTCAGTAACCGCCACCGAGTTTGCGGTGATCCCAAGAAATCGTGCGCTCGACATTGAGCTTCACTACGACTCGCTTGTGGAGCATCATCTCGACTGCACCCTTCATCTCTTCGGTGTACGGCGCCATGTAGCGGTCGAACACGCTGATACCGAGGTCGAACATGCGATCGGGATCATCGATGATCTCGGCCTTGCCGATGAGGGTGACACCACGAAGGGTCTCGTAGGTCTCGCCGTCTTCGACCAGAACGGTGAGGTTCGGGTTGCGACGGAGGTTCATGACCTTCTGGGCCTTGGCCTTGGATTCGATTCCGATGCAGCCTTCAATGAATCCGTACCACATGGCGATTGAGTGGATGCTGCCGTCGGAATTGAGCGTCGACATTGTCATCGAGCGACGGCCCTGGAGGAACTCATCGATTTCTTCCTGGCTCATCACGATCTTGTTGCGCTGCTTTACCCCGCGCTGTGGCTCTTCATCGGCCATTGTTCCCCCTCGTTCTGTGGACAGGAGAACGGTAACACCGGGCCCGATCGGGATGATCATTTGCTGCCGAGAGCGTAGGGTTCGCATGCCTGTCGGCCGAAAGCGGCCGCAGATTCCAGTTGAGGGGACGAACAGATGACACAGGCCGAAACCGCGAAGGCCATCGCCAGACCCATTGGCGAATTGGGTGGAGCTTTCATGCTCGACGGCGCTACCTATGCCCGTGGCGCAGAACTCGGATTCTCGGGTATCGATTTTTACGTTCTAGGCCGAGGTGGCGTCCTTGGCGACACCATTCCCGACGTGGTCTCCTCGGCGTTCTTCTTCTGGAATCCGGAACAAGTTCGCAGTCAGTGGGAACTTGCCCGAAAGGTGATGGATCCCGCCACTGCAGCCCAAGAGTGGGTTGCTCTGTGCCATTCCTACGGCGATGCGCATCTTCCCGACTTTGATTCGCTCAATCGTTTCTCCGAACTCGCTGCAAAGGTGACCGACGCAGCGTCGCCTGCGGGCGCTGCACTCTTTGCTGGTTGGCGCTCGCTTAACGTCCCCGGTGCGGACCGGCCCAAGGCGCGTGCGCAGCATTACCTCAACTCATTGCGCGAACTGCGCGGTGGTTTGCACGGTGGCGCAATCCTTGCGATGGGGCTTTCACCGGCGGAAGCAGTTGCGGTTCATTCGCCGGGTATGGCACCGGTATTCGGGTGGGATGTTTCGACAATCCCCGTTGATGACACGTCAAAGAGCGAATGGAAGATCGCCGAAACGGGAACCGATCTGGCGATGGCCCGCGTCCTGCACGCGCTTTCCGCGGAGGAATGCGCTGAATTCGAAGCTCTTGTACTTGCTCTGCACAAGGCCGTTCAGGCCGCTAAGGAAGGTTGAACGTCATGGATATTCGCGAAGCGCTCTATACGACTCGCGCAATGCGTCGAGTGAAGACAGATCCCATTCCCATGGATGTGCAGGCCCGAATCATGGACGCTGCCGTTCGCGCCCCAAGCGGGGGCAATACGCAAAATTGGCGATTCCTCCTCGTCGACGATCCCGAGGTGAAGGCCAAGCTCGGACCGATCTACCGCCAGGCGATGTCGGTGCTGTGGGCGTCCTATTACAAGGACCGTCTTGATGCTGCGCACGCAACCCCCGAACTCGAAGAATCAAAGTCAATGCTGCGCGTGCAGAAATCAGCTCAGTGGCTGGCCGACAATTTCGAAATGGTGCCGCTCTACCTCTTTGGTTTCGCTCAGCACGACCCAGGTGGTTCCTCGGTCTATCCCGCGCTCTGGAATGCGCAGCTCGCCGCTCGCGCTGAAGGGGTTGGAACCTCGCTCACACAGGTCCTTGTCTTCCACAACGATGACGTGTTCGACATCCTCGGCATCCCCAAGGATGAAGGTTGGAACATGCTCGGTTGCGTGTCGCTCGGGTATCCAACGGGCAAGTGGGGCGTCGCTGTTCGTCAGCCGGCTCACGATGTTTCGTTCCGCAATCAGTGGGGCGAGGACGTCGGCTTCCGTGACGACGAACCGCTTTGGCCCTAGGCGTAGGTGCCCGGAGAGTCGACTCAGTCGCCTTCGGTAGCCGGAGCCCAATGGGTGCGTAGATCGGCCAACCAGTCGGGGAAATCGACGGGAGGATCGGGCAGCGGAGTGACGCCGTTGTCTTCGAGCGCCGCTTCATAGAGTTCGGGTTGATCGCCCCACGAACGAGGATCGCCCATCATGACCTCGTACAACTTCGCGCCCTCGTCGCCGGCGCGGATGGGGCCGAATGCGGCGCCGAACGGTAACTCGACATGGGTCCCCTTCGGGCACCAACGATCGCCGAACCAAAGTCCACCATCGATAACGAACACGATGTGTGGTGAGTAGTGGCCATGACGGCGCACGATCATGCCGGGGTCGTACTCGGCATAGAGCGAGAGATACTGCGGATCGGGACTGAAGGCGAACCACTTTTCGCGCACATAGGAGGTCGAACCATCCGCGTTCTGTTGTGCACGGCACAACTGCCACGGAACCTCGGGGTCATCCATATGACGGAAGATGACTTCTTTGCCGGGAATCGGAAGCGGTATCTCGGTGGGATCGGTGGTCATGAGACGAATTCAAAATCGACGTGGGCGGATTCGATGCCTCGGACAAATGCGTTCGCCATCTCGACGGGCGCAGTTCCTGGTGTCAGTTTCCAACCGGAGGTGCGTCGAAGGAGTTCTTCGAAGAACACTCGGATCTCGAGGCGGGCAAGTGAGGCGCCAAGACAAAAGTGCGTTCCGAAACCGAACGCAATGTGGTTGTTCGGCGTGCGATCAACAAGGAATTCTTCAGGTCGATCGAAGTGGGCTTCATCACGATTGGCTGACGAGTACATCAACACCACTTGATTGCCCTTTGGAATGGTCACACCGTTAACTTCGGCGTCGACGCTTGCGACGCGACACATGTTGTGGATCGGTGTGACGTAACGAATCATTTCCTCGACAGCGACGGTCATGTCAGCACCGTTGCGCAGCTTCACCATTTCCGCAGGATTACTGATCAGGTTGAGAATCGTCCAAGCGATAACTGTTCGTGTGGTTTCCGCGCCGCCATCAAGGAGAAGGAGTGCGTCAGCGATCGCATCGTTCGGATCGAACGGACAGCCATCAACTTCTGCCGTTGTGTAGAACGAGAAAATATCGTCGGCCGGACAAGTCTTCTTCGACTCGAACAATTCTGCGGCGGCACCGGCGAACTCAATCGCCGATGTCATCCCCACCTCGTTGAAGTAGCGAGGACCACCGCCAAGCGCAATGGTGGTTTCCGACCAATGCTTCAACTTGGGCCAGTCGTCTTCTTCGAACCCGAGGAGTTTGCCGATCATCATTGCTGGCAGGGGAGCGGCGACATCGTTGATGATTTCGGCTGACCCTCCGTTGTCGCGCACGGCGTCAAGAAGTTTGGTGACTTTGCCGCGAATATCGTCTTCCCACGCATTTGCTGCCCGGGGAGTGAAGCGGCGCGAAACCATGTTTCGACGCCTCATGTGCACAGGGTCGTCGAGACCGATGATGGCGTTGTCGGCCGGCAGGTTGGGGCGATACCCACCCTTTTCCTGATCGGAGTTGATGAAGACGTCCTTGCGCTTTTCGATCTCGACGATGTCGTCGTAGCGCGAGATCCCCCACAGCTCGTTGATTTCGTCCCAGTAGATCGGTTCGTTGGCGCGCATCCATGCGTAGGTGGGATACGGATCGCCGCCGTAGAGCTCAGGGGCGAGAAGATCAACAGCGAGACGTTCCATGGTTCCTCCGAGGCGATGGCATCAACCGACCGATTGCACCGCCCGGATGGTATCGCTCTGGATGGTTCGAGTTTCTTTGGGGGTCACGATTCGATAGAGCGTCATCGCGGCAACCGCAGCGCTCAGTCCGGCCACCGTCCACAACAAGATGGGTGAATGGCGATCGGTACCAGCGGTCAGAAGATGCACGGTGCCGAGAACGAAGATCGCGTAGCTGCTGAAATGCACTGCTCTCCACCAACGCTTCGGTATCCGATTCCGCAGGAGCGATGTGAGTTCCACGGCAAGCAGTAGATAGAAGGCCACCACACCCCACGCAACGGCAAGGGGCTTCCAGGTAGAGGCGAATGGCACGAGGATCTGAATAGCACCGAAGTCGACGTAGGGGTCGAGGACCAGCGAGACGAGGTGGATGGCGATGAACACCACGGTCAGGCCGCCGAGGAATCGATGAAGATCGAGCAACCAGTTGGGACGCACCTTACGGCCCATCACCTTTGTGGACAGGAGAAGTCCCCAGAGCACGGCGAGAGCAGCGAGTCCCCACGCGACAAGTCCTGAGGACCGGGCGACGTACCACCAGACTGAACCCATCACTAACTCGCTCTCGTTCGGGCTTTCGGGGTTGGACTGCTGTTGCGAGGGGCGGGAGTCGCGGCGCGAGGTGTTGTGGTTGAGGGTGTCGAAGCTTTCGCTCCGGAGCTTGAGGAGGACGGGGTCGAGGTCGCCGCTGCAGGAGTGGTCGAGGCTCCGGCTGTGGCCGGGGCGAGGGCGGCACTCACTGCCATCCCGCCACCGAGGAGAGTGGCCAGACCAAGGCTGGCCCCTCCCACGAATCGTCGACTGCGGGAGGCGGGGTGGGGCCGTTTGCGGTGAGTCATGGTCGTCACCGTAAGGATCCAAGGTGAAAGTCATGCGAAAGGCGGGTGAGGGCCAGGTAAGAGCCAGCCTCTACGAATGGTCGTTCGTCACAATTACGAAACAGGACCATTCCGAAACAGAACTGTTTCGATAGGGTCCTTGTATGGACGAACAGCAACTCCAGCAGCGTCGGTGGTGGGCCCTCGCTGTGCTCTCGGGCAGCCTCCTCGTGATCTCTCTCGACAACACGATCCTGAACGTGGCGATCCCTTCACTGGTTCGAGATCTCAACGCAACTACGAGTCAACTTCAGTGGATCATCGACGGCTACACACTCGTCTTTGCCGGCCTTCTCCTCACTGCTGGGGCACTCGGCGATCGATTTGGTCGCAAAGGCGCATTGCAACTCGGCCTCGTCGTCTTCGGGCTCGCGTCGATGGCCTCGGCGATGGCGCAAAGCGCCAATCAACTCATCGTTACCCGTTCATTGATGGGTATCGGCGCGGCACTGATCATGCCGTCCACCCTCTCTTTGCTCACAAACATTTTCCACAATCCGCGGGAACGGGCGAAGGCGATCGGCGTGTGGGCAGCCGTCGCCGGAGCCAGCGGTGCCCTTGGTCCGGTGATCGGCGGCATTTTGCTCAAGTGGTTCTCGTGGCACTCGGTGTTCTTTGTCAATGTTCCGCTGATCATTGTTCTCCTCATGGCCGGGAAGGCGCTTCTCCCGAAATCGAAGGCGGCGATCGCTCAACGACTCGACCCAGTCGGAGCATTGCTTTCAATGGTTGGTTTGATCTTGGTGCTTTGGGCTGTCATCGAATCGCCATCGGCGGGTCTGACTGACCCGACCGTCGTCATGGTGGGCTCGTTCGGAGTGCTGGTTGTTGCTGTATTTATCTTTTGGGAACTGCACATTGAAAGCCCGATGCTCGACATGAGGTTCTTCAAAAACCCTCGTTTCACTGCAGCAAACATCGCAGTCACGCTCGTGTACTTCGCAATGTTCGGACAGATGTTCGTGATGAACCAGTACACCCAGGTGGTGCTGGGTTACTCACCGCTCGAAGCGGGTCTGCGCATGATGCCAATGTCCATCGTCATGATTTGTGTCGCTCCGATGGCGCCGAGATTTGTCTACCGACTCGGAACAAAAATTGTCGTCGGCGGCGGACTGGTGGTCGCCTCGATCGGCGTACTGATCGTTTCGATGGTTCCAACGACGAATGGATATCCGGTCTTGGTTGGCGGCATCGTCGTGTTGGCCTTCGGAATGGGGTGTGTCATGGCACCGGCTACCGAATCGATCATGGGATCGCTGCCCCGTGAAAAGGCCGGGGTGGGATCGGCGATGAACGACACGACACGACAGATGGGTGGCGCGCTGGGTGTGGCAGTGATCGGTTCGATCCTTGCTGCGGTCTATCGGCCAGGCGTGCAGTCGAGCATGAGCGCAGCGGGAATCGCGCAGCCTCTTATCGACACCGCGAAGGAATCTGTCGGGGGTGCGGTGTACCGCGCCGCCACTGCGCCCGGCGTGTCAGCCGAGACAGCAGCCCAAATCCAGCAGATCGCCGTGCAGCAGTACGTCGATGGCATCCACCTCGCCATGAAGATCGGCGCGGCGGTTGTTCTTTTGGCCGCGTTCGTTGCCTTCAAGTGGTTACCCGCTCGTGCTGACGATGCACGAAGCGAAGTCAGCGGGCCGCTCGACGGACTCGCGTCGCTTACCTACGCCGAAGCCGAGGGTGCACTCGAGGACGATAAGTTGGAACTCGACGCTCAAGCCTCGGCCGAGGTTGAGGGCCAGGTCACTTCGGAAAGCGATTCGGTTCGCTCATGACTATCGCCAATGCGGAACGGGCCAAGCCCGGTCGTCATCGCAGCGAGGCCGCCGATATTGCGATCCTTGAAGCCACGCTCGATCTGCTTAGCGAACACGGCTACGCATCACTCACTATGGCCGCGGTTATTGCGAGGTCGGGGGTTTCCTCGGCGACGCTTTATCGACGATGGCCCACGAAGCAGGATCTGGTGGCAGCAGCATTGGCCACGCTTCACGCCGAGATCGTCGACATCGATACCGGCTCATTGCGCACTGATGTCATCGCAATGGTTGAGTCTTCGGCCGATGCCATGTCAGTCCGTCGGGACGATCTTGCCGATGACCTCGCCATGGAACTGCGACGCAATCCCGAGTTTCGGGTGGCAGTCAATGAGAAGTTTGTTCTCCCTCGTCGCCGAGTGATGGGGGCGATTATTCAACGCGCGCAGCAACGCGGCGAACTGGGAGCAGCGATCGACGCCGAGACCGCAATGGCGTTCATCTCTGGTCCGCTGCACAATCGCATGTATGTCCAGGGCAAGGCCCTGACGCTGGCATTCCAACGCACGGTAGCGACCGGCGCGCTTGCCGCAATGGTCGCAATCGCCCCGGGGTGATGGCCGGCGGTCAACCGGCCGTGACGCCTCGATCGCTTGAAAGAATTGCTCCGTGGATGTTGGTTGAACCAGGAGCAGCGACAAAGGCCACGAGGTCAGCGATGTCCTCGGGTTCGCCCTGACCCCGGTATCCCATATACGGCGTCATCAATTCGAAGTCGATGTCGGCCGGCATGACGTAGTTCGCGGTGAGATTGGTCATGATGCCGCCGGGGGCGACGGCGTTGACGCGCAGTGCGGTCTTGGCGAACTCCATGGCCAGTGAACGCGTGAGTTGCACGACCGCTCCCTTCGTCATGCAGTACGCGACGGTATAGGCCTGGCCCATGAGCCCGGCATTGGACGCGATGTTGACGATGTTTCCGTCCGAGCGCAGCAGATGCGGGATGGCGGCCTGGCAGAAGAAGAATGGGGCATCCATGTTGACCGCGACCATTCGCCGGTACTGGGCCTCGGTCATCTCGGTGAAGTTGTAGCCACCGGCGATCCCGGCAACGTTGATGAGAATGTCGAGGCGCCCGAAGGCCTCTATCGCTTCGGCGATCGAGTCGAAGCATTCGGATCGCTCGCAGACGTCGCCCACCCGCGAGACGGCTGCACCACCAGTTGAGGTGATCAACGAGACGGTCTCGGCCAGCGATTCGGCATTGACGTCGTGGACGAACACCTCGGCACCCTCCGCCGCCAGTCGCAGAGCGGTTGCCCGACCGATTCCGGAGCCAGCTCCGGTGATGAATGCGACCTTGTCCTTGAAACGGTCAGGAATCAATTGGGCCATAGCAGTCTCCTCGTCAATAGGCAGGCGCAGATCGTCGCACATCGCCGATCCCCGGGCTCGGGAACCTGCCGGGAACGAGCGGGGAACCAGTGGTGTGTCGGGAGGTCGGCCAGTCGCGATACGTTGCCCCTGCGCTGCGTTGCCAAGGTGGCACTGCAGAGGAGGAGCTTGAGATGGACATCAAGGCCGGTAGTCGACTCGCCTGCCCGGAGTGCAGTGTCGAACTTGTCGTGGTCCGTCCCCCGAGCGCGCCTGTTGTTCTCACGTGTGGCGGCGTCGAAGTTGTCGATGCTGCTGCCGATCGCCCTGGTGGCGGCCATGCCGATGTTGCTGGTGAAGGCACGCTCGTGGGCAAGCGCTACTCCGACGAAGACTCGGGCATTGAGGTGCTGTGCGCCAAGCCTGGTCCGGGCACGCTGGCGGCCGATGGCCGTGAGGTCCCGATCAAGGGCGCCAAGCCCCTTCCGTCCTCCGACTGATCGGCGTTCGCGTGAACCTTTCGCTTCTACTCGAGATGTCGGCATCGACCCTCGAGGATCGTCCTGCAGTCACTTCCGGATCTCGGGAACTCAGTTACGCACAACTCGATGCCGCCGCGCGTCGGTGTGCCGCGAAGTTCATCTCGCTAGGGGCGACGGGAGTCGTCTACTGCGGAACGAACGACGTCAGTTTCCCGATCGCCGTCTTCGGCGCGGCCTATGCCGGTCTTCCGTTTATTCCGTTGAATTACCGACTCGGCGATGAACAACTCCAGCCGCTCGTCGAAGCCAATCGTGGCGCGGTGGTCATTGCGGAAACCACGAAGGTTCCCGGTGCCGACCCGGACATGGTCGTGCTGCGCTCCACGCTTCTCGATCCGTCGTTCGCAAGTGCCACTGAGGTTGAGCTGCCCCCCTTCGTCGATCCCGAAGATGTCGCGATCATCCTCTACACCTCAGGTACATCAGGAACCCCGAAGGCTGCGCTGCTTCGTCACCGTCATCTCACGGCCTACGTCATTGGCACGGTCGAATTTGCCGGAGCCGAGCCCGAACAAGCGGCGCTTGTTACCGTTCCGCCCTATCACATCGCAGGTCTCGCCAACCTTCTGTCGAACATGTACTCGGGTCGCCGCATCGTGTATCTCGAATCATTCGATGCTCAGGTGTGGCTCGACACCATTCGCAATCAACGCATCACTCAGGCGATGGTCGTGCCGACAATGCTTGCTCGAGTTGTCCAACTCCTCGATGGCTCGCCGGCTGACGCGCCAACATTGGCGACGCTTTCCTATGGCGGCGCGCGTATGCCCCTTCCGGTCCTTGAGCAGGCCCTCGAATTGTTTGTCGGCACCGGCTTCGTGAACGCCTACGGACTCACCGAGACTTCCTCGACGATCGCATTGCTTGGTCCCGACGACCACGACGCAGCGTTCGCTGGCGATCCGGTGGCCAAGGTTCGTTTGGGTTCGGTCGGCAAGGTCCTTCCCGGGATCGAAGTCGAGGTTCGCGACGAGGACGGCACGGTGCTTCCTGTTGGCGAACCGGGACTGGTGTTCCTGCGGGGCGAACAGGTCTCGGGCGAGTACGAAAGCGGAAGTGTCGTCGATGCCGAGGGATGGTTCCCCACCAAAGATCGCGGTTGGGTCGACGTAGACGACTATCTCTTCATCGAGGGTCGCGCTGACGACACCATCATTCGCGGTGGAGAGAACATCGCGCCGGCCGAGATCGAAGATGTCCTTCGTCGTCACGAAGCAGTCGTCGATGCTGCGGTCGTGGGTATCCCCGATGACGAATGGGGCCAGCAGATCGCCGCAGTGGTCGTAATGGCGCCGGGGAAGTCTGTCGGTGTCGATGAGCTTCACGAGTACTGCCAAGAACATCTACGCAGCTCGAAGGCGCCCTATCGCATCGAATTCCGGGACGAACTTCCTCACACTCCCACCGGAAAATTGTTGCGCCGAGAGGTACTCGCTGATCTCCTGGGGTAAGCAACTCCCGTTCCTTCTCCTAGATTGACCGGTGTGGATTTCACCCTCGACGAAGAGCAACTGGCGCTGAAAGCCGAAGCGGAGGCGTTCGCGGCCGAAGCGGTGGAGAGGTACGGAAGATTCAACGATTCGTGGTTGTGTTCTTTTTCGCGCGAATGCTCAAAGGAACTCGCTGAGCGCGGGTGGATTGGCATGACCTGGCCCACCGAGTTCGGTGGTGGGGGTCGCTCTCCAGTCGACCGCCTTATCGTCAGCGAGGCGCTGATCACCGCAGGAGCACCCATCGGTGCGACATGGTTCGCGGATCGGCAGATGGGGCCGGGGCTCTTTACCTTCGGAACTCCCGAGCAACGCGAGCATTACCTCCCTGAAATCCTCGCCGGTGATGTCACCTGGTGTATCGGAATGTCCGAACCCAATAGTGGTTCTGATCTCGCATCGCTCAGCACCTCAGCGGTTCGTGACGGAGACGAATGGGTCATCAACGGCCAGAAGATCTGGACTTCGTTCGCACACGAATCGGACTATTGCTACTTGATCTGTCGAACCGAGTCGGTTCCAGGTAGGGCTCACCTCGGCATCAGCGAAATCATCGTCCCCATGAACACTCCTGGCATTGAGGTCCGACCCATTCGCGACATGGTCGATGCTCGCCATTTCAACGAGGTGTGGTTCGACGATGTTCGCGTTCCAGTCGGAAATCTGGTCGGCGTCGAGGGCAGTGCGTTTTCGCAGACGATGAAGCAACTCGAACACGAGCGGGGCGGCATTGATCGTCTCGTGTCGAATCGAGCCCTCTATCTCCACGCGGTTGCTTTGGCCGATACTTCTGATCCGATCGTGCGCCAGGAAATCGCCGAACTCGAGATCGGTTTCACAGTCGGACGGTTATTGGTCTATCGCAGCGTGCTGGGACAGACCCCGGCAGGCTTCGCGGCGGGGACCAAATGTGTCTGCACTGAATACGAGCAACGAGTGGCCGATTTCGCGGCCCGAGTCATGGGTCCGGAGGCGATGTTGCATTCGGAGTGGTCGACCGAGATTGCCTACGCACCGGCCTACACGATCATGGGTGGTACCTCGAACGTGATGCGAAACATCTTGGGCGATCGGGTTTTGGGTCTCCCTCGTTGACGGGATCAGCACCCTCTGTCACGAGCGGCAACAATGGCGCCATGATCACGCTGGACGTTGCCGACCGTGTCGCCACAATCACTCTGAACGATCCCGGACGACGCAATATCGTCTCGGCGGCACTCAATGCCGCAGTTGTCGAAGGGATGGATGAACTTGAATCCCGTTCCGATGTCGGCGCAATCATCGTGACGGGTGCACCTCCGGCATTTTGCGCTGGCGCTGATCTCGACGATCTTGCAGCGTGTGACACCGAGGAAAAGTTGCGCACGATCTATTCAGGGTTCTTGCGCATTGCTGAATCGCCATTGCCCACCGTTGCTGCAGTGAATGGCGCTGCAGTTGGAGCTGGGCTGAACCTCGCGCTGGCCTGCGACGTGATTCTGGCCGGAGCATCGGCGAAATTCGATACCCGATTCCTTCAGATTGGACTTCACCCTGGTGGTGGGAACACGTGGCGACTGCGCCGGATCACCGATCTCCAGACCACGATGGCCCTTGTGTTGTTCGGTGAGGTTGTCGATGGTCAGCGCGCCGCCGAGATCGGATTGGTGTGGCGTTGCGTTCCTGACAGTGAACTTCTCGATGTCGCCCGCTCGATGGCGGCGAAAGCAGCGGCCGGTCCCTCCGAAGTTGTTCGCTCGATGAAGGCAACCATTCTCGGCAATGACGCGATCACCAACTCTGATGCGGCCGTCGCCGCTGAATTGAGTCCGCAACTCGAATCTTTGGCCGGACCTGCGTTCGTTGAGTTGCTGGCGCGGCTCCGGGCCCAGATCTCGTCGAAGTCGTGAATTGTGGCCGCTGATTCCTTGGGCTGGGATCGCGCGGTCGCCTTTGCCGATCAAACGCTCGATCGACTCTCGTCGATCGGACTTCGGCTTCCGGGTGATGGTGCACAACTCCTCTCCCAGAGGTCGCTGTTCACTTCAGCACCGAGAGACCAACAGCAGTCGATGGGTGGCTGGTGTCGTCTGCTTCCATCTTCAGACGGCTGGATCGCCATCCATTTACCGAGGGAGGACGACCTCGAACTTCTTCCCGCGTGGCTTGGTATCACTGCGTCCTCGGCGGAACCACCATGGGATGAGATCGGCACGTCGGTGCGCACGCACACAAGTGATCACATCGTTCGCTCGGCGCAGGAACTCGGACTTGCAGTATCGATGGTGCCGATCGACAACGACGATGAACAGTTAGTCGATCGCGGAACGGCGAACCCTGCTCGACCATGGATTCAGCGGCGTGTCGGCGAACGTGGTGCGGGTCGTCCGCTCGATGGACTTCGCGTTGTCGATCTCTCTTCGTTGTGGGCCGGACCGTTATGCGCACGAGTTCTCGGCGATGGAGGTGCCCGCATAGTCAAAGTCGAGTCCCCGTCCCGGCCCGATGCTTCCCGTGATGGCGATGCAGCACTGTTCGAGTGGTTGCATGCTGATCACGAGTTCCGTTCGATTGCGTTCGATGAACCCGATGGGGTTGCAGAACTCGTCGAGTTACTTGAGCACGCCGATGTTGTAATCGAGGGCTCACGGCCGCGTGCCCTTGATCGACTGGGTATCGCACCAGCGGAGATCGTCGCGAAGCGACCGGGCACGGTGTGGGTTTCGATTACCGCCTACGGACGATGCGGCCCATGGCGGGACCGAGTGGGATTCGGAGATGACACAGCAGTTGCCGGTGGCTTGGTCGAAGTCGATGCAAATGGAAGACCCGGTTTTGTTGGTGATGCGGTGGCCGATCCCCTGACCGGTCTCGTGGCCGCCGCGCTTGTTACTGATGCTGTGCTGCGGGGCGGTGGCGTCACCATCGATGTCGCGCTGCGCGAGGTGGCTCGTAGCGCCGCACGATCAGCTCAGGTGGTGTGGTGACAATGCGAACGGTCATCACGAATGCCGAAGTCGACGGACGAGTTGTCACTGTTGTTCTTGAAGACGGTGTGATTGTGGAAATTACCGACGCGTCCAACGGTTCCGTTTCTGTCGATGGTGACGGCGTCGCGCTCGTCGATGCCTCGGGTGGAGCGCTGCTCCCTGGGCTTCACGACCATCACGTCCATCTGCTCGCAATGGCGGCGCGGCGTGGCGGTGTCGATGTTGATTCGTTGAGTAGCCCAGCGGCTTTCGATGACGCATTGAGGGAAGCGACGCGGGAGATCGAGAGCCGGTGGGTGCGTGTTGGTGGCTTTGATGAACACCGTCACGGCTCACTTGACCTCGAACGACTCGATGGCCTCGTCGGGGCCGCGAAAGTGCGCGTGCAGCACCGCTCGGGATTGGCGTGGATGCTTTCGTCGGCGGGACTCGATGCCGTCCTCGAGGACGACTCCCCAGCGGGGGTCGAGCGCGACGCGAATGGTCAACCTACGGGCCGACTCCTGCGGCTCGATGGCTGGCTCGCCGAGCGGATCGGCGTCGAAGCGCCACTGCTCGGTTCGTTGGGAGCCGAACTCGCAGCACTGGGGCTCACTGGGGTCACCGATGCGACTCCCAATCTCGGCATCGGGCGCATGGAACTCCTGCGCGACGCGGTTCTCGATGGTTCATTGCCCCAACGGATTGTGCTTCTTGGGGTTGAGGCCTCCGACATTGAAGGTTCGGCGAACGGTGCCGGAGGTTGGGCCGAGGTGGGTCCGGCCAAGATCGTCATCGATGAGGTGACCGGGCTTCATCCCGACGCGTTGGCCGAGGTGATCGCAGCTCATCATGAACGCGGACGATCGGTTGCGATCCACGCAGTGAGCCGGGCGGAAACCGTCACTGCGGTGACAGCTTTCGCGATCGCCGGCACGCGATTCGGTGATCGTCTGGAACATGGTTCGGTACTTCCCCGAGATCTCGATCCGATCCTTGCCGACGGTGGAGTGACGGTGATTGTCCAACCTGGGCTCGTTTACGAACGCGGCGACCATTATCTCGATGCGGTTGATGCTGACGATCGAGATGTACTTCACCGGGCCGCGTCGCTACTCGGATCAGGAATTGCGGTGGCTGTTGGCACCGATGCTCCGGTGACATCGGTCGATCCGTGGGCGACAATCGCAGCTGCATCGCAGCGGCTGACGCGTGGCGGACATCGTCTCGGCGAGGTCGAACGAGTCGATCCAAGAATCGCGCTTGGTTGGTATCTCACCGATCCCCTTGATCCGGGAGGTCCCGAGCGACGCGTGCGCGTTGGCGCCTGTGCCGACCTCTGTCTTCTCGATGCTCCCCTGGCACAGGTTGTAGCGAACCCCACGGCAGAGCATGTGCGAATGACGTGGGTCGGAGGCAGGCTGGTGCACTCATGATTCGTGCCTTCACTCCGACCGAACTTCTCGCCGTCGTCTCCGGTGGGCTCGACGATGGAGCGCTCTTTGCGTTCGAGAGTTCACCCGCCATCGTTGTTGCTCTGGACGAACCGTTCGATCGGGATGACCTCGGGCGCGTTGCACGAGTGTTAGCACCAGCACCAGTGGTACTCATTGGTCTGTCGAGCCACGGTCCGTTCGATGAGGCGTTAACGAAAGACCTTGACCTCCTTCTGTGCAGTGGCGACAACGTCGCAAGTCCGTGGGTTGGATGTGGCACTGGATTGGCCGAGACCGTGCAGGCGATCTGCGCGTCGGTTGTCGATTCGCCAGATGCCTCGGTGGCTCTCGCCCAGTTGCTCCGCGTTGGGGCCGCCTCATCGGCGACCGACGCAGTCATCGCCGAATCTTGGGTGTACAGCCTCCTGCAGGGCGGGAGTCGCTATGCGCAGTGGCTTGATTCGCGGTCGTCACGAACACCTCGTCCTCGTCCCGAATCGCCAGTGGTCCGACTCGAACGCGTCGGAGATGTTCTCTACGTGACCTTGGACCGCCCTGATGTCCACAACGCTTTCGGAACTCGAATGCGCGACGAATTGGTTGAAGCATTCCGTCTTGCCGATATCGATCGGACAATTTGTTCAGTTGTGGTTCGTGGTGAAGGCCCGTCCTTTTGCAGCGGAGGCGATCTCGACGAATTCGGCACCGCACCATCGCCAGTCGATGCTCATTCGGTGCGAACGACTCGTAACGCCGGAATTTCCCTCGTCGCGATCGCCGAGCGGGTCGATGTGCTCGTCCACGGCACCTGTGTCGGTGCAGGTGTTGAACTTCCCGCATTCGCAGCTCGTGTCGTCGCCCACTCGGCCACGACGTTCCGCTTGCCCGAGATCTCAATGGGGTTGGTGCCCGGAGCGGGAGGCACATCGAGTATTCCGCGGCGTATCGGACGTCACCGCGCCGCCTATCTCGCACTCTCCGGTCGACCGATCGATGCACAGTTGGCACTGGAGTGGGGACTGGTCGATCAAATTGACGACAGCCGATTCGACCTAGAGGGACAACATCTATGACAAGCGATCCGACCATGGGTTCTGCTCAATGGGCTGAATGGCGCCGATTGGTCGACCTTGATGAGTACGAATCGCGTTGGGACCAGATGGCCGAACGCGGAGAGAACCCGCACGGCGAGGTCGACTTCGTTATGCAATTCGCACCGACGACCGCGCTCGATGCTGGTTGCGGTTTCGGTCGTGTCGGTATCGAACTTGATGCTCGCGGAGTCGAAATTATTGGCGTCGACCTTGATAGCGATCTGCTTGATCGGGCGAAGCGGCGGGCTCCATCGCTTGATTGGCGTCTTGCGGATTTAGCCACGGTTGCGCTCGACCGACAGTTCGAACTTGTTGTCGTCGCTGGGAACGTCATTGGTTTCGTCGATGAACCGAGTCGAGAGTCGGCCGTGCGGAACTGCGCCCGGCACGTGGCCCCGAATGGGCGTCTGGTCATGGGCAACCAACTGAATGCCAGCTGGCCGACGATCGCCGAGATTGATTCGTGGTGCGCGCTCGAGGGGTTGGTTTCTGCCGGGCATCACGGCGGATGGGATGGCGAGGAACTCGGACAAGCGCCTAGCTACGTGGTGACAGTGCATCAGCGACCGAGTTCCTGAAGGCCGGTTCGCTGCCAGCTCCTTGATCTCTGTGGCAGGATCGAAGGGCACGTCGCTTTGGGGGACTGGAACCATGACCGATCTGACTGAACCCACGGAAGTACCTGTCAAGGACATCGGAACCCTGCGCAGTCGAGCCGAGGGTTCGGGTCCCACCACGCGACGGCCCATCACTATTCCGGTAGAGCGCTACTACGCAGCTGACTTTGCCGCTCGCGAAGAAGAGCAGATGTGGCCCCGTGTGTGGCAATTGGCAACCACCATCGATGCCGTATCGACTCCGGGTGATTGGGTCGAGTTTTCCGTCGGCCGATTGTCGGCGGTCATTCTGCGCGATCAGGAAGGCGTCCTTCGGGCGTTTCAGAACGTGTGCATGCATCGCGGTATTGAACTCTGCAAGGGGTCCGGATCCGACTTGACCGAACTTCGATGTGGGTTTCATCGCTGGTGTTGGAATCTCGATGGCTCGCTCAGCGAAATTCCTAGTCGTCGCGATTTCGGTGTGATCGACAACGATGCATACGGACTCGCGCCGGTGCTGGTCGATTCGTGGGGACCACTGGTCTTCATCAACTTCGATACAGAGGCGATGCCTCTGTCGGAGTATCTCGGTGGAGCTCCGGAGGATGCGGCGTATCTGGTGATGGACGATTTCCATTGCCGTTTCGAGATCAGCGTGAAGGTTCCTTCAAATTGGAAGACCGCGGCCGACGGTTTTAGCGAGACCTATCACGTGCAGGGTCTGCATCCCGAATTGCTCAAAGTGTTCGCTGATCTCGACAACCATCAGATCTTTTGGGATCACGTGGGCCGAAGTCGGCAGTTGTACGGCGTCCCTTCTCCCAGGATCCGTCCCACCCCAACGGATCAGGAAGTGTGGGAAGCGTTTGCCTCGGTGTACTCAGGCCGTGCGGGCCTCGACGCCATTGATCCCGGTCCAGCACCGTCGATTCCGGAAGGGTCAAACCTGTTCGAGGTCATGGCCCAGTGCGTCAGAAACGCGCAGGCGGCCAAGGGCGTCGATCTTTCCGCGTATACCGATACGCAAATAATGATGATGGATCAGCACAACGTCTTCCCGAACATCACGGTGTTGCTCCATCCCGATCTTCTGTCGGTGTTGCGTACCCGTCCGGGAGACACGCCCGATGAATGTTGGCTCGACATCTTCAGTTTCGATCGCGCGGGCGCGTCAGCACCGCGGTCGAAGCCAATGAAGATGGAAGTTCCGCTTGATTCGATGGCGTTTGGCACCGTCTTCAATCAGGATTTCGACATGTTGCGTACCGCGCAACGCGGCCTCCATCAGCCCGGCTTCACTCGGATCACGCTTTCGCAGGAAGAGAGTCGGATCCTGAACAATCAACTCGCGCTCGAGCGATATCTTGGAATCGAACCGAGTGAGATCGAGGGCGACCTTCCCTGATGGTTGTCGCTACTGCAACTCGCCGTCGCGCCGACGGTGGGCCGAGTGCTCGGGCGCTCCTCATCAGCGTGTTGGGTCAATGGGTGGGCCCGACTGACACCGCGGTCTGGACCGCCACGCTCGTCGGCGCACTTGAAGCACTCGGTATCGAGTCGAGAGCGGCTCGACAGGCGGTGAATCGCACAGCGTCCGACGGTTGGCTCGAAGGCGAGTCGATCGGTCGCTACACACGGTGGCGGCTCACCCCCTCGGGTCGGCGAATGATTGGTTCGGCCGTTCCGCGCGTTCAGCGATCGATCGTCGCTGATCGGACATGGGATGGCACCTTCCTCTTGTTGACCCTCACGGGCACTGCTCTCGATCGCGACACACGCGAACGATTGGCGGTGGGCCTTGACTTCGAGGGGTTCGGTACTCTCGGCACCGGGGTGTGGGTGGCGGTTGGCGAGGGCGCGCGCGAAGGAGCCGACTCCGTTTTGTCCTCCTGTGGGATCAAGGATCAGGCGCTGCTGTTTTCGGCCACGACCGTCGACGGGGCCGAGACCCCGGCCGAAGTGGTCGCTCTGGCATGGGATCTTGGAACCGCTGCAGCTGCGCACGAGGCATTTCTCGAGGAGTTCGAACATGTCGTTCCTTCGACCGAAAGCGAAGCGTTCGCCCTGCGAACCCGGATGGCCCACGAGTGGCGTCATTTGCTGAGCGTCGATCCCTCATTGCCTCTGGAACTCCTGCCGGCTGACTGGGTCGGGACCAGAGCCCGTCAGGTCTTCCAGCAGCAGTTCAGCCAGTGGGCCGAATCGGCAAACTCGTACTACATAAGGTTGGCAGAAGAGCCGGTTGTGTCATAGATTCTGGCCATGACCGAACTTGGATATCCCGTCTTCGACTGCGACAACCATTACTACGAGGCCATCGATGCCTTCACTCGGCATCTCGATCCCCGCACGGCGTCACGCACCATCGAATGGTGCACGATCAACGGGCGGCAGTATCACGTCATTGGCGGCAAGGTAAGCCATGCCGTTGTGAACCCGACGTTCGATCCGGTCGCACTTCCTGGTGTGCTGAAGGACTACTTCCGCGGCAACCCAAACAACGAGAATCCCATTGAGCTGCTCAAGCAACGTGAGCCGATCCGCCCCGCGTATCGCGACAAGGACGCTCGTATCACCACGCTCGATGAGCATGGTCTCGAGAAGTGCTGGATGTTCCCGACGCTCGGAATGATCTACGAAGAACCGCTCCACCAAGATCCGTGGGCGGTCATGCAGGTCTTCACCGCGTTTAACCGTTGGATGCTCGAGGATTGGGGCTTCAACCACAAAGACCGCATCTTTACGGCTCCCTACATTTCGCTTGTCGATGTTGATTGGGCAGTGAACGAACTGAAGTTTGCGCTCGACAACGGGGCAAGGACTGTCGTCATGCGTCCTGCTGCTCCGACCACCGTCGACGGTCCTCGTTCGCCAGCCGACCCGATGTTCGATCCGTTCTGGGGCTTGGTCAACGAATCGGGGATCACCGTTGTCGCACACGCTGGTGACTCCGGCTACACCTCCCATGGCTATGCCGAGGACAACGGCTTCTCGGCCGGTTTCGGTTCACAGGCCCGACCCCAACCGCTTCGTATGGCCACCATGTTCGATCGACCAATCGAAGACTTCTTGGGCTCTTTGGTGTGCGACAAAATGTTGGATCGCTTCCCGAATGTTCGCGTCGCATCGGTCGAAAACGGTTCCGGATTCCTTCGTGGACTCCTGAAGAAACTCGATAACACCGCCAAGAAGATGCCGGGTTGGTTTAACGAGTCGCCTTCTGAAACCTTCCGCCGTCAGATCTGGATCAACCCGTTCTGGGAAGACGATGTTCATGAGGTCGTTGAACTTGTTGGCTCCGATCGAGTCATCTTCGGTTCCGACTGGCCGCATATCGAAGGCATGCCGATTCCGCTCGACTACGTCGACGAACTCAAAGAGTTCTCACCTGCCGTGCAGAAGATGATCATGCATGACAACGTCACCGAACTGAACTCGCGTCGTCCGGCCTGACGGTCGTCGCGGTAACAAGCGTTCCGGGGGGAACGTACGAAGGCCTCCACATTGTGGAGGCCTTCGTCGCGTCTGGAGACCAGTGCGTCACGAGCCGGGAATGTTTCGCGACCCGAATGAGAGCGTCTCAGAAGTTCCCGTCGAGGATCCGATCGCGGATTTCTCGCTTCAGAATCTTTCCGGTCGCACCTCGAGGCAAGGGTTCTTCGCGCACAAACCACTGTGTCGGGATCTTGAACGGTGCGAGACGCTGAGCAAGGAACGCGGTGAGCTCATCGGTATCGAGAGTCGTGCCTGCAGCGGGCTGCACAGCCGCAACGACCTCTTCCCCGAGTCGTTCGTGGGGCAGACCGAAGACCGCAACTTCGTGAATGGATTCGTGTTCGAAGATGGCGGCTTCGACTTCGGAGCAGTACACGTTCTCGCCGCCGCGCAGCACCATGTCTTTGATGCGGTCGACGACGTAGACGAATCCTTCGTCATCGACATAGCCAAGGTCGCCGGTGTGGAGCCATCCATTACGAATGGTCTCGGCGGTGGCTTCGGGTCGGTTCCAATACCCGCGGATCAGCATCGGACCGGAGAGACAGACTTCGCCAACCTCGCCGTTGGGGAGTTCCTCGTCATTGGGATTGACGACCTTCACGGCCATGATCGGAACCACGCGGCCGGTACTTGACGGTTTGGCGATGTAATCGGGGCCAGTGTTGCCCGGTCCGTAACCATTGGTTTCGGTCAACCCGTAGCCGAGCTGAGGACTGGCCTTGCCGCCGAAGGATCCTTCGATCTTACGCACGAGTTCTGGTGCCATCGGCGCACCACCACCGCCGACGTTCTTGAGACTCGAGGTGTCGTACTTCTCGAAATCAGGATGGCTGATGAGATCCTGCGACATTGTGGGGACACCGATGAAGTTGGTGACCTTCTCCCGCTCAATTAACTGCAGCGCTCGAAGCGCATCCCATTTATGCATCATCACCAAACGGGCACCGGTGGCAATGGCGCCCAGCATGACGGGAACGCAACCGGTGACATGGAAGAGCGGAACGGTAAGAATGAAACATGCCGGATTGGATGCCGGGGCAGTTGCGGGGTCAGGCGGTGTGTCGGGAGCCCAACGAATCGCTTCAACGGTGGTTCGGCACGCAAACGAGAACAGTCCGGAGAGAACCGCACGGTTGGTTGACACCGCGCCTTTCGGGACTCCTGTAGTTCCTGAGGTGAAGAGAATTGTGGCGTCGTCGTCGGGTGCAATCTCGGCGGCGGGCAGCGTCGCTCCCGGAGTGATGACGTCGGCAAGATGATCGCAACCTGGGGGAAGTTCGCCGTCGGCGCGGACCACAAGACCGCGAATACCGAGAGCGGCGAGGCGATCACCAATTCGGTCGACGCGCTCGCGATCGGTAACGAAGACCTTGGCACCGGCATCGACCAAACCGAATTCGATTTCGGGTCCGGTCCACCATGCATTAACTGAAACTGCGATTGCGCCGATTGACGCGGCCGCGCCGAAAGCAGTGATCCATTCGGGGAAGTTGCGCATGTCGATGGCGACGCGGTCGCCCTTCGCCACTCCGTAGCGTTCGACGAGCACTGTGGCGATCTGATCGATGCTTGCAAGCACGTCGGCGTTCGTCCATCGTTCGTCTTCGAACACGATGAAGACGTCGTCGGCCGGGCGCTCACGGATCATGGCGAACAGAGCGCGCAGCGTCGGTGGAAGGTTGACGAAGATCTTGGTTTGCTGCCCAAGAACCTCGGCATCGGCGATCTCGAACGGCGAGCCGGGGCCAGTGATCGCGGCGACCGCATTTTCGAATGTCATACCCACGGTGGATCCCTCCCGACAGTTGTCGGGGGAGACGCTACGGGACAAGCGACCCGTCTTGCTACCGCTGGGTAACGAGGATCAGTCCAGGGAGCGGACGGTGGTCATGGCCAGGGCCATGAGTCGGTCGTCGGCCCCCTGATCACGGACCTCGACCCGCACCAAATGATCGGGGCCGCGACGGCCGACCGAACTCGCCGTGGCGACGATGGGTCCCACCCGCCCGGGGCTGAGATAGTGAACCGCAAGATCGGTCACGATGGCCTCGGGCGTCGCCCCGATCAACGGTCGCCCGAGGACGAGGCTGCGGGCGGCGGCATCGAGTACGACGGCACTCGAGCCCCCATGGAGGATCCCCCACGGGTTTCGCAGTCGCTGCTCGACCGAGAGCTCGACGATTCCGGGGCGGTCTCGCGCGGTCAGATTAAAGAAGTCGTGGGGGGCAGAGGAGAAGATCGGCTCATTGGGAACAGCGCGTTCGAAAGGGCGCACAGGACGAGTGAACGGGGGCGGTCCGTTCGCAGGCGTGAGAATGGAACACGACATCCACGAGGTTGCGACGACGGCGTCGGCTGCATCGGTGACCTCGACCCGAGTGACCACCGAGGATCGGCCTCGGCGAAGCACATTGGTGTCGAGCGTCAGCGGCCCGGTTCCCCGAGTGCCGACGAGCGCATCGGGAGCGCGACGAACCATGAGATTGGTCGTGACAATCCACTCGGGCAGGCTGGCGAGGCCCGAGGTCATTCCCCCGATGGAATCGATGATGCACGTGAGCAGATCGGTCCCGAGTCGGCCATCGGAATCGAGGGTGTTGGGAGTCCCGGGGAAATATCCCCGTGTATGGGGGAGCGCAGCGGTTCCGTCGCCGAGTTCCTCGATCATCATCAGCAGGTACTGCGCAACGCCGATCTCGGTTGGATTCCCAAATCCGCTCATGATGCGACGACCTGGGTTGTTGCGGTCGAGACGAGAGCGCCATTGCCGTCGCGGACGTCGACCCATGCGGTGAGGCGACCGTCGGCCGGGCCGCCGATGGCGGTTGCCGTCGCCGTGATCGGACCGAGACGACCGAGTTCGAGATAGGCGAGATGTATGTCGGTGGTAATCGCGTCGCTTCCGAAGTGCGAGCGGGCCAGAGACACCGACGCCTCATCGATGAGTGATGCATGGATCGCGCCATGAAGGGCGCCGACGGTGTTCGATACGACTGGTCGGAGCTCGACGGTGACGCGACCAGGTTCGTTCGCGTGAATTTCGAGTTCGTCGAGATAGTTCGACACGAGTTGTTCGTGAGCCGAGTTCCGACTCATCAATCGTCGACCAGGTGTCATTTCGATCACGATGTTCACGAGATGCTCCGGCCGGGGAACGACAGCGAAGGTGAGCAGCGCCGACCCGGCGGGACGTTCGCCGTCGGCGAGAAGTTCGGCCTCGATGACAAGGGTGCGTCGGCCGCGACGACGCACGTGCAGATCAGCCTGCAAAAGATCGGTGGGCCCTGCAGGCAGAAGGTGGATCGACATGTCCGCGGTGAACGCCCAATCCGGATCTGATGCCGTGATCGACCGCATGCCCCCGAGAGCATCGACGAGCATCGCGACTGCAGCCAACCGGGGCATTCCGTCTGGTGATGCGGTAAGGGAAGTGACAGGCATCCAACCGCGCACGTCACCCGAATCGCTCTGTTCCACTTCGAGTCCCAGCAGACTCATTGCGTGCCGAGGCGGCGGATAGGCCGGACGAGGATCGGTCAGGGAGTCATCGGCAGGCACGAGGAGCGAGTCTACGGGTGCCTGCGATGCCGACTCTCCGGTCCCCGCCGGTAGGGTCGCTGTTCGTGCGACCTTCCTCGTTCCGCCGACCACTTGTTGCTCTCACCCTCGTGATCGCAGCGGTGCTCTGGTCCCCACTCCTCGTCGGAGCGCAATCGGCTACCTCTGATACCTCAATCGCCCCGCGAGTGGTTCCGGCATCGCTTCGAATTCGGGCTTTCGGCGATGGAGTGACCGCAGGCTTCGGGGTCGGTCCATCCGGGACCGAACTTCCACGCTCGGCGGCAATGGACTGTCGGCCGAAATGGATTGGGGATGGCTCGGCCACCACCTCCGGAACTCGGTGTTCGTCGAACGGATCGAACGGGCCGGGTACATCCGCCGATGAGGTGTCGTTCACGGCCGATTTTGGCGCCGCGAACGACGTGTCGTGGGCCGCAAAGGTCGCGAAGGAACTCGGAGCAATCGATTTTGCGAACTACGCGGTCAACGGATCGACGTTGGCGAGTTGGCTCAATCTTCCGAAAGACGACAGCGCTCCGGCGGAAGGGGTTCACCACGATCTGCTGGAACGCATCGAACGTGACGATCCCGACATCGTGCTGGCGACCCTCGGCGGAGAAGCGTTGCTCCAGCAACCGACGGGTGCGGTGCGCACCTGTGCCCGTTGGAGTGATGAAGTCAGCCAAGGCCAAGAGTTCACTTCGTGTGTGAAGGCACTGCTTGATTCTCAGTTAGTGAAGCAGCGTCTTATGGCGATCTCGTTCGATGTACTGGCTCACACGCAGAACGCGAAGTTGCTGTTCGCAACGTACCTGCCGGCGTCACCGAGATTCTCGGTTCTCTTGCCGTGGCAACAGAACGCTCTTGCACTAGCGATCAACGCACAGGTCGTTGCCGCGGTTGAGGGAGTCACTGAATCGGGCGCAGCGTGGGCACAGCGGATCGATGTCGTGCAGGCCGAACCGACTCCCGAAATCTGTCGGGCAACGCCGGTTGCGGGACCGAGGTTCCTAGGGCCAACCTGGCTCAAACCCCAGCACCGATGCGCGTTGGAGTTGAACGCGTACATCACCGCCGAGTCGAACTACACCCCGGTCAGTTTGGGGACGATTCCCGGTTCCACGCTCCAAAGTTCGCTCTCGCGTCCCGCAACAGCACTGATTCGCGCCCGCAACTGGGCCTGAGCCCCCGAACTGCTCCGAGCCCGATCGACCGACTGTTTCCTTCCGACATCGATGTGATGGCAGGATGAGCATTGTGGGTTGGCCGGTTTGGCCATTTTGGGGAGGAACTTCATGCTTGATCTCCTGATCAAAGGCGGCTTCGTCGTGGACGGGACCGGACAGGATCGCTATCGCGCCGATGTGGGTGTGCGCGGCGGTCGCATTGTGGCCATTGGTGACATCACCGAATCGGCCGCAAAGACAATCGATGCCGAAGGCCGGGTTGTAGCTCCTGGTTTCGTCGATCTTCATACCCATTACGACCCGCAGGTGATGTGGGACCCGGCAGCAACTCCGTCCTCGCTGCACGGTGTTACTTCGGTCTTCGGGGGCAACTGCGGATTTTCAATCGCTCCGATCACTCCCGAAGCGGCTGACTATCTCATTCCGATGCTCGCCCGCGTCGAAGGGATGCCGGTGGCATCGCTCGAAGCCGGCCTCGACCTCATGTGGGACGGTTTCGGTTCATGGCTCGATCGACTTGAGGGAAACCTCGCAGTCAATGCGGGATTCATGGTTGGCCATAGTGCGCTTCGTCGAGTCGTGATGGGTGAGGACGCAGTGGGACACGCTGCGACTCCGGAACAGATCGCGGCGATGGTCGCGTTGTTGCGGCGGAGCATCGAAGAAGGCGGCATGGGTTTCTCGAGCACCGCGTCGAACAGCCACAGCGATCATCAGGGAAACCCCGTTCCGTCTCGTTGGGCGAGCCGCGATGAATTCATCGCACTTTGTGCAGCGACTGGTCAGTATCCCGGTACATCTCTTGAGTTCATTGCATCCGCAGCAGGAACCTTCACCGACGAAGAAATGAACCTGATGGCCGATATGAGCGTTGCCGCGCAGCGGTCTCTCAATTGGAACGTGATGGTCGTCTCTTCTGACCCGACCGCTGCTGCTGGTCGCGAGAACAAGTTGTCGGCTTCGGACGTCGCTGCCGCTAAGGGAGGCCTTGTTGTCGGTCTTTGTCTTCCCGAACCAATGCGGATGCGTTTGTGTTTCGCCTCGGGATTCGTTCTTGACCTTCTTCCCGGAGTGAGTGACGTCATCCATCTGCCGCTCGCCGAACGTAAAGCTGCACTCGCCGATCCCGCAGTTCGGGCGAAGATCGCTGCAGCAATTGCACAACTTCCGCCGCAACATACGTTGGCGGCGTTTGGTGACTATCGCATCATCGATGTTTCCAAGTCAGAACTCGAACCCTATGTCGGTCGGATCGTGGCCGATATCGCCAATGAGAAGGGTGTTGCCGTGATCGATGCCCTTCTCGACATCGTCGTCGCTGACGATTTGATGACTGGGCTCGAACCGCGTTTCATCGGCACCGATGACGACGCCTGGGCGGAACGGGTTCGCCTGCTTGAGTCAGATCCGCGCGTGATCGCTGGTGGCTCGGATGCCGGTGCGCATCTCGACATGATGAAGACCTTCGCTTGCCACACCGGTTTCTTGGCCGAGGCTGTCCGCAATCGTGGACTCATGTCTCTCGAACGGGGCGTGCAGTTGTTCACCGACGCGCCGGCTCGGTTTTACGGAGTCCGTGATCGCGGTCGTGTGGCTGAAGGTTGGTTCGCCGATCTGGTCATCCTCGATCCCGACACTGTTGGTCCGGGCGTCGTGCAGCCCCGGCAGGATCTTCCCGCCAATGGTTGGCGGCTCTACTCCGAAGCGACAGGCATCGATGCCACCATCGTCAATGGCGTTGAGATCGTGCGCGACGGCAAAGTCACTGGTGACACGCCGGGAACCACCTTGCGCTCAGGGCGCGACACCGAGACCGTCGCGATCTGACCGAACGCCGGTCGTTCAGAAATCGGGAATTGGCATCTCGAGTGTGCTCGACTCGGTCCCGCCATCGATTTCAATGATTTTGCCGGTGACATATCGCGCTGCCGGCGAGGACAGATAGAGCACGCCGAGCGCGATGTCTTCGGGTTCGCCGATGAACCGCAGGGGAGTATTCGCGATCATTGCGTCGCGAATCTCAGGCATCACAAGCACAGTCTCAAGTGCTGATGTCGCGGTTGAACCCACAGCGATTCCGTTGACGCGCACCTTGGGGTTGAGATCGGTGGCCAGATAACGAGTGAGGTGACTAAGGGCGGCCTTGGCCACGCCGTATTGGGTGAGACCGCGTGCTGCGGTTCGCCCGGCCATTGACGAGATGTTCACGACACAGCCGTGGTTCTCGACAAGTTGCGGAATGCAGGCTTGGGTGAGCGCGAGCGCTGTGGTGACGTTGAAGTGGAACGCGGTCTCGAACGACTTGGCGGTGACATCGGTGATGGCGGCGGGTGGTGAACCACCGGCATTGTTCACGACGATGTCGATCTTGCCGAGTTCCTCGATCGCCGCGTTCGCGAATTCGTCAAGGAACTCGAGTTTGTTCACATCGCCGGGGAGGATGAACGCACGACGACCGAAACCACGGATGCCGGCGGCGACCTCCTCGAGTTGTTCGGCGGTTCGAGCGGTGATGGCGACATCGGCGCCAGCTTCGGCAAGGGCGAGTGCGGATGCGGCACCAATGCCGCGCCCGGCACCGGTGACGATGGCGACCTTGCCATCGACGCGGAAACGATCAAGGAGACTCATAGCTGAGGAGACTAGAGCCGTTGGGGACTCACCGGCGCACGATGTCGGAACGCACGGTGAGGCGGGTCAGGGCCGCCGGGTCGACCGTGAGCCCGAGCCCGGGTCCGGTGGGAACGGTGACTACTCCGAGTCCATCCTGACCTTCGACACCAAAGAACGCGCAGACATCATCAGTGAAGAATCGACTGGTGGCGCCGATGTCGCCAGTGAGTGTTGCTCCGGGATGTGCGGCCAGGGCAATCGTGGCGGCTCGGCCGATTCCGCCGTCGAGCATGCCGCCGACCCATGCGCCAACACCGAGAGCACCGCAATGGTCAAGCACCGACGCCGCCTCGACCCAACTCCCGAGGCGCGGAGCCTTCACGCACACGATGGAACATGCGCCCATTTCAAGAGCTTCCTTGGTCACCGATGCCGAGGTCAGCGATTCATCGAGACACACCGGAGTAGTGATCCGCCGAGCCAACTCGGCATGATCAAGAAGGTTGTCGGCCGCCAAGGGCTGCTCGATGTAGGCCAAGTTGAAGTGGTCGAGCGCCGCGAGGGTTGCGGCATCATCGAGTGTGTAGGAGCCATTGGCATCGACACTCATCTCAATAGAACTTGCGACCGACTGCCGAGCCGCGCGCACAAAATCGATGTCGCGTCCCGGAGCGATCTTGATCTTTATGCGTCCGTAACCCTCGGCTACCCGATCCGAAATCTCTTGGGCGAGATGCTCGGGGGACTCCGTCAGCCCCAACGCAACTCCGGCCGGCACGGTCGCTGAAGGTCCTGGTCGATGCGGGGCCAGCACGTTCGCGAGCGAGGTTGTGGTTCGTCGACCCTGAGCGTCGAGGAGGGCGAGTTCGAGTGCGGCCTTGGCCATCGGGTGGCCGGCGATATCGGAGAACACCGAGCGGAGATCCACCGGTGAGATTGGTCCCTGCGTCTTCAATAGACGGGGAATCAACTGGTCCTGCAACGTGAGGTACGCGCCTTCGACGAATTCGTCGGAGTAGGTCGGTTCGGGTAGCGCCGCACACTCGCCCCAACCCTCGTCGTCTCCGCCGAGGATGCGGACGATGACGGCGGTCCGGGTGCTGACTGTGCCGTGCGCAGCGATAAACGGCGAGACCATGGGCAGGGCGATGATCCGGAGTTCCACCGCCTCGATCTCGAAACCCTCATGCACGCTGCGAGCCTAGGACCCGGCTCGAACGTGGGGGTCAGCGGTAGCCTTTGCGACATGTTCTTCGGATCCCGCACCCCTGAAATGATTGACCCCGCATCGGCGCTTCCGGGCCGCGATCAGGCCATGCCGGTGGCCCCGGCTCACCTTGTCCTCGGCACGTCAATGACCCCGCCCTTTCCCGATGGTTCTGAACACCTCGTCGTCGGCATGGGTTGCTTTTGGGGAGCAGAGCGGAAGTTCTGGCAGTTGCCGGGGGTGTACACAACTGCGGTGGGGTACGCCGGCGGGTTCACTCCGAACCCCTCGTATGAAGAGGCGTGTTCCGGGCTTACCGGTCATACCGAAGTGGTGCTCGTGGTGTGGGACCGATCGCTTACCGATCTCGACACCGTGTTGCGATGTTTCTGGGAGAACCACGATCCGACCCAGGGCTATCGCCAGGGCAACGACATCGGAACGCAATACCGGTCGGCGATCTACTGCTCTGATGAAACGCAACTCGCCGCAGCGCGCGCCAGTGCGGTTCGCTTCGGTGAACTGTTGTCCGATGCTCGGTACGGACCGATCACCACCGAGATCGAACATGCCGGACCGTTCTTCTACGCCGAGGACTACCACCAGCAGTACCTCGCCAAGAACCCGAACGGCTACTGCGGCATCGGTGGAACCGGAGTGAGCTGCCCGGTCGGTATCGCTGGAGTTTGACCTTCCGCGGCTCGCGACTTGGGGCCGAAATGGGCGTTTTCGGCCTGTGGATGTCCTGTGGAAATTGCTACGGGTGACGCCTGAGAGTCCAAGGGGGCCTTGGGACGTGTCTGATGTCACACGAAAATGGGCCCGAGGGTCGTTGCAGTTTGATGACAGACCCCACCAACCTTTGGGGGCTTTGTTGCAATTCCATGACGAACGAGTTTCTTCGGTCGGCGTCTCCGTGATGGTCGCGGAGCACATGGAGGCGCACGAAAGGAGCACCCGATGTCTGAAGTTCGTACGTCCTCACTCGGCGCTGTTCGTGTTACTCACGGCGCAGTTGTTCTCGTCGCCTTCGTTCTCGTGATGGCAATCGCTGTTGTCGGCGTCGTCAGCAGCGCCGCCGACGCCACTGGCGAACCATCAACATCCACCGTGAACGTCACCATGGCTGACCACGGCGACATGTACGCCGCGATGGCAGACATCGCGCTCGCATTGGAAGCCCTGCCCAAGCCCGTCGCTCCACCGGTCCGGAAGGGCCAGACCCGCGCCGCGGTTGTTGTCGATCCCTCCGATCCTGGCGTCTGGGACGAGCTCGCCCACTGCGAGACCCGCGGGAACTGGGCCACCGACTCCGCCCCAGGCTTCGCCGGCGGACTTGGCTTTGCCAACAGCACCTGGACCTCAATGGGCGGCCACGAATTCGCCGAATCGGCTGCCGATGCCACCCGCGAACAGCAGATCGTTATCGCCCAGCGAGTCCTCGAATCCTCCGGCTGGGGGGCATGGCCGGGATGCTCAGACCTCTTGGGCCTTCGCTGATCGATCAGGGGTCGTCGCTCGCCTGCGGAAATGCGGCGACCCTCCGCTAGTCTGCCGATCGCTCACCACCGAACTTCCGAGGAAGGGAACCTTCATGGCTTTCGAGCTTCCTGCTCTGCCTTATGCCCAAGATGCTCTCGCACCACATATCAGTGCCGAGACCATGGAATACCACTACGGCAAGCACCATCAGACCTACGTCGACAACTTGAACAAGGCCATTGCCGGCACCGCCGACGAGAATGCCTCGCTCGAAGACATCATCATGAAGGCCGAAGGACCGCTGTTCAACAACGCAGCTCAGGTCTGGAACCACACCTTCTTCTGGAACTCACTGTCACCCAACGGTGGTGGTCAGCCCACTGGTGCGGCCGCTGATCGCATCGCTGCCGACTTCGGCGGATACGACGCCTTCCGTGCACAGCTCACCGAAGCTGGCCTTACCCAGTTCGGTTCGGGTTGGGCATGGCTCGTCGAGCAGGACGGCAAGCTCGCCATCATGAAGACCCCGAATGCCGATCTCCCGATGAAGCACGGTGCCAAGGCAATCGCCACCATCGATGTCTGGGAGCACGCCTACTACATCGATTACCGCAACGCGCGGGCCAAGTTCATTGAAGTTGTCCTCGACAACCTCATCAACTGGGAGTTCGTGAACGCCAATCTGGCGGCCTGATTTCCCGGCTTCCGCCTCATTCTCGAACGGGACCCCTCCGGGGGTCCCGTTTCGCGTACCGTCGATACTCGTGATCAGCATGTTCCTCCTCGCCGAGACCGACCCCGCCGCGCTGAAAGACGCGTGTGGCGACAACACCGGATGGTTCTGCGAGCGCGTGTTCGACTGGACCGGCTCAAAGACCTGGGCCCGAGCGGCTGAGTGGTTCATCGCCAAACCGCTTTCGATTCTCCTCGTCATCGTGGTTGCCGCTGTCGTTGCAATGTTCGTGCGCTGGATGGTCTCTCGATCGATGAGCCGTCTCCTCCTCGTGGGTTCACCGAAAAAACACGGCCGAAAAGGAAAGTTTCGTCGGCGCACTTCGGAGGTGCTGCTTGCCTCTGGTGACTCATCGGTTCGGACCGATGCTCGCCTCGAGACCCTCACCGCGGTTTTTCGCTCGATCGGAACCGCGCTTGTGTGGTTTGTCGCGTTGTTCTTTGTGCTCGAGATCCTCGGAATCAGTCTTGGTCCGTTGCTCGCCACCGCCGGGATCGTCGGTGTTGCCCTTGGTTTCGGAACACAGACGATGGTCCGCGATTTCATCAGTGGATTTTTCATCGTTGCCGAGGATCAGTTCGGCGTGGGCGACACGATCGATGTCGGAGGCGGAGCCAAAGGTGTGGTCGAACGGGTGACGTTGAGGGCAACACATATTCGTGATGCCGAGGGAACGATGTGGCACGTCGCCAACGGACAGATCGTGAAGGTCGCCAACAAGAGCCAAGAGTGGGCCCGAGCGCTCATCGATGTGGTGCTGCCCTACGACGCGGACATCAGCGCGGTGAGCGATGTGATGCAGGAAGTTGCTGATGCGATCCAGAACGATCCTGCTTGGTCAGACAAGATCATGGAGCGAGCCGAAATCTGGGGTATTCAGGAGTTCGACTCCGACGGCGTCCACGTCCGCATGGTCATCAAGACCGAGCCGGCCGCTCAATTCGGGGTGCTGCGTGAGTTGCGAGCACAACTGAAGACGACCTTCGACCAACGCTCGATCCCATTCGCTTACGCCGGTTCTCCCACGCAGGTGATCCTCACCGAGACTCCGCCGACAAAGCCGGCCGCCCCGAAAGCGGCGGTCAAAGCGAATATGCCTCCGTCAGACGGTGGCGGGATCGTCAGCGAGAGTCACGACGACGCTGTTTTCGGCGCCGACGCTGACGGTGAGTGACGCGGCGTTTGCCGCCTCACACACGTCGTCTTTCACGCTCTCGAAAGCAGCTGTTCGTGCAGCGGTATCGATGACTCCGATCGCATCGACGGGCCACTTGAGGGAACGCTTTGCTTCGGTTTTGGCGCGGCGAGCCGCACTAAGGATCTCGGTGCCCATCGCGTAGGCCAGCGGATTGCCGTCGGCTGCAGCGTCGCGAAGTTGCGATGCGTCGGGCCACGGCGCGCGGTGCACCGAACCTTCTTGCCACCACGACCAGATCTCTTCGGTAACGAATGGAAGAAATGGAGCAAAGAGCCTCAGCAGAGTGGAAAGAGAAAGTTGCAACGCGGCCTGCGCAGAACGAGCAGCATCATCGCCACGGCTGCCGTAGGCGCGAGTCTTCACGAGTTCGAGGTATTGGTCGCAGAACTGCCAGAAGAACGCTTCGGTTCGTTCCAGCGAACGGGCGTAGTCGTAGCCATCGAACGCGACGGTTGCGTCATCGACAAGAGCGGCGAGGTCGGCGAGCATCGCTCGGTCGAGTGGCTCGGTGATTACCGACTGGTCGTGGATCTCGGCGACGCCATCTTCAGCGCCCAGGCCCAGTGCGAAACGACTGGCATTAAGCAATTTGATACCGAGTCGACGACCGATCTTCATCTGTCCCTCGTCGAACGCAGTGTCGGTGCCGGGACGAGCGCTTGCCGCCCAGTAACGGACAGCGTCGGCGCCGTACTGCTCGAGGAGATGAAGGGGCGTGACGACGTTGCCCTTCGACTTGGACATTTTCTTGCGGTCGGGATCGAGCACCCAGCCCGAGATGCTGGCGTTGCGCCACGGAATCGAGTCGTGCTCGAGGTGCGAACGAACAGCGGTGGAGAAGAGCCAGGTGCGGATGATCTCGTGAGCCTGCGGGCGCATGTCCATCGGGAAGGTGCGACCAAAGAGGTCGTCGTCCTCGCCCCAACCGGTGGCGATTTGCGGAGTAAGTGAAGAGGTGGCCCACGTATCCATGACATCGGGATCGCCAGTGAAACCGCCGGGCACATCGCGTTGAGCCTCGGTGTAGCCCATCGGAGTGTCGGTCGCGGGATCGACAGGAAGAGCCGATTCCTCGGCGGTGATGGGCGTGTCGTGGATCGGGGAACCATCGGCGTCAAGCGGATACCAAATGGGGAAGGAAACACCGAAGAAGCGTTGGCGACTCACGAGCCAATCGCCGTTGAGTCCGTTCACCCAGTTCTCGTAGCGCACGCGCATATGAGGCGGGTGCCAATGCAATTCGCGACCTCGTTCAAGGAGCGCGTCACGCAAGGGAAGATCGCGTCCGCCGTTGCGCAGGTACCACTGGCGGCTGGTCAGGATTTCGAGAGGACGATCGCCCTTTTCGAAAAACTTCACCGGATGGGTGATCGGTTTTGGTTCGCCATCGAGTTGGCCGGCATCGCGCAACAAGTCGACAATACGGACCTGTGCTTGTTTGATGGTCTTTCCTGCGAGTTCCGAATACGCAGCGACTGCGGCGTCGCCGCCCGCCACAATCCACTCAGGAGCTTCGGTCTGAATCCGGCCGTCGACGCTAATGATTGAACGCGTTTCCAGTTGAAGTTCGCGCCACCAGATGACGTCGGTGAGGTCGCCGAACGTACAGATCATGGCGATGCCGGAGCCCTTTTCCGGATCGGCCAGTTCATGCGGCTTGATTTCAACCTCGACACCGAACAGTGGTGTGCGGACAGTTGAGCCAAACAACGGTTTGTATCGGTCGTCGTCGGGATGGGCGACAAGCGCAACACACGCGCCGAGAAGTTCGGGACGAGTGGTCTCGATATGAATGGGTTCACCGTTGTCGGTGCGAACAAAAGGAAGCCGGTGGTACGCACCGGGCATTTCACGATCTTCGAGTTCGGCTTGCGCGACAGCACAGCGGAAGTCGACGTCCCAAAGCACCGGTGCCTCGGCCTGGTAGGCCTCGTCGCGGGCGAGGTTACGTAAGAAGGCACGTTGGGCAACGCGCCGAGAACGGTCGTCGATCGTTGCGTAGGTGAGCGACCAGTCGACGGAGAGTCCGAGGGTTCGGAAGAGTTCCTCGAACGCTTTTTCGTCCTCGGCGGTAAGCGTGTTGCACAGTTCGATGAAGTTGCGTCGACTTATCTGTGCGGGGAGTTTCTTCTGTTCGTCCTTGGGGCGATCGGCCATCGGAACGGGGGTGGCGAGATCGGGATCGTACGGAAGCGAGGGGTCGCATTGAACCCCGTAGTAGTTCTGCACCCGACGTTCGGTCGGTAGCCCATTGTCGTCCCAGCCCATTGGGTAGAAGACGGCCTTGCCTCGCATGCGCTGATAGCGAGCGATGGTGTCGGTGTGGGTGTAACTGAAGACATGGCCCACGTGGAGCGATCCGCTCACAGTCGGTGGAGGGGTATCGATCGAGTAGACGTCGGCGCGTGTGGCCGAGCGATCGAAGGAATAGGTGCCATCGGTGTCCCAGGTGCCTCCCCAACGGGCTTCGAGGCCCTCGAGTTCGGGCTTCTGGGGGACCGACCATGTGCGTCGCGGAGTGGGGGTAGCCGAAGTCATGACCCGATCACGCTACTTCGCCCCACCCCGGTGGCTCACGTACGGACTCGCGATGAAGGGTGTGGGGACAAGTAGCGTTGCTAGTCGTGTTGCAACTGTTCGATACCGCTCAGGGCAAGGTCGTGCCCTTCGAACCCCGGGAACCGGGGAAGGTTTCGATGTATGTCTGTGGGCCGACCGTCTACGGTCCGCCCCATCTTGGTCATGGCCGCTTCTCGCTCGTTTTCGATGTGCTGCGCCGGTACCTCACTTGGACTGGGCTTGAGGTCAACTACGTCTCCAACATCACCGACATCGACGACAAGATCATCAATAGGGCCATTGAAGAGGGTCGCGACTGGTCGGAAATCGCTCAGCGATGCGAAAAGGTCTGGTGGAAGGCGATGGAGGCGATCGGCGTTGACCGTCCTACCTCCGATCCCCACGCCACGGCCTATGTCGACCAGATGGTCGAACTCATTGCTGATCTCGTCGCTCGGGATGTTGCGTACGTCTCCGACGATGGTGTCTATTTCACGCCCGCCGCTATCCCTGACTACGGATTGCTGGCTCGGCAATCGATCGAGTCGCTGCAGGCTGGTGCCCGAGTCGAGGTAGCCGAGCACAAAAAGTCGCCCATCGATTTCGCGTTGTGGAAGTTCACCAAGCCCGGTGAACCGTCTTGGCCCTCGCCTTGGGGCGAAGGTCGACCGGGTTGGCATACCGAATGTGTTGTGATGTCACTCGATCTCCTCGGCGATGGTTTCGATCTTCACGGCGGCGGGCAGGATCTCGCCTTTCCTCATCATGAAAATGAGCGCGCGCAGGCTTTGGCCTCGGGCCGAACCTTTGCGCGTCACTGGATGCACAACGGGTTTGTCGAAGTCAGTGGCGAAAAGATGTCGAAGAGTCTCGGCAATTTCACCAACCTCCTTGACCTCGTCGAATCCACCGACCCGCGCGCCTATCGATTGCTCGTGCTGCGCTCGCATTACCGCACTCCTGTCGAGGTCACTCGTGGAACGACCGACGACGCTTCGGCGGCGTTACGACGACTTGACGCGTTTTCCCGTCGCGCGGCAAACGCAGGGTTGAATGCCGAACCCGATTCCGCGGCGATCGCCACGTTCCGAACGGCAATGGACGACGACCTCGACACGCCCGCTGCGGTCGCGCTGTTGTTCGGCCTCGTGGGGCAGTCCAACACTGCACTCGATGCTGGCTCGCCCGAAACTGCAGCGCCCCTCGCTGCTGCGGTTTTTGAGATTTGTCGGGCCGTTGGGCTCGAACTTGATGCGGGTGGCGATGTCGTGCCTGTGGAGATTCTCGAACGAGCCCGAGCTCGTGACGAAGCTCGTGCCGCCAAGGAGTGGGCAACAGCCGATGCCATTCGCGACGAACTCACCGCGGCAGGTTGGCTCGTTGAGGACACCGCCGACGGCACCCAGGTTCGTCCCGCCTGATGGCAGAGAAGGCGAAGCGTCAACCGTTTCCCCGCGGATTTTGGGTGATCTGGACAACCGTTGCGATTGACCTGATCGGTTTCGGCATCGTCCTTCCGATCCTGCCGCAGTACGCCGAACGATTTGGCGCTGGTGCTGCCGTGATTGGTGTTCTCTCAGCTTCGTTCTCAATGGCGCAACTGGTGTTCGCTCCGATCTGGGGCAAGTTGAGCGATCGCATCGGTCGCAAGCCCATCATCATCATTTCGTTGTGCGGAACCGCGCTCGGTTCTCTCGTTACCGGTTTCGCCGGTGTGCTGTGGCTGTTGTTCCTCGGCCGAATCATCGACGGAATCTCGGGTGCATCGGTTTCTGTCGCGCAGGCGTCGGTGGCCGACATCGCGCCGGCGGGCCAGCGCGCTCGTTACATGGGTCTCATAGGCGCGGCCTTCGGTGTTGGATTCGTCGCCGGCCCAGCGATCGGAGCCCTCGCTGCCCTCGCAGGTCCGAAGGTTCCCTTCTTCGTTGCCGCAGCGATTGCGGCAATCAATGCATTGATTGCCCTGAAGCGTCTTCCCGAAACCGCCCATGGCGTGAAGGGTCATCCGCTGGCGCGACCCGATGTGGTGGCAGCTCGAGAGGCTGAGTTCGCCGCTGCGATAACTGATGCTGAGAACATCGCAGCGCAACCAGCGCTTGATGGTCCGGGCATTGTCGAACCTGCACATGGGGTTCTTCATCATCCTCCTGCAGAACACACGCCGGCATCACGGCGGCCTGAGATCATTCGACTGATCGTGGTGGCGTTCGTTGGCGTTGTCGCGTTCAGCGGATTCGAAGCAACGTTCTCGCTTTTGGCGAACAATCGATACGGACTTGGGTTGTCGGCGACAGCGGCTGTCTTCGCGGGAATCGGCGTCGTGCTCGTCGGCGTTCAGGGTGGACTCGTTGGTCCGATCACCCATCGTCTCGGCGAAAGCGGCACACTTCGCTTTGGACTGATCGCTAACTGCATCGGTCTCGCCGTGCTCGCGTTCGACCTCGGCTGGGTGGGTCTCGTTGCCGCTTTGCTCTTGCTCACCATTGGGCAGGGCTTGCTCACCCCCACGCTCAGTTCCGCGGTCGCCGGTCGGGCCGGGCTCGACACCGGGGTCTGGCTGGGCTGGCAGCAGTCGGCTGGCGGAGCGGCTCGTGTGGTGGGACCTCTCGCTGCCGGCGCATTGTTCCAGTGGGCGGGCATGGGCTGGCCCTACGCCATCGGCGCCGCTCTGGCCGCGTTGGCCTTGACGTTGCTCCCGAGACGTCCCGAGTCAGCATTGGGTGTTACCGCGGGGTAACTTTGGGGTCGCACGCGACACTTCCGGGAACTATGCCCGGATCCCCCGAGAGGAACGCCAATGTCCGATTACAACCTTGACCTCAATGACGATCAGCAGACTCTGGTCGATTGGGTTCACACCTTCGCCGCCGATGTCGTTCGTCCTGCTGCTGAGGAATGGGACGAGCGCGAAGAATTTCCGTGGCCGATTGTTCAGGAAGCCGCGAACATCGGGCTCTACGGCTGGGAATTCATGGCGGCCAATCTTGCCGACCCGACCGGACTCTCGATCGTGCTTGCTCTCGAGGAACTGTTCTGGGGCGATGCGGGCATTGGTCTTTCCATCTTCGGTTCTGGTCTCGCCGCGGCGGGAATCAGCGGAAACGGAACTCCCGAGCAGGTCATGGAGTGGGTGCCTCAGTGTTACGGCACCGCCGACAAGGTCCAACTTGGCGCGTTCTGTGTGAGCGAACCCGATGCTGGTTCCGATGTTTCGTCGTTGCGCACGCGTGCGGTGTACGACGAAGCCACTGACGAGTGGGTGCTTAATGGCACCAAGGCATGGATCACCAACGGCGGCATCGCCGATGTGCACGTCGTTGTTGCTGCGGTCGATCCGGAACTGAAGGGCCGTGGTCAAGCGTCGTTCGTGGTTCCTCCCGGCACCAAGGGTCTGTCGATGGGACAGAAGTACAAGAAGCACGGCATCAAGGCATCGCACACTTCAGAGGTTGTCCTCGACGATGTGCGCGTGCCCGGTCGTTGTCTTCTTGGTGGCAAGGAAAAACTCGACGAGAAAATCGCTCGCGGTCGTGAAGCGGGGAAGACCGGACAGAAGCAGCCGGCCATGGCGACATTCGAAGCGACTCGTCCCGCAGTCGGTGCTCAGGCTCTTGGTGTTGCTCGCGCCGCTTACGAATACGCGTTGCAGTACGCGAAGGAACGTGTTGCCTTCGGTAAGCCAATCATCATGAACCAGGCGATCGCCTTCAAACTCGCCGACATGAAAATGGAAATCGATGCTGCTCGACTTCTCGTGCACCGCGCTGCGTGGATGGCCGCGAATCGCAAGGAGTTCAAGAACGGCGAGGGTTCGATGTCGAAACTCAAGGCCGGCGAGGTTGCGGTGTGGGTTACTGAACAAGCCATTCAGATCCTTGGTGGTTACGGCTACACCCGTGAGTACCCAGTTGAGCGCTGGCACCGTGATGCAAAGATCTTCACCATCTTTGAAGGAACTTCAGAGATCCAGCGCCTCGTCATCAGCCGCAATATCTCAGGCCTGCGTATCGAGTAGTCGGATGATCACAGCGGATTCGCGACGGGTGCTGTTCGCTTCGGCGGCAGTTCTTCTCGCGTTGGCACTCTCGGCCTGCGCAGGTGGATCGGGGTCTTCGTCGACCACGACCTCATCGTCGTCGAGTGCATCGACATCGACGACCGACGCAGCTCCTGTGACGACGACGACGTTGATCGAGATCACATCGCCCAATTGGTTTGCCACGCCGTCGGGCAACATCTCGTGCGCGGTGATGTCCGACTCCGTGCGATGCGACATCGTCGAGCATTCGTGGACACCGCCGCCGCGTCCGGACGCGTGTTTCTTCGACTGGGGTCCGGCATTGGGCGTCGAGGCTGCCTCGAAGGGACGTTTCGTGTGCGCGTCGGACACCGTCTACCGACCCGAAGTCGTGGTTCCCTACGGACGTCTCGTCCGCAACGGAGCGATGTCGTGCTCGGTCGTGCCCGAGGGAGTCACGTGTCGATCCGGAACCGGACACGGCTTCTTCGTGTCGAAGGAGTCCTACGAGTTGTTCTGACGACGAAGACTCGTTCCGGCGAGGTAGAGAACGTAGTTTCCGAGATCCAGCGCCTGTTCCTCAGCCGCAACATCTCGGGCCTGCGCATCGAGTAGTTCGTAGTGCTTGCAACTGGGAGTGGGGATTCTCGAACGAGTCCCCACACTTGTGCATTGGCCTTAGCGGTCGCGCTCGTCGACGTTCGTGATTTCAGGACCGAGGACCTGATCGGAAATGGTTTGGCCGGCTTCCTCGATACCGCCGATCGTGATCGCGTCGTCGAGGCCCGCTTCGGGGAACACATGCTCGTCATCGAGCTTGGTGTAGGCGGCGCGCACTGAGGCGTGACGGGGAAGCACCACAAGGACGAAGGTGATCCCACCAACCGCCATCAGCGCGAACTGCACCGACACAAGGTCGGCCATGCCGCCGATGACGAGCTCGCCGAGGGGGAGGGCGAATAAGGGGATCAGCGCGAACGCGGTGAGAACTGGCGTACGCGATTGCGGTGGAGCCGTCACCTGAACTGCGGCGTTCAAGACGGCCGAGTCAAGGTTGAGGGCAAATCCGAGGGGAATGATGGCGACGATCGCTGTTACGAGGTACCACACCGGTTGGTGGTCCCGGAACGCAACCCACCCCAGATACACCACTGCCAGGGCGATGGTGGCCATACAAATTCGCTGAACACTCAGCCAGGTGGCGCGACGGTGAATGAATCGAACTCCGACGACCACGAACAAACCTCCGAACACTCCAGCGGCCTGAAGCAATGAAAGGATGATCGCCTTTTCGCCGATCGTGCTGGCGATCGCCGGGAGGGTTACGGCATAGCCGGAGAGCAGGAAGAGGACGAGTGCGAAGCGGAACGCGGCCCGAATCTCCGGGTTCGAGCGTTGGACGTCAATTGCTTGAGAGAGGCGAGCGGCGACAGCGGCGCGGTCGGGTAGGGCGTTTTTCAACAAAGGAACGACGGCAAAGACAAGCGGGTAGCCACTTAAGGCCGTAAAGAGATAGATCCAACTCGGTCCGACCAGTGCGAGTGCAGCACCGCCAACCAAGATGCCGATCATCGTGGCCGAGGCCGTCGCCCTTACCGCGGCACCATTGAATTCGGCCGCTCCGTCGGCAGGAGCGATTTCAGTGCGCACGAGTCCGGCGGTCGGAGTCCCGAGTCCCTGAACAATGCCGAGTAGGAGGTACCACGCGAGAAGCGTGAAGGCGGTGAGATGACCAAGAAGTCCCAATGCAAACGGGATGAGTGTCAGCGTGTAGGACAGTCCCCACGCAATGACGTACATCTTTGGCCCGCCCCATTTGTGGGCGAGTCTGGTGGCGACCGGTGCCAGAAGCAGCTGGGGGAAGTTGGACAGCACCACAATGAGTGCGACGTAGGAGACTCGTCCGGTCTGCTGGTAAATCAGATAACTACTGGTGAGCCCCACCATGCCCGAGCCCAGTGAAGAGATGAACAGTCCCGCGATGTACCTGCGTCGCACCCCGACGTAGGGATCTTCGGGAGTCACGAGTTCAGGTTGCGGTTCGGGCACATCGGACAGTGTGGCTCAGTTTGTGCGAGCCCGGTTCGCTCATGCAGATGCAAAGGTACCGAGGCGTGCTCGGTACTGGGTCGCACCTCGTTTAACCCCTGATAGCAATAGATTCGGCTCGGAGATCGTCGAGGACTTCGGGAAGATTGATCGTGGTGCACGTCCGATCGCTCACCACACGCTGTCCATCGCACCAGACATCGACGACATCACCTCGAGACGCGGCATAGACGATCGAGGAGATGGGCTCATAGATCGGCGTAAGGGAGGGCGATGAAGGGTCGAGCCGCACGAGATCGGCCTTCTTGCCAACTTCGATCGAACCGACGAGGTGGTCGATGCCCAGTGCCGTTGCTGATCCCATCGTGGCCATGCGCAGGATTGTCGATGCCGGAAGAACCGTTGGGTCGAGGCGGTTGCCTTTGTGGATGAGCGCGGCGACGCGCATGGCGGCGAACATGTCGAGATCGTTTGACGAAGATGGTCCGTCGGTTCCGAGTCCGACGGTCACTCCGGC
>JBAXGZ010000005.1:0-55576 GCA_037139155.1 Actinomycetes bacterium | reverse complement strand
ATCACCGACCAATCCAGGCTCATGGACACTCCGAGCGAAAGATGGAAGCGAAGTGCAATCGGATCGGGTCTGGATTGTGTACCGAGATATCCGGCCTTCCCGAGAACTGGGAGACTGGATCGATCGGACCTACCCCGTCGTGGTTTTAGACAACAAGTTCGAGGATATCCAACTCGAACTCCGGGAGACTCGAAGTGGTCAGTAAGAAGGACGGGCCGCTCTACTCCAAAGGCTGCAGCCCGGTTTCCTGAGGCGTCGAAGTGCATTATTGCGTCGACGTGCGTTTCCCTTGATCTGATTTTTTCTCGATCAACACGCGGCCCTCGGGGGCGTTGACTCTGGACGCAGCACGGGCGTGTGCAATCACGTCTGGCGATGCTCCAAATTCCCTCAGGGGGGTCGCAAGCAATTTGTTCTCAATGCAGTTTCCCCAATGGGTGAACGGTGGTGGTTCGCTGCTGGGAAGTGTTTGTTCCCAGGCCTCCTGTTCGGCTCTGTTCACAAGAAACATGACAAGTGCGTCGCGAGGGATAGTGGTTGAGAACCCGTGGTACGAGGAGAAGTGGGGGGCAAAGCACACCCCGGCATTCGCCCGATACCGGGCCGAGTAGACGGGTTTGAGTTCGCTGTCATAGAGGACTGTTCCGTTGCGATCCTCCTGCTCGGGGTTGAGATCGCCCTCAGGGAAGTAGAGGACAAACGAGAGGTACTTCGGAGGGATATCGACGTGGATGTTCTGGAATCGATCAGGTTCACAAAAAGTGAACTCAAACTCCTTCTCGTGGATGGAGAGGGACCGGGCAAATTCGCCGTCGGAGTTGCTATAAAAGCGGGATGCGAATGTGCCGAGAACCTCGGGATCGCTGAATATTGCTCGTAGATAGAGCACATGGATATTGGTGCTGTCGTGCAGGGGGAAACGCGGTGTTGTGTAGAGCGGACTGTCTTGCTGGCGATGGGTGAGAGTAGGAGAGTTTTTCTTCGCCAGCATCAATCTTCGAAGGCCGTCGTAAAGGTCGTGGGGAAGCACTTTCTCAAAATAGAGATGATGGAAGGGGTGTTCGCCTAATGGAGTTTGACGGCCCACTTCCAGCACGTGGGCCTTGTACCGCTCGTATGTGGTCGAATCGATTCGGCCACTGCGTTGCCCAATGCGGATCGCAACGCGTCTGAAGCGACCGAGAAATCTCTGCCGAAAGTATCGAAACTTCCTCATTGGTTCACACACTATCTGATGCGTGTGAACTACTCCTTTTTGTCGTCCTAATCGGCGGAAAGGTACGCATCGTGGATCTTGACGCCTTTGAAGTTGGTCGCGGAACCGGCAGCTTGTCTCTGCCGATTTCAAGCGCGCCCCAGGTGCGTTCCAGAGCATCTACGGAGGAAAAGCGTGGCACCCCCAACGGGATTTGAACCCGTGCGTCCACCTTGAGAGGGTGGTGTCCTAGGCCGCTAGACGATGGGGGCCGGTGTCACGCTTGTGTTGCTGGACAAAGCCTCAGCAGAAGAGTGAGCATAGCGGGGTCGCAAGTTCCGGCACCAAGCCACTCGTGTTCACGTCGGGCAAACCGCAGTGGTAATTGCTTCCCGTATCCCACAACGCGGGCTCACTTCAGAGTTCGGACTCGCGATTGGGTTCGGGCGGGAATTGCACATCGGCGGAGGGTCGAAGTGGACAGACACCTTCGATGAGGCCCACGCCGCGAACCGATACTTCCTTTGGCGGACCGATATCGACCCAATCGGGAACGCCGTTGAGGGCCGACGGGTGCGCAAGCAACTGACCAGGTTCGGCCTCGTCACAAAGTCGGGCGGCAAGGTTGACTGGTCGACCGATGTAGTCGTCGCCGTCAAACAACAGCGCTGTGCCGCTGGCAACGCCGGCGCGCAGATCGATAGCGAAGGATTCAAAGCGGCCGGTCATCTCGGCAACGGTGGCCACGATTGGGCCGGGCTTCACTCCGACAAGAAGGACGCCGTCGCCTAACCACTTGGCCACACGCACGCCTCGACGCCCAGCGACTTCTTTCACCGCTGACCTGAAGACCTCAAGTGCGCGTACCGCTCGCCGAGGGCCGTGCCGTTCGGTAAGTGCGGTGAACCCGCAGATGTCAATGAAGGCGAAGGTGCGCTCAAGGGCAATGGGCCCGCCGGTGGGAGGAACCTCTTCGGGTCGTTCGGTGCCCATGCCCGTGGCGGGTGGGGGCGTCATTGGTCCAGCGGCGTTGCTGTCGGACTCTTGGGCGAGGGAGGAATCATCAGGCATGACCCCATGACCATGGCACAGATCTCACCGAGTCCGCGTCCGGGTTTCGGAAATAACGGATGAACTCTGTTCCTTCGGTCAGCGTCGAGGTCGACCGAGGGCTTCCTGGGTGGCCGTGGCCACATGTCTCCCGGTCTGATCGAACACTCGAGCGATCGAGAGGCCACGAGCATCAGCCATGCCCTGCCCGTCGAGGGTGAAGCACAACCAGTCGTCGACTCGGAGTGGACGATGAAACCACAGGGCATGGTCGAGGCTGGCGGTCATGAGTTTCTCGAAATCGCCGATGAGGCTATGTCCGGTCAACGCCGCACCCAAAAGGTGTTCGTCGGAGAGATAGGCAAGCGCGCACGCGTTCATGACTGGATCGTCGCCGAAGGATTCCTCTGCCTTCATCCACGCCAACGTCGCCATGCCGTGGTCATCGCGTTGCGCTCGGGTCTGGAAGAAGAGTGGAGTTTCGTCATTCTCAAGATCATCGGCACGAGGAGCGTTGTCGGGCAGGAACGTCGCTTCGCGTTCCTCGCTTTCCTCGGGAGTGTGGAAACTCGCGATGCAGTTGAGGATTGCTCCGCCTGACTGCGAAGCCACGACTTGGCGAGTTGAAAATGATCTTCCGTCACGGATGCGTTGCACCTCGTAGAGCACAGGTGCGGCCTCGTCACCTTGGCGCACGTAATAGGCATGCATTGAGTGAGGCACCTGGGTTTTGTCGACAGTGAGTGATGCAGCTCGAAGTGCCTGAGCGATCGCCTGGCCTCCGTAGATCCTCCCCCAACCGGTGTGCGCGCTCGGGGCGAGGAACGCATCGGGGCTCACTGCATCAAGGGTGAGCAACGTTCGTAGATCGGTGGCCAGAGGGAGTTCGAGAGTCACTTGATGAGCCTGCCACGTTGATTGGAGGAAGTTGGCCAGCTGGATTCGAGCACCAGTGACCGCCGGGACGGAACTGCATCCACCGCTGGTGCAATGGGGCCTTCTACCGTTTTGCCGTCGTCGATCCTCGACGATTCACGGTTCCAAGGGGGTAGGTATGGATATGGGCAAGAAGCTCATAGCGGAAGCAATCGGAACGTTCTGGCTGGTACTCGGTGGTTGCGGCAGCGCGGTCCTGGCGGCCAAGTTTGGCTCCGACCTCAAGGGCCCGTTCTTGGGCATTGGGCTTGTTGGCGTCTCGTTTGCCTTCGGCCTCACCGTTCTGACCATGGCGTACGCGGTTGGTCATATTTCGGGCGGGCACTTCAATCCCGCCGTCACAATTGGACTTTGGGTGTCGAAGCGTTTTCCGACGAAAGAGGTCCTTCCGTATGTGATCGTCCAGGTCATTGCCGCGATTCTTGCGGCGCTTGTGATCTGGCTTATCGCTTCGGGCCGTGCCGGATTCGACCTCAAAACCGATGGTCTGGCCGCGAATGGCTACGGCGAACATTCCCCGGGTGGATTCAATCTCATGGCCGGTCTGATCACTGAGATCGTGATGACCGCAGGATTCCTTTTCGTGATCCTGGGTGCAACAGCGAAGAAAGCTGTCGGAGCCGCGGCGCCTATGGCAATCGGTTTCGCCCTCGTGCTCATCCACCTCATCTCAATTCCGGTGACGAACACTTCGGTGAACCCCGCGCGTTCCACCGGTCCTGCTGTGGTTCAGGGTGGTTGGGCGCTTGGTCAACTCTGGTTGTTCTGGGTCGCGCCGCTCGTCGGTGCGGTTATTGCTGGTCTGGTGTGGCGTTTCCTGAGCCCATCGGACAGCATTCTTGATGACGAACCGGAAGAAGCGCGCGCCTACTGATTGCGCTTGCGGTTTGATGAAAAGCGAAAGAGGGCCCGGTTCCGAATGGAACCGGGCCCTCGTCTTTGCGTCTTTGCGTGCGGGCCCTTTTCCAGACGTTGGAAGTCGCCGCACGTTGCTAGGTGTTACGCGTGGATGGACGGAATCCGATCGTTCCAGTTGCATGCCGCCTCAAGCTCAGACGAAAGCCGAATGAGTAGGTCCTCACGGCCGAATGGTGCGACGAACTGAATGCCTACCGGTAGGTCGTCCTCTGTCCACCAAAGCGGAAGGGAGATCGCTGGTTGTCCGGTGACATTGAACTGAGCGGTGTATTGCATCATCGATGTCACCCTGCCGAGGCCTTCGATCGGATCACTGAGCCAACCGATTTTTGGCGGCGGTCCGTTCAATACCGGCGTGCAGAGGATGTCGAATCCATTGGGGTTGAACTCGTTCTTCCACCATGTGGCCATGCGTCGTGACCACTTTTGTTGCCAGAAAATCGCGTCGAGGTACTTCGGCGCGCTAATCGATCGCCCGATTGCGGCGAACATCCAGTTTCGTTCTTCGACATCAAACTCGGTGATCTCGCGGCCCAGAACTTTGCCCCACGTATCGAGATTGTGGCCGACATGGGCCGCGATCACGGTGGTGAACGCATCAGTGAACCGAGGATCCTCCATGGCATCTGGATGAGAGTCTTCGATGTTGTGACCGAGTTGTTCCAACAACGATGCCGCGAAGTTCACCGCTGCGGTCATCTTGGTTGATGCGTCAACTCCGGGAAGGAGGGGATGATCAAGTACGCCGACGCGCAGTGTTCCGGGATCACGTCCTATTTCTGCGAGGAGCGGCCCGGGAAGTTCGGGGGCGGCATAGTGATCGCCGGGCATCGGGCCGGCGATTGCGTCGAGAAGTGCCGCGGTGTCACGGACTGTGCGCGTGACGACTCCATGTGCGGTTGAACCCGCCCAGGAATCACTGATCTCAGGACCGAGCGGGACGCGACCGCGAGTGGGTTTGAGCCCGACGAGTCCGCATTCGCTCGAAGGGATGCGAATCGAACCGCCACCATCGCTGGCGTGCGCGGCGGGGACCATCAGCGATGCAACCGCGGCGGCCGAACCGCCGGAGGAACCGCCTGTCGAATGGTCGGTATTCCATGGATTGAGCGCGGCGCCGTGCGATTCGGGTTCGGTAGTGATGGTAGTGCCGAACTCAGGCGTATTCGTTCGCCCAACGATCACCATGCCGGCGGCGCGGAAACGCGATGTGAGGTGATCATCTCGATCAGAGATGAAGCCCTCGTTCTTGAGAAACGCGGTGCCAGCGTGATGAGGATCGCCGAGGCTTCGGGTCTCAAGGTCTTTGAGGAGGAACGGCACGCCCTGGAATGGTCCTTCGGGAAGCGTTGATGAGGCCTCGGCACGAGCCTTCTCGAAACGTTCGTGAATGACGGCATTGAGAACTGGGTTGATGCTTTCAATGCGAGCGATTGCGGCATCGACGAGTTCGAGTGGAGAGGCTTGGCCGTTGCGCACGAGTTCAGCTTGCGCAGTCGCATCGAAACGGCTGAGGTCAGTTGGAGTCGCCATCACCGAAAACTATCGGCGATTGATGGCTCAGGCGGGCTGTCCGGTGATGGCCATTCCGCCGCGGCTGTCGCGCTTGACGCCGGTTGGATCCTTGGCGAGCGCACCGCCGACAAAGACATACGAGATGCCGTTGGACATCTGTGCCGGTTTCTCGACCGTCGAGGTGTCGGCGATGGTCGCCGGATCGAAGATCGTGATGTCGGCATCGGCATCCATTTGGAGTCGACCTTTGCGCCGGAGCATCGGGACTCGAGCGTCAAGACGGTTGGCCGGAAGAATGGTGCATTTTCCGAGAGCTTCCATCAACGGAAGTGCTCCCATCTCGCGCACATACGGACCGAGGAGACGCGAGAAACAACCAGCGCCGCGGGGGTGATTGTTGTTGGACGATTCCGGTATGGCGTCGGAACCGATCATGGTCCACGACGCGTTGACCGCGGCATTGACGTCTTCCTGCGGAATCGCGTACGCAACGACAAGCTTGTTTTGGGCCTGATACTTCTTGAACGACTCGGCAGTAAGGCGTTCCGAGGAACCGGCGAGTTGTAGATCGTTGTAGGAAATCTGGAATCGCGATTGCCAGTCGCCAGCGAAACGGGCAGAACCGAGGTACGTGCCCCAGAAGGTGTAGGGATAAAAACATCCGGTGATGTCGAGGCCTTCGCTGCGGGCATTTTCAATCTTTGCAATTGCTTCGGGCATGACGTGGGTTGCCATTGATGGGATGTGATCGACATGCAAAGAGACGCCGGTCTGACGCGCAACAGAAAGCACTTCATCGATCGCGTCGAGTGAACTTTTCCCGGCCGGACCCGGTGATGAATAACGAATATGGGTAAACAAAGGCATTTGCGCCTTTTGTGCCACTTCGGCGAGAGCTACGTATTCGTTGAAGTCGATGCTCGGTGCGTATTCGGGGTCGATCGAGAGTCCGATCCAGCCGGCTTGAAGTTGTCGCTGAAGGTCATCGCTCAATTTCGCACGTTGCGATGGCGACGCGGTTCCTTTCACCCCGATCGAATCGCGGTACCACTGATCGGAGAACGAGCCACCGAAGTTAATGGGTGGGGCGTTTTTGCCCGAATAGGTCGAGAAGAAACCTTTCGCATCAACTGGAGTTTTGATCCCGTGCATGCCGAGGTTGGTCGTGACTCCGTCACCGAGTTTGTACCAAACCCCATACGAGTTGGGCTCGTAGGAGAGGATGTCGATGAAGCCGGGAGCAACCACCAGGTTGCTGGCGTCGACAATGTTGCGGCCCGTAATGTCGTCGGTCGTGATGAGGGCGATCCGATTGCCGATAATGCCTACGTTGGCGACGGCGTCATAACCCGTCGCCGGGTCCATCACCCGTCCGCCTGTGATGGCGGTGTCGAAGATTGTCGATGATGGAGGCGGTTGATAGGAGGCATCCAGCTTCGGTGGGCTGACCTTCTTCGGTTCCTTGACCGTGACTGACGTCGAGGTGGAAGACGTACCGGTCGAGCAACCCGCAGCGACTGCGGCGGTGGCGACAACTCCGGCACCGCTGATGAGCAGAAAGCGCCGACGATCGAAGGAGGTTCCCGAACCGGGGAGATCGTCAGCCACGCCCTCAAACCTACCGGCGACGGCTTAGAGAACTTGGTCGCCCCGGCGCAGTGAACGCTCGAACGATGGACTGAGGGTGACCGGACAACCGGGCCGAAGCTCGAGTGCGCTCGCCGCTGAGGTCGACAACACGCCAATTTCACTCGAGTCCTTATCGATGGCGGTGTGTGCCGGGTCGAGAAGGGCTGAGAGCATGGTGGAAGATCCAGCATCGGCGCTGGTGGCATCAGGGACACTGTCCGACAGTTCGATGGACTTGATGTCCTCTTTTGTCAGATTGAGAACGGCGAGTCCATCGAGCGCGGTTCGGATCGCAACCGCGAGGGAGGTCCACTCGCTTGTGGGGGAACCTTCTTCCGCAGAAAGGGCGCCACGCGGAGACTTTCCTTCGGCGACGATCGATCGAGCTGCAGCGTCGAAGATGGTCACCGCAACGAATTCCGGCGACCAATCGATTGTGAGAGCCAGCGTCATATCCTCAGCCTGTCACGGGCACAGTCGTTGAGACAGGTGCGGGAACAGATTTGAGGGTCTGAGAGTTCTCGATTACCTACACAATCGAACCGTGGCCCAGAGTCGGTCGAACGTCGCCGGCCCGAGGACCGCCTCGAGGAGGTCGAGGGCCTCGTTGCATGTGGGAATCGAGTCCATTGCCCATCGAGAGAACATTCCGTCATCCATCCATGCGGCGATTTCGATCGCGTTGTCGCCAAACGGGAATCCGCCGACCTTGGCAATGACACGTCGGAATCGGTCCCAGTCGAGGGACGTGCCGAGGTCCAGGGTCGCTTTGGCCAGTGCGGTTGGGGTGATGGGTGCGGGCACGCAATGGGTGGCGGGGTGCAAACCGGTGATGTCGGACCATTCGAGACCGGGACGATCGAGGGCATGCCGAGCGATGACCTCGAGCCATGCGGCCAGAACAAAATCGGTCATCGAATCGGTTGGTGGACAGGTGGGGAGTCCGAGCACGCGGCGACATGTATCAGGGACTCGCCCTGTCTGGGGGTCAGTGTTCGGTCCGAAACGTAGCGAGTCTGAGCCGGTGGTGAGCGTGGTCACACTCGTGCCGTGTCGGTTCACAACATGGATGACGACGTGGTCGGTCCCTGTTTCGAGTTTCTGCTCGGCGGTGGTCACCATGGCAGGCGCGCAGATCCCGACTGCGTTCACCGATCGTTGAACCACGATTCCGAAAAGTTGTTCCACTGGATCTTCGGAGTGAAGGTCCATTCGTTCGAGTTTGCCGGTGCGATCGACTGTCAGAAAGGTTGGCGTCGAGATGTTCATCGTCGCGATGTCAGTAGCGAGGCCCAGAACATCGGCGCCCTCGCCGGCAGCTGGTTCACCGTTGTGTTCGTTGTGTTCGTTGTGTTCGTTGTGTTCGTTGTGTTCGTTGTGTTCGTTATGTTCGCCGGGGCGGAAGTCAGTTCGGTCACTATGAGCAACCGTGCGTCTGGTTGAGCTGGCTGCGCCGTGGGGGGCGAGTCGGTGTCCTGCAGGGTCAGTGGACATGTGAGGAGATCTCCGCGTCGGTGAACGGCGGCGATCAGTTCCGGGTGATCGCGATCCCTCTATGCAGTGTTGTCGCATCGACGGGCGTTTGGCAGAGCCATTCGGGTCGATTAGCCGAAGGGGAGTGCGTCCTGATCGATCGACGGATGGAGTCGACGGATCATCGCCTGCAGTACCGATGCGGTGACGCGGGTGTCAGCGAGAGCTCGATGAGCGTTCGGATGGTCGATGCCCAATTCGGCGGCGCAGGCCGCAAGGGAATAGCCACCGATGCCGGGCAGGGCGACGCGAGCCAACTGAAGCGTGCAGAGTGCTGATTGTGTTGGTACCTCACGCCCGGCCCGGGTGTACTCAGCTCGAAGGAAACCTGCATCAAAGGAAAGGTTGTGGGCCGCGACGAGTGCGCCGGCGATGCGCTCGTTGAGTTGGTCGGCAATTTCCTCGAACGTTGGAGCGCCTTCAAGATCGGCGGCGCTGATGCCATGGATATGAGTGGGGCCAGGATCGCGCCCGGGATCGACAAGGGTCGACCACTCATCGATGACTGATCCATCGGGCGCGCATCGGACGACAGCGATTTCGATGACGCGGTCTCGGGCAGGGCTCAAACCGGTGGTCTCGACATCGAGCACGGCGAAGGGAAGCGACGGCAGCACCTTCGTCCATTCGCTCAGGTTGACGCTCGGAAAGGCTGTCGCCGTTGGACTCACAATTGCCACGCTAGATCGCTGGTCGGACAGTGATGACGGCGATCGTCGAGTTCGCTGATGGTGCTCAGCGACAAAGGCCCCTGAGTTAGGAATCGAGGGGACCGTCGAGGAGCTCGGTCACGACGGCGGCGATCTCGCTGCGCTCCGATCGAGTCAGGGTCACATGTCCAAAGATCGGATGGCCGCGCAGTGCCTCGATCACGGTGATGATGCCATCGTGTCGACCGACATGAAGGTTGTCGCGCTGGGCAACATCGTGAGTGAGAACAACACGACTTCCTTCACCTAGGCGGCTGAGTGCGGTGAGCAGTACGGGCCGTTCGAGGTTTTGTGCTTCATCGATGATCACGAAGGTGTCGGTCAGGCTGCGACCTCGGATATGAGTGAGAGGGAGAATCTCGAGGAGGTCGCGATGGAGGACTTCGTCGATGATCTCGGGGCCGGTGATCGCTTCGAGCCCATCAAGGACAGCGGCAGCCCACGGGCTCATTTTCTCGAACTCCGAACCGGGTAGGTAGCCAAGGTCCTGACCGCCAACCGCGTAGAGAGGTCGGAACACAACGACGCGTTTGTGGCTGCGCTGTTCGAGTACCGACTCGAGTCCGGCGGCAAGCGCCAGAACGCTCTTTCCCGTTCCAGCCGGTCCACCGAGCGAGATGATCCCGATAGTCGGATCGGCGAGGAGGTCGATGGCGATGCGCTGTTCGGCCGAGCGCCCACGGACGTCGAATAACTGGCCGTCGCGACGCACGAGGTGCAGCGACTTGTCGGCATGGATTCTGGCGAGTGCGGATTGAGAACCGGCGTGCATGACGACACCGGTGTGGCAGGGGAGATTGCGCGCTCGCTCGTCGTCGATCGAGCCATGGTCGAACAACTCGTCGATTGCGGAACCTTCGCATTCAAGTTCCACGATCCCGGTCCAGCTGTCGTCGCGGGCAAGTTCATTGCGGTACTCGTCGGCATCGAGCCCAACGATCGACGCCTTGAGTCGCAGGGGCAGATCCTTGGTCACCACCGTTACTTGGTTCCCCTCCGCCGCCAGATTGTGGGCAACAGCGAGGATCCGGTGATCGTTCGAGTCTCCAGCGAGCGATGGCGGGAGTGCGGTGAGTTCCTGATGATTGATTTCGACCCGGAGGGTGCCCCCGAGATCGTTCACGGCGAAGGCCGAGGTGAGGTTGCCATGCTTGACGCGCCAATATTCCAACTGTCGCAGCGCCTGTCGCGCTGACCAACCCAGTTCAGGGTGGTTCCGCTTCGATTCCAGTTCGAGAACGACAATGACAGGAAGCACGACATCGTGTTCTTCGAAACGCGTCATCGACTTCGGATCGGCAAGGAGTACCGACGTGTCGACGACGTAGGTGCGCTTTCCCATCGGTGTCACTGGCCTCCTCCGCAGAACTCATCGAGTGCGGTGCAACGCAACCGATTTGACGGACTCGTTGATAGGAGGTTCGAGGTGGTCACTGCTCTCCCGAGGGTGCGGTTGATGCGACACCGTCATCCAACACCGCGCGTCGGCCGCACGCGCGGATACTTGGGCGAAGTTCGTCCTCCGTTCACATGGCCGTCATCGACGGCCGACTTCTGCGGACTGCGGCGGACTTCCGATGAACCGCCGAGGTGCCTAGAGGTTCGAAAGGAGTTTGAAGACCTCGCCACGATCGACTCCGGCGACCGCCCCGACCGCGGCAGCATGATTTCGGATCCGTTCACCAAACGCGGTCGCTGCCGATCCGTCATCGTCGGCGGGAATCGCATGGGTGGTGATGAATTGGCTCGAATGTGCGAGAAGGGCTTCGACTTTTGTGTCGACGAAACCGGTGATGTCCTCGACGTGATCGGGTTCATCGGCCTCAAAGAGCAACGCATAGTCGGGGCGGTGAACATCAAGTCCGTGGTGGGCGAAGTAATGAGGATCACGGGCGGCGACGATTCCGTCAAGCGCGAGCCAGCCAGCGTTCCGATGATCCGGATGTAAGCGATACCGCTTCCAAGGATCATGGGCGAGGACAACATCCGGTCTGGTCGATCGAATCCAATAGGCAACCTGGTCACGTATGTGGAGTGTGGGCTGTAGTTCGCCATCGACGTGGCCCAACATAACGACCTTGCCGATCGAACCGAGTCGCCGCGCCGCTTCCATCTGTTCCTCGCGACGCTGTTCGACAAGTTGCTCAGTGTTCTGTTGTGCGTCCCATGTTCCTTTGGAACCGTCGGTGAGGACGAGATGATTGATGACACATCCATTGGCGGCCCACTTCGCCAGCGTTCCACCGCACTGAAATTCAGCATCGTCGGGATGGGCCACGATCGCCAGAGCGCGCTCGGGGGTGGTGAGGTTTCGCGACGACACCGACGTCGACGTTGTCGGGATGTCGCCCGTCGGAAGCGAGGGAGGGCTTGCGCTCATGCTTTTCGACCCCACTGGGGCGCAACAAGATCCTCGGGCCGATCGACATCCCACGCCAAGCGCTCATCGAGAACGATGCGTATCTGAAGACCGAGTCGTTTGGCTTCGGCTTTGTGGCGGGAGAACGACGCTGGACCGTAGGAAAAAACGAATCCACTATGCGCCGGAATGACGATGACGTTGGTGCCATCGCCATGACGGTCAGGCACCAGAGTCACGTCGTCATTTTCGGCGAGCCACTCGAGTTTTTCTGCGTGCGGAAGATCGGCATGCGCAACGATCACAGTGTCAACATCTAGGTGCGCGAGATCAGCGACCCCTTCGTTGACGGCGCCATTGAGACCGCGACCCGGTTTCCAGAGGACGCTCGCTCCGTGTCGAGTTGCCCAAGCGGCGACTTCGGAGTCGTCACACACAACCCAAACATCGAGAGGCGCAGCTGCGGCGACGACAGCCGATGCCATTGATTGCGCAAGTGCTGCCCGTTCTTCGGGAGCAAGAGCATCAGCGAGTCGCGCCTTGGCGTCGGAGAACGCCTTCACAGGAATCAGCACGGCTCGTCGGAGCTCGGGATCGGACACTGCCGGAGTGTAGGTCGCAGGAATCGCGAGACTTCCAGTCGCTTGCTGCCGCCGGAGCAGCGATGGGCACGATGATCGATGCGGGTTGGACCGGGGGTAGCGTCGCCGCCGATGGAGCACGACACCGAAAGCCAAACCGTTCTGAATCGTGATGGAGATGGTCGATGGGTTCTGCTCGGAACGATCGGTGCCGGTGGGCGCGCGAAGGTCGACCGCCATGGGCTGATCTCTCCCGAGGACGGCGCTTGGTCGCTTGATTGGTGGGTGCGGGCCGAAGACCGCTGGCATGTGGCGTCGGGCGGCGCATTGGTGCGCCAGTCGCTCACTGATTCCACTCCGGTGGTCGTAAGCGCGATGCGCGTCCCGGGTGGCGAAATCGAGCAGCGGGCGTGGACCGCGATCGACGGACCAACCGGGCTACCGGTTCTCGTCGCTGAGTTTGAGAACGCAACATCGGTACCCGTTGCTCTTGCGCTCTCCTTCACTGCGCCCGCCGGTGCCTCGCCGACTTCTCCTGTGACGATGACCTATTCCGAAAGCGTCGTCTCAATCAACGCAATGGTGGCCGCGATGTTCTCGCGGCAGCCCTCTCGATTCGGGATCGACCTCGACGGCAGGTCAGCCCAGGAACTCACGGTTACGGGCGATGCGGTTCTGACATTCCCCGCCGAAGGTGTGCGCGCGTCGGCCGGGCCAACTACCGCAGCGTTCGTGTTCCCGTTACCCCACACCGCGGTGTTGCGGGTAGTGCTTCCGCTCAGTCGAGACGGGAAAGGAACCTCGTCCAACGGACATGATCTCGACCGAATCGACGTCACGTCGCTTCCTCCTCGCGACCGGGTCGTCTCTGGTTGGAAAGCCCAACTGGCGCGTTCGCCACGAATCGATCTTCCCGAACGACAGATCGAAGAAGCACTCGACGCGGCGCGAGCCCACCTCCTTGTGCATGTCGCCGCCGACGATCCGCTTCGTTGGCCCAGCCTCCCAGTCGATGGTCTTGAGCGGTCTGAACTCACGATGGCGCTTGATGAGCAGGGATTGTCGGCGGAGGCGGAACGACTGTTGTTTGCAGCGATCGATCTGCAGAATGCCGATGGCTCATTCGATGCTGACCGCCTCGACGCAACTGCAAGTTGGATCGAGGCCGTCGGTCGTCACGTGGCGATCACCGGAGATGTCGTCTTCGCTGAGGCATCTGTCGAGCGGATCGCCTCGGCGGCGCATTGGTTGGCGAAGCGACAACGCGGCAGTCGAATTCGACCCTCTCGCGCATTCTTTGCCGCGGGAGAAGGTCCACCTTGGATTTCCTCGGTCGATCGACGTTCCTATGACGCGCGGTGGACCGCGCGTGCGTATCGCTCAGCCATCTCCCTTCTTGACCTCTCTCATCAACCCGACGCGGCCCGTGCCATTGGACGTCACCTCGAAGAGCTTGTTGCGGGGATGGATCTCTACGGCTTCTCTGCTGTCGGTCCGGGAGACGGCGAACGACGTATCGATGCCATTGAGGTGTTGAGGTCGGAGTTGCTCGAAGGTGAGCCGCTCTGGGCATGGCCGGGTGCGATTGATGCTCATGATCCAGCTCGTACGGCTGCATTTCTGCGCAACGTGAGGGCCCTCGTCGTCGACGACCGCAATGGAGTAGTCGATCTTCTTCCCGGATTCGGCGAGGAATGGCTTGGTCAACCCGTGGCGATGCTGCGGTTGCCGACGGTGGCTGGATCGGTTTCCTACGCCCTCCGATGGCATGGTGCTCGGCCGGCTCTCCTCTGGGAGGTTGACGGCGATCGTCCCTTTACGCTCACCTGCTTGGCGTTCGATGCCAATTGGTCGACCACCGAACGTCGGGGCGAGGTGTTACTGGCTGCGCCCGTGCTCGACCATGAGCACCATGATCACCAGGCGCACCATGAGTTCCAGGTGAATGAGCACGATCACACTCACAGCGATCACGCACATCTTGTCGATATCGACGAGCCCGAAGTGTCTTCGAAACCAGTGGCGAAACCCCCAGATGATGGGGGAGGCTCTTTTTCATGAGCGAACGGGAGGAGGTTGCCAGCGAAACTGCCGCACGAGCGCTCCTTCCCTTCCTTGATGATGAGGCCCGATTCGGGATCGAGGACCTTGCAACGTTCTCCGGTATCGACACTGACCTTCTGCTCGATTTCTGGCGGGCTTTGGGATTCCCGCTTCCTCGTCCCGGCGAGCAACTCTTCACTGATAGCGACGTCGAGATGCTTTCGACGATCGTTGGACTGATTGCCGATGGATCAGTCGAACCCGAAACTGCTCGGCAATTCGCTCGCGTTATCGGCTCTTCGCTCGAACGGATTGCGGTGGCCCAGATCGATGTCTGGTTGCGCACCGCGGAAGAAGACACCACCACGCAACTTCCTGACCAACTGTCGACGGAGCGTTCGTTGGAAGTGGCGGCTCTGGTCCCTCACATCCTCGAACTCGTTTGGCGCCGTCGTCTTATGGCCGAAGCCCGCCGACGGCTCACGCTCGTTGCGAACGAAAACGTGTCGGCTGAGGTATGCGTCGGTTTCGCCGATCTTGTCGGGTTCACGTCGCAGACCCAGCAACTGGCGACATCGTCGTTGGCTGAAGTCGTCCGCCGGTTCGAATCGATTGCCTACGACGTGATTCCGTTTTTCGGTGGTCGAGTCGTGAAGATGATCGGTGACGAAGTCATGTTCGTCAACGACGACGTCGAGAAGAGTTGCCGGACTGCGTTGGAACTGGCTCGGCGCTATCGGGAGGACGAAGCGCTCTCCGATGTTCGAGTCGGACTTGCTCGTGGTCCGGTGCTTGATCTCGATGGCGATATCTACGGCGCCACGGTGAATCTCGCGAGTCGCATCGTCAGCGTCGCGTATCCGGGCTCTGTGATTATTTCCGAGGAACTGCACGACGTCGTCGGTGATGACGCGACATTTACGTTCACCTCGTTGCGGACGCACTATCTAAAGGGCATTGGTCGAGTGCCGTTGTGGCGAATGCGACTGGCCGGAGACGACATTGATGGTCCCTACAGAACTGCACAGATCGATCGTTCTGAGCGTCGCAGATTTCTGCAGCGGAGTTGGCAAGAACGAAATCGTGATTTGCAGGAGCGCAGTGGTGGCGCGTTCGCATCTGCGTTGAGGGCTGATGCCGATTCGCTTCCTGGGCGCCTGCCTGCGGTCCTTTCGGGAACCGCTTCGGCCGATGTCGTGAGAGCGCTCGTCGAGGATCCGACGGTTGACGAACTTGATGCGCTTGCTCGAGCAGTGCTCGATGCCGATATCGATCCAGAGCTGCAGGTCGATCTCCTGACCGAGATCGAGTCGGCCTCGACGCTGCGCGAACTCGAGGTCGAGGCGGATCGGATGGCAGCGGAGTCTGATTTGGTGGCCGAACGGCAGCTTCGACAGATTGAACACGAGACGGCCCAACTCCTTGACGCAATTGAAGAGGAGCATCGCGCCAAGGTGGCCGAGACGATCGCACGTGCGACCGATGCATCTCGTCGTGTCGATGAAGAGGCCGAGCGCAGGGTCGATGAGGTTGTTGCAGAGGTCCGACGCCGAGCCGAACAAGCCACCCGCGATGCCCGGGCCAAGGCCCGGCAATCGGCCCGGCAGCGTGCTCGACGGCGGCGGAACTGAAACCGAAGGACGGGCGCCGAGGGCATCTCGAATCCATTTTCGGTGGATGAAGGATGGAGTTCGGGGCGAGATCCTCTGAGGAAGTTCGAAAAGATGACGGAAATCTGGCTCCTGCCTCGCATGTGCCTCAGGTCACGTCTAAGGTTCCACTCACGTTGGGGCTCCGTGGGGAGTTCCGAATCAACCCGTCGGCTGCGGCCGAAGGAGGCAGCAATCATGCAGAGGCGTGCGGGAATCCGTCGCTGGGCACCGGTAGTCGCGGCGGTGATGGCCATTGGCCTTATCGCATCGGCGTGCGGTGGATCGGACTCAGGGAGTTCGGACTCAGGGGCCAAGACCACCGATGTGACCATCAAGGCATCCGGTCCACCGAAGGCTGGTGGAACGGTCAAGTTCGGCCTTGAAGCTGAGACTGACGGCTTCAATCCTTCGAGTAACCGATGGGCAATCTCGGGCTACATGATCGGCAACGCGGTCTTCGATCCGCTTTCGGCCTATGACGCCGAAGGTAAGTGGGCTCCGTACCTGGCCAAGTCATTCACGCCAAGTGCTGACTTCAAGACCTGGACCGTTGACCTTCGTGCCGGAGTGAACTTCTCCGACGGCACGCCGGTTGACGCTGCTGCCGTCAAGCTCGCGCTCGACACCGTGAAGGCCAATGCCCTCACCGGCGCAGCTCTTGCCAACATGTCGACGATCACTGTGGTGTCGCCTTCGCAGCTCACCATCGCAACGGTTGACGCGTGGGCATCGCTTCCCGCTGTGCTCACCACGCAGGTTGGTTTCATCGCTGCTCCGGCTCAGCTCAAGGCTGAAGGCGCAGCCGCCTCTCGTCAGCCCATCGGGTCGGGACCTTTCATTCAAAAGGAATGGGTTCCGGACAACCGTTGGGTCGGTACCAAGAACGCGAACTACTGGCGTTCCGATGACAAGGGCAACAAGCTTCCCTACCTCGATGGGGTGGAGTTCCGTCCGATCGTCGACCCGCAGAATCGCGTGAATGCGCTTCTTTCGGGCGATGTTCAGATGATTCACACCACTGACTGGCCGGCGATCAATCGCCTTCAGTCCGAGGCGGCTTCGGGCAATGTTCAGTTTGTTGCTGATCAGACCGAAACCGAAGAGTCCTTCATCATGTTCAACACCCAGAAGGCTCCGGTTGATGATGTCCGCGTTCGTCAGGCACTCACGCTCTGCACCGATCCCAACGCCGTTCTGGTTGTCAATGAGACCCCGGCAGATCGAGCGGCCGACAGTCAGTTCACCAAGGACTCGCCGTGGTACTCCAACAGTGGATTCACCACGAACGATGTGGCGAAGGGCAAGGCGCTCATTGATCAGGTGAAGGCCGAAAAGGGCCCAATCACGATCAGCCTCGGCACGACGCCGGTCCCGGCCAACACCAACACCACTGCGCTTCTCAAGTCGCAGTGGGAAGCGTGTGGCGTCACGGTCAATACCACGACTTCGGAGCAGAGCAAGTTTGTCTCCGATGCTGTGACGGGCAACTACACCGCCAACCTGTGGCGTCAGTTTGCAGCTTCTGATCCCGATGGCGATTACGTCTGGTGGACGCCGAAGAATGCGTCTGGCCCGCTGACCCTGAACATCGCACGTCTCAGCGACACGCAGATCGGTGCGGCACTCGACAAGGCTCGTGCGTCGAATGACCCGGCGGTTCGTAAGCAGGCCTACGCCGATCTTCAGAAGCGTCAGACCGAATTGGCTCCGTACATCTGGCTCGCTCACACCCAGTGGGCGATCGGTGCGGCCAAGAACATCCGCAACATCACGAACCAGACCCTTCCCGATGGACAGGCAGCACTGCCGTTCCAGCGAGGCGAGGTCCGTCTCACTCAGACCTGGCTCGACAACTAATCCAGCTCTGAATCGCTTATGAAGAGGGCCCGGTGCGTGTGCACCGGGCCCTCTTGCGTTTCCAACTTTTCGTACACGATTCATGGTTTGGAGTTACTGTGCGCGTCGGGGGTGGTCAACATGGGTGGATCAGCAAAGTTGCGTCACGTTGTTGCGGTCGTTGCGGCGGGGGTTGCATTGTCAATCCTCGCAATTGGTTGTGGTGGCTCGAGTTCCAGTGGTTCCGGTGGCGGTGGAACGGCGAGTTCGGATATCACGGTGAAACCAGCGGGAACTCCAACTCCGGGCGGAATGGTGAAGTTCGGGGTTGAAGGCGAGTCAGACGGGTTCAACCCATCGACAAATCGCTGGGCGGTTTCGGGTCATATGGTGGGATCGGCTGTTTTTGATCCGCTCGCGGCCTATGACGAAAACGGAAAAGTTCAGCCCTATCTCGCGAAGGCGTTTGTTCCAAGCGCTGACTACAAGACGTGGACGATTGAGTTGCGTCCGAATGTGAACTTCTCTGATGGCACGCCGGTTGACGGTGCCGCAGTTGCCAAGTGCCTGAACGCGATGCGGAAAGATGCACTTGTTGGTATCGCGCTGGCCAATATTGCGTCAGTGTCGGCGACTGGGCCATTGACTGTCACTGTCGCCATGACTGATCCCGATGCCTCGTTGCCGGCGGGGCTAACGACGCAGGTTGGTTATGTGGTTGCTCCTGCGCAACTTGATGCACCGCAACCGGCGAATACGCGATCGCCGATTGGATCTGGTCCATTCATTCAGAAGGAATGGGTTCCGGACAACAGTTGGACGGGAACAAAGAACACGAACTACTGGCGCTCCGATGCCAAGGGCAACAAACTTCCGTATCTCGATTCGGTGGAGTTTCGTCCCATCACCGACCCGCAAAGTCGAGTGAATGCGTTGCTCGCCGGCGATGTGAACATGCTTCACACCACTGACTTCCCGGCCATGGCCAAACTTCGGACCGAGGCGCAATCGGGGGCCGTGCAGGTTGTTTTTGATCAGACGGAAACCGAAGAGGGTTTTTTGATCCTGAACACGTCGAAGGCCCCGCTTGACGACGTGCGCGTTCGTGAAGGTTTGAAACTCTGTACCGATCCGGCGGCAATTCTCTTGGTGAACGACACACCAGCAGATCGTTTGGCTGACAGCCAGTTCACCAAAGATTCTCCCTGGTATTTCGATTCAGGATTCGCGACCAATGACCCGGCCGCAGGCAAGGCATTGATCGACAAAGTGAAAGCAGAGAAGGGTCCAATTTCCATCAGCCTCGGGACCACTCCGGTTCCGGCAAATGTCAACACGATCACTCTTGTCAAACAACAGTGGGAAGCCTGTGGTGTGAGTGTCACCCCAACCACCACTGAACAGAGCAAGTTCATTCTCGATATGGCGACTGGGAACTACCAAGCAAATCTCACGCGTCAGTTCAGTGGTACCGATCCTGCGGTCGACTACGTGTGGTGGACCGGAAAGAACGCAACCGGCCCTCTTGCATTGAACTTCTCGCGGCTCAATGATCCAGAACTCAATGCAGCGCTCGACAAGGGTCGCGCGTCTCCTGATCTGGCCGTCCGTAAAGAGGCCTACGCCACGGTTCAGAAACGTCAAACAGCGTTGGTTCCCTATATCTGGCTTGCTCACACTCAGTGGGCGCTTGGTGCAGCCAAGAACATTCGGAACTTCACGTCGATGACGCTTCCCGACGGTGCAATCGCTCAACCGTTCCAAGGTGGAATCGTCAAGCTCACCGAAACATGGATCGAGAAGTGATCCCGGTCTGACCGGGTCCTCACCGCTACGTTCGGGGTTATGACCGGTTCCGTTCGTCAACTGCGTGCCGGGCTGCGCAACAGTTCGCCAACGCTGGCGAACGAAAAAGAACTGTGGGCCGAGGGCCATGCAACGGTGGTCGGTCTTGATGAGGTCGGGCGCGGTTCGTGGGCCGGACCATTAGTGATCGGTGCAGCAGTCGTTCCGAAAGATCGTCGCGTCTACAAATTGCGTGACTCGAAAATGCTTACCGAGCCCGAACGCGAGTCGATGTTCGATCGTGTTGCACAGTGGTGTGACGCTTGGTCACTCGGCATCGTTACTTCCGATGAATGTGACGAATTGGGCATGTCGGCAGCGCTGAAACTGGCTGCCGATCGGGCGATCGCATCGCTTGGCTTGATTCCCGATCGCGTCCTGCTCGACGGTTCGCATGATTTCATCGGCGACGGTCGCACGCGGACCATCGTGAAGGGTGATGCCACCTGTGTCTCGATCGCCGCCGCATCGATTCTCGCGAAGGTCAGTCGCGATCGCATGATGCGGGCCGAAGCCGAGAACTTTCCGGCCTACGAATTCCAACGCAATAAGGGCTACCCGTGTCCGCGTCACCGCATGGCATTGTCGGCGTTGGGGCCAACCACAATTCATCGGCGGTCGTGGTCGTACATGGACAATCTTCCGTGGTCGGGGATCCATCGTTCCGATCGAGCGACTGCACAGGTGAGTCTGTTCGATGCCGGGTAGGTCCGGTCGCGGCATGAGACAGGTACTCTCGCTCTCATGATCCTGCGCTCCCGTCTTGTCCTGTTGGCGTTTGTCCTCTGGACAGTGTTCGTTTGGGGGAATCGCATCTCCAACACACTTCGGTCCGATGAATCGGTCGGGGCGAAGACCTTCTCTACTGTGCTGTCGATCGTGCTGTTGGGTTTTGCTGTGGCTGTCGTCGTTGTTGTGGTGAAGGCCTGGTCTGCACCGATCAGCATCGGCGGGGCGAAGGTGCTGATGGTTGCGGCTGCACTCACCGTGGTGGTGTGGCTTGTTCGGGTGCCGATGATCCTGATCGCTGATCATGGGGACAAGGACCCCGGTTTCAAGATCGTTCACGTGGCCCTCGGAGTGGTCTCGGTCGTCCTTGCTGCATTGGCATGGCAGATTGGGGCAGTAGCACTGCGTCGTGGTCGTGATGGGGCGACGATGGAGGGCAGTCGGGTCTGACCCGACTACATTCAGCCTCATGGGTCAGCCAGTTACCGTCATCGAGAAGCCATCATCGATTCCTGGCGTGGTCCGGTTCGAGACCAATCGCCCGCTCACCGGCATGGGGCACGAGATCTATCGCTCGGCCGACGATGTGCTGGCCGAGCGTCCTGCCGATCTTGTGGCTCGCACATTGTTCGAGGCCGGGGGCGTTGAGTCGGTGCATGTGAATGGCAACGTCATCACTGTGACCGTCAGTGGCGGTTCGGCAGGGCTGAAAGAGCGGCTCGAGGAACTCTTCATCTATTACCGAGAGGGTGTTGAAGTCGTGATGCCCGAAGGATTCGGCGACTGATCGGTTGCCTTTATCGAACATCTGTTCGATACTGGTGAGGTGGTCCTCCCCGCCGCCCTCTCATCACAAGCTCCCTCGCTTCATGAACTGGCCGAACATCTTCGGCCCGTGGTTCTGGCCCGCGAGGCTGTGGTTCCAGTCCTCGAACCGTTCCGGCGCCTCCTTCCCGATGCAGGTCTGGTCCGTGGCTCAACGCTCGCCGTCGGCGGGGTCGGGGCTACCTCATTGGCCCTTCACCTCGTCGCCGGAGCATCGCAGGCTGGTTCGTGGGTCGCGATCGTCGGACTGAACGACCTGGCTCCGGTCGCAGTCGTTGAAGCGGGTATCGATATCAGTCGGGTGGCATTCATCGACCCCGGAGGATCAGGGCGACAGACCGATGTGGTGGCTGCACTGATCGGTGCCGTCGACATCGTCATGGTCGATGCTCGATTGTTCATGAGTTCGTCGAAGGGGCGACGACTTGCGTCGCGTGGCCGTGAGCGCGGATCGATCCTCATGACAGTCTCACCCGAGGTGGTTTCGCCGTCACCGTGGCCTGTTGATCTCTCCCTCCTGGTGCACGACGCGCAGTGGGAGGGGTTGGGTCATGGACATGGTCATTTGCGCTCACGTCGCGCGCGAGTCGATGTCGACGGTCGTGGTCGGGCCAGTCGGCCAGTCCAACGAGATGTGCTGTTGCCAGCGATCGGCGGCCACGTCACAACGGTCGAGCGCGGACCGGAGGGTGGAACGGTCGTCGCGTTCAGTCGTTGCGATGTTGCGATGTTGAGGTGCTGAGACGATGAACCTGCGAACACTGGTGGTGCTGTGTCCGGACTGGCCGATCATCGCGACAGCGGCCTCAGCTGACGAACCTGTAGCGGTGATCGCTGCCAATCGGGTGACGGCAACATCACCGGCAGCACGCGCTGAAGGAGTCGAAGTGGGTCTTCGGCGGCGTGAAGCGCAGCGTCGGTGTCCCAGACTGCGGATCTTTGACCCTGACCCCGACCGTGACGCTCGTGTGTTCGGATCGATCGCTGCCCTCGTCGATCGGTTTACCCCGCGGGTCGAACTGTCTTCGCCGGGCTCACTCGCGTTTCCGACGATCGGACCTTCGCGTTATTTCGGCGGCGATGCAGCACTCGCGCAAATGGTTGCTGCCGAGATCGACGATGCCCTGAGTTCCTCAGGGTGGAACAACGCCATTGGCGTTGGTGTCGCCGACGGACTTTTCACTGCAACTCGTGCTGCGGAAATGGCGATCGTTCGAACCGAGCGCGTCCGCGTGATCGATCCCGGGGAATCGGCGAATTTTCTTGCTCGATTTCCTGTTGGAGTGCTCGATCGTCCTGAACTTGTCGATGTTCTCCAACGACTCGGTCTTCGTCGACTCGGAGATTTCGCTGCGCTTGAGGTCGATGATGTTGTTGCCCGATTCGGTTCCGATGGGCGGCTCGCTCATCGGCTCGCTCGTGGTCTCGATGACCGACCGTCATCGGTGGGACCGCCGCAGCGGTCATTCGACGTGGTTGCACTTCTTGATCCGCCGGCTGAGCGTGTCGACATCGCCGCGTTCACGGCGAGAACGGCAGCAGATGAACTGCACGAACAACTCGGTGCCGAAGGTTTGGCGTGCACTCGTCTGCTCGTCGTGATCGAGACCGATGCCGGTGAGCGGCTCGAACGGATCTGGCGCCATGAGGGTGCGTTGTCATCAACTGGCATCGTCGATCGTGTGCGTTGGCAACTCGACGGATGGCTCAACGGCCCGAGTGCACAGAGACCGAACGGGGGAGTGAGTCGACTCCTACTCGCTCCCGAAGAAGTGATGCCCGCCCGCGGCCGACAACACGGATTCTGGGGTGGTGAAACCGAGGCCGATGAACGGGCCGAACGAGCATTGACGCGTGTGCAGGGGATGTTGGGCAACGCTGCAGTCACGATCCCTGAACATCGCGGAGGTCGTACTCCTGCAGACATCGTCCGACGCGTTCCGTTCCTCGGACGTGATGGCATCGCTCATCAGGAAAATCTTTCGCGACGGAATGCTCCGTGGCCGGGTCGGATCCCTTCACCGTTGCCGGCCCTGCTTCCTGTCGACCCAATGCCCCTCGATGTTCTTGATGCCGATGGCGGACAGGTATGGGTGAGTGGACGCGGCGTCATCAGTGCGGAACCGACAACGATTCGGTTCGAGGATGGGTCGAGGGGTCGCCATGGAGTGGTGGGATGGGCCGGTCCTTGGCTGAGCGACGAACGCTGGTGGGACCTCACGACACATCGACGTCGGGCTCGACTGCAACTGGCGCTGACCGATGGACGGGCGCTGTTGGTGCAGGTTGAGCAGGGGAGGTGGTCTGTCGAGGCCATCTATGACTGACACGGTGGTCGCCTGAAGCGGGCCAGTTCCGGAGTGGCGTTCGGACATGAACGACGTCAAGGCGTAACGTTTCCACTGACCCCGAGGGTCGTTGCCAAGGGTTCGGTCCGCCGAACTCCTTTCGCTCGTTTCCCCGCTCCGATCAGAGTCCTCAATGTCCCTACGCCGATCTCGATTGCTTGCTGCATTCGGCCTTCTCGCGGTTGCCGCGATGCTGTGGGGAGTAGTAGCGGTGGCGGGGAATGCCGATCGCAATCACTCGCAGGCAGCAAATGCCGATGAGCCGTCAAACTCGTTGGCCGTTCCATCGTCGTCGAGCGTGCCGATCCCTGTCGAGAAGGTTGCGGTACAGCCCGAAGTACAGCAGGCCATCAGCGAAGGTCGTGATGCACCAGTCATCCTTCGCCTCGCCGTCGATCCGTCCGGTACCGATGACGAACGGATCGAACAGGTCCGCGTGGCGCGTGATCGGTTCCTGGGCCAACTCCCTGAAGGAAGTTGGTCAGAGGCCAAGGACACCGGGACGCTTCCCTTTCTCGCGCTGACCGTCGATCGCACGGGCTTCGAAGCGACTCGCTCATCGGGGCTAGTTGCGGTGATCACCGATGACAGTGAACTCATTACGCCGATTTCTGACGTCGAGCCAATGACGACACTGGATCCGAGTTCCATCAACTCCACAGCAACTATGGGTGCCGTCTCGGCATGGGCTGCTGGTTGGAAGGGCGCCGGTGCCACGGTCGCGGTGATCGACACCGGAGTGCAGACCGATCATCCCTACCTCATGCGCGGATCGACACCGAAAACGATCGCCGAGGCCTGCTTCGCGTATTCCTGTGCATCAGGGGCATCGATGAAGGTGACCGACGCTCCACTTGTGGGGGCCGCAACCCCGTGTCCGGCCACAGTGAGCAACTGCACCCATGGCACCCATGTCGCAGGGATCGCGGTGGGTGGTGATGGCACCACGATTCCGTCGGGTGTCGCTCCCGACGCGAATCTGATCGCCATCAACGTCTTTTCTCAGTACCTAGTTAATGGGGTTCGCTCCATCGGCGCCGCAACCTCGGATATCAACACTGCACTGGACTGGCTGTATTACAACCGAGCGCGTTTCCCTGGGCTTACCTCGGTGAACCTCAGCCTTGGTGGCGGCACCAAGTACACCGACTACTGCGACAATTTCAGTACCACCAAGTTCTATATCGATCAGCTCTTGACCATCGGCGTAAGCACCGTCGTTGCTGCGGGCAATGGAAGTTATGTCGGAGGCGTGTCGTGGCCGGCGTGTATTTCGACCGCAGTAGCAGTCGGATCAGTCGACGGTGTTCCTGATCAATTCGCGGGGTATTCCAATGTTGGCTCCCAAGTCGATTTGGTGGCACCGGGCTCGAACATCACGTCTTCGCTGCTTTCCTCAAAAATGGGAGGGATGTCGGGTACATCGATGGCGACTCCCGCAGTCGCTGGTGCACTTGCCGTCCTCCGCCAACTCACCCCGGACAAAACCCTTTCCCGTCTCAGGGAATCTGGGGTTGCGGTGAGCAAAGAGGGCTTCACGCTTCCGAGCGTGCGATTGGCTGACGCTATTTCGATCTACCCCGGGCCAGTTCGCTCGGTGGCCACTACAACCGACACCGGCAAAGCCATCGTGAGCTGGCAGGCGCCGGTGAGCTCAGGATCAACATCGATCATCCGCTATGTGGTGAGCTCGCTCTCTGGTGAAGGCTCTTGTACCACCGTCACTCTCACCTGCGAGATCTCCGGTCTTACTGATGGCGCCGACTATGTCTTTGTGGTGAGGGCGGAGTCAGTGAATGGGCTGGGTGCTTCAGTTCTTTCGCCGATCACGCGCGTCGCCCCTGCGCCAGCGACCACAACGACATCAACAACGTCGGTCCCGTCAACCACGACCACGACCACTCCGTCGGAAAATCTCCTGCCCCCGGTCACCCCGACCAGTTATCACCCCGTTGCCCCTGTCCGCCTTTCCGATACTCGGAGCGCCGCTGAAGGGGCGCTCACCGTCGATGGTCAGGAGGTGGGACGAGGGGCATTGTCCGCCGGTTCCATTGACAGTGTTCAGATCGCCGGACGCGGTGATGTGCCAGTGACGGGAGTCGAAGCAGTGGCGCTGAATGTCACGGTTGTTGATCCGTCGCTAGCAGGATTCGTTTCGGTTTATCCGACGGGCGAACCACCCCCGAGTGCATCAAGTCTCAATTTCGCAGCAGGTCAGACCATTCCCAATATGGTGCTATCGAAACTTGGAACCGATGGCTCGATTTCGATTTTCAATGGCAATGGGTCTGTCCATGTCGTGGTTGATGTCGTTGGATGGTTCTCGTCAGCGGGTGGCTATGGATCGCTCAAACCCGCGCGCATTGTCGACACACGCTCCGGCGTCTACAGGACGATCGACGGAGGATCGCAGGGGATCGGTGCGATAGGTGCAGGTCGATCTCTGTCGGTCTCCGTGCTCGGACGCGGTGGCGTTCCGGCCACGCGGGTGAGTGCAGTGGTGGTGAACCTCGTTGCGGCTAACGCCGGAGCCGCCGGACATCTCACCGTGTATCCGGGGCAGTCGGCGAAACCGAACGCATCGAATCTGAACTTTGTTGGAGGCCAGACGATTGCAAACATGGCCATCGCCAAGGTCGGATCCGACGGAACGATCGCGATCGCCAATGGATCTTCAATGCCGATAAACGTTGTCGTCGATGTCGTCGGCTGGTTCGACGCGGATTCCCAGTACACCTCGCTTGATCCGGCTCGACTGTTTGAATCTCGCGATTCGTCGACCATCGATGGTCGCGAGCGAAACATCGGCCCGATCGCTGGTGGTCAGACCATCGCGTTCACGGTCACCGGTCGTCGGGGAGGACCACCGACTGGTGCACGTGTGGTTGCTCTCAATGTGACTGTCGCTGAGCCGACTGCGAGCGGGTATCTCACGGTGTTCGCCCCGCAGGCGAGCGTTCCCAAGGTCTCGAACCTCAATTTCGTGGCCGGTCAGATCATTCCCAACTTGGTCATCGCCGAAGTGGGAATCGATGGCAAGGTGGCGCTGTTCAACAGCGCGGGTTCCACCCCAGTTTTTGTCGACGTTGTCGGTTGGTTCCCCTGAGGTCGCAACCGGGCTGCGACTGAATCCTTGATTGGGCCGTTGCTAGCGTGCAGAAAGCCCCGACCAGGGAACCCACTTCGCGAGCAGCCTGATGACACTATTTCGACGTCGAGTGCTTTTTGTTTGTGTCGCGACTCTCGCAATGCTGGCGGGCACCGTCGTTTGGAGTGCGCCTCGAGCAAATGAAAGCTCTCAGACGGCGACCAGTGCAGCCCCCAGTGAATCGACTGAATCGAACAGTTCGACCACTTCTCCGTCGACCACTTCTCCGTCGACCACAATTGTCCCCGGCGCGAAATCGAGTCGGTTTAGCGGATCACCAGTTTCGCCGCCGACACAACGGATCGATCCCAAGGTCGATGCTGATATCGCCGCGGTAGGTAGCACCGAGGTGTTGGTGACCTTTGATGCGCAGCCCGTTGGAAGCGACGATGAGAAACGCGCCGAAGTTCGCTCGGGAATCGACGCCATTACGTCGGCGTTGCCTCCGGGGAGTTGGTCGATTGTGAGCGAAACGCCGACGGTGCCGGTCGCCAATCTCGTGATCGATGCATCGGCACTCGCTGTCATCGATCAACTGAGTGGCATCCAACGGGTTCAGTCGGCATTGACCGAGTTCTTCCCCGCTGAAATCGCCGACGGAATCGGACCAACATCCGATCTCGCGCCAAGTGCCACAACCTCGACCATGGGGGCCGAGGTTGCATGGGCGGCGGGATTCAAAGGAGCAGGTACGACCATCGCAGTTATCGATACCGGCGTGCAGATCGATCATCCCTATCTGATGAATGGCACGGTGCAGAAAACCGTCGGAGAAGCATGTTTCGCCGGCGCTCCCGGGTACAAGTCGACCTGTCCTGATGGCGTTCCGATGGCGATCGATGCACCATCGAAGGTGGGTGCGGGTGCACCCTGTCCGATCGACATCATCCAAGGTGGACAGAAGGAATGCAGCCACGGAACCCATGTTGCTGGAATCGCTGCTGGTGGGAACGGGACGGGTACCTCAGGGATCGCTCCCGGCGCGTCACTGATTTCGATACAGGTCTTTGCCTACAACTATTCGACCAATCGGCTCACTGCCGACTCCGGTGATATTGATGCGGCTCTGCAGTGGCTGTACAACCGCCGTGCCGATTTTCCTAATCTGACCGCGGTCAATCTCAGCCTCGCCGGTTCGCTGAAATATCCCGACGCATCGGCCTCGCCGGCCCGTATAACCTTCTGCGACAGCGATTACCCCTCAACCAAGTACCGAGTTCAGCAGTTGCGGGAACTCGGCATCGCTACGGTTGTCGCCTCGGGCAACGATTCGTGGACTGACGGAGTTGCGGCACCAGCATGCCTCTCGAATGTCGTGACCGTTTCAGCGCTCAGTGGCGGTTCGGGTGATGTACGTGCGCCCTATGCCAATGTCGGTCCGCAGGTAAACCTGTTCGCCCCCGGGACGCTCACTTCGTCGATTCCCTGCAATGGTTCTGGAGTTCTCAGTGGAACATCCATGGCAACCCCTGCGGTTGCCGGTTCCATCGCCCTTCTTCGTCAGGGGTCAGTGGCCGACACGGTCTCACTTCTTGAAGACACCGGTACCACGGTCAGTGGTTTTCCGAGTGTGAAACTCGATCGCGCGTTGGTTGGATTGCCTGGTCCGCCGCGTTTGGTGAACGGATTGGCATCGGGATCAAGCGTGGCGCTGTCGTGGTTGGCTCCGCAGGTGAATGCGGGCACGGTGGCGGACTACACAGTTACTGCGTCACCGGGTGGTCAAACCTGCACGACGTCAGGATTGTCGTGCACAATCTCTTCCCTCGACACCACGAAGTCGTACGTCTTCACGATCGTCGCAACCGGAACTGGAGGGGTTGGAGCGGGTGCGTCGACCCCGTCGATTCCACTGGCGAACGTTCCTGTTCCTCCAACCGACTATGTCTCGCTAGTTCCCGCCCGTCTTCTTGACACCCGTTCGGTTGCTTCGGGGGCATCAACGATCGACGGCAACGATCTTGGTTGCGGTGCGGTCGGTCAAGGTGTGGCGAACGTCCGCACGCTCGTGGTTGAGGGGCGCGGCGGGGTTCCGACCTCGGGTGTCGATGCGGTTGCGTTGAACGTAACGATCGCTGCGCCGACAGCATCGAGTTTCCTCTCCGTCTATGCAGGGGGGACAACAACGCCGGGTACGTCGTCTATCAATTTCGTGGCAGGCCAGATTGTTCCGAACATGGTGATCGTGAAGGTCGGTACTGACGGCAGGATCAACATTCTTAATGCTCTCGGCTCCACGCAGGTCGTCGTAGATGTCGTCGGCTGGTTCCCGGATGGGTCTGACTACACCGGAGTGGATCCTCAGCGATTGTTGGATACCCGGACTGCAGCGGAGGGTGGCGGCCCAACGGTTGCTCCATCGTTCCAAGGCATCGGTCCGGTCGGGCCAAGGCAGACGCTCAAACTTCCGGTGATCGGTCGGGGAACGATCCCCGCAACGGGGGTAGGTGCCGTTGCGTTGAATGTCACGGCGGTGTCGCCGACGGGATCAAGCTTTCTGACGGTGTATCCATTCGGCGCCGCACTGCCGAATGCATCGAATTTGAACTTCACTGCGGGCCAGACGGTGGCCAACATGGTCATTGCGAAGGTCGGAGCCGATGGAAGCATTTCCATCTACAACGCACTGGGCTCCACCCAGGTCCTGGTCGACATTGTTGGCTGGTTTCCGCCGGAAGTGCCGCCTCCTGCTGTATCGGAGTACACCGGAATTGTTCCCGAACGATTCCTCGATACTCGGACCTGCAATGGGTGTTTCACCATTGATGACGAGTTTGTGGGGATCGGACCTGTTGCCCCTCAACAATCTCTCCCGTTGCAGATCACCGGTCGAGGTTCGATTCCCTCTTCCGGTGTCGGGTCGGTTGCCCTGAATGTCACCGGGGCTGGTTCGAGTGCGAGCAGTTATCTCACGGTGTATCCCTTCGGTGCGGCTCGTCCGACTGCTTCGAACCTGAACTTCCTCCCCGGCCAAGTCGTGCCGAACATGGTGATCGTGAAGCTCGGTGCCGATGGACAGATCGCGATCTTCAACGCGGCGGGTTCGACCTCGGTTGTTGTCGACGTCGTGGGCTGGTTCCCGGGCTGACGGGGAGTTACCGACCCCCTTGCCGTATCGAACACATGTTCGATACGGTGGGCCTATGGGGTCGGAGTCCTATGCAGAACTGCATTGTCATTCTCAGTTCAGTTTCCTCGATGGCGCCAGCACTCCTGAAGCGCTGGCTACCGAGGCGATGCGACTGGAACTGAGCGCGCTCGCCCTCACCGACCACAACGGGTTTTACGGTGTCGTCCGCTTTGCCGAGGCCGCTCGGGCCGTCGGCCTTCCGACCATCTTCGGAGCCGAACTCACCCTGGGCCGCACGACACCGCCAGTCGGTGAACCCGATCCCGGATCAGCGGCCGGTGAATCGCATCTCGTTGTCCTTGCCCGCGATCCGCGCGGGTACGCGCTGTTGGCCCGGGCGCTTAGCGAGGCGCAACTGCGCGGAGAGAAGGGAGCCCCGCGAGCGTCGCTTGCTGCGTTGTGTGCACTCGGTGGTACCGGTGCACCGGTGGCCGATCGCAATCACTGGTTGGTACTTACTGGTTGTCGCAAAGGGGCAGTTGCGGCTGCGCTTGAACAACATGGCCCCGCGGCTGCGACCGATCAGCTCGCGCTGCTGGTAACGATGTTCGGTCGAGAAAACCTTGCGGTCGAACTATGGGATCACGGTCACCCTCTCGATTCGGTTCGCAATGATGCACTGGTCGATATCGCGTTGCGGCGCAATGTCGATCTCGTGGCCACCACCAATGCGCATTACGCCACACCCGCCGAACGGCCATTGGCCACGGCATTGGCCGCAGTCCGTTCGCGTCGCAGTCTTGATGAACTCGACGGATGGCTTCCGGCCGCGGCCGGCGCTCATCTTCGTTCTGGGTTCGAACAGTCGCGAAGGTTTGCTCGCTATCCCGGCGTGGTCGAACGAGCGGGGGAGTTAGGCCAAGCATGTGCGTTCGACCTGAAACTGGTTGCGCCTCATCTACCTCCGTTCCCATGTCCCGATGGACTCGATGAGATGGGCTATCTGCGTCGACTCGCCGAACGCGGAGCTGAACGCCGTTACGGGCCACGCCATCGGGAACGTGTTGCTGGTGCATGGGCACAGATCGACCATGAACTCGCAGTCATTGAGCAACTCGGGTTTCCCGGCTACTTCCTTATTGTTCACGACCTTGTCGATTTCTGTCGCCGTCATGACATCTACTGTCAGGGTCGCGGCTCGGCGGCAAATTCGGCAGTGTGTTTCGCTCTGGGTGTCACCAAGGCCGATGCCATTGAACTGGGTTTGTTATTCGAGCGTTTCCTCTCGCCTGAACGCGACGGTCCACCCGATATCGACATCGACATCGAGTCCGGTCGACGTGAGGAAGTCATTCAGTACGTGTACGAACGTCATGGCCGTCACTACGCCGCGCAGGTCGCCAACGTCATCACCTATCGGCCCCGGTCGGCGGTTCGCGATATGGCCAGTGCGCTCGGCTATGCCCCGGGGCAGGCCGATGCATGGGCCAAGAACGTCGATCGATGGGGGTCGCTCAGCGCGCAACTCGTTGATAATGCCGACTCGGTGGTTCCCGATCCTGCAGTCGATGCCATTCCGCCCGCGGTCATCGAACTGGCAGTGCAGGTCGAGCATGCTCCTCGTCACCTCGGCATCCACTCCGGAGGCATGGTGCTGTGCGACCGACCCATCATCGAGGTCTGTCCCGTTGAATGGGCCCGTCGGGAGAATCGCAGTGTGCTGCAGTGGGACAAGGACGATTGCGCTGCTGCCGGTCTTGTGAAGTTCGATCTGCTGGGCCTTGGCATGCTCACGGCATTGCATAACACCGTCGATGCGGTGGCCGAGGCCTATGGGTTTGCCATCGATCTCGCCGAGGTTCCCCAGGACGATGCCGTCTACGACATGCTCTGTATCGCCGACTCAGTTGGTGTGTTCCAAGTCGAGAGCCGCGCGCAGATGGCCACTTTGCCTCGACTGAAACCCCGCACGTTCTACGACCTCGTTGTCGAGGTCGCTCTCATCAGACCCGGTCCGATTCAGGGGAATTCGGTACATCCGTACATCCGCCGACGCAACGGTCTCGAGAAGGTCGCCTATCTGCACCCATTGCTTGAACGTTCGTTGGCGAAGACTTTGGGCATTCCGTTATTCCAAGAACAACTCATGCAGATGGCTATCGATGTTGCCGGTTTCACTCCCGGCGAAGCTGATCAATTGCGTCAGGCGATGGGATCGAAACGTAGTTCTGAACGCATGGAACGTCTTCGTGGTCGTTTCTTCGCCGGTATGGCCGAACGCGGCATCACCGGCGATATCGCCGATCAAATTTTCGAGAAACTCGCAGCGTTCGCCAACTTCGGTTTTCCCGAGAGCCACTCGGTGTCGTTTGCGTACCTCGTCTATTCGAGTTCGTATCTCAAGCGGTACTTTCCGGCCGCGTTCTGTGCTGGGCTGTTGAACGCACAGCCCATGGGGTTCTATTCACCGCACACGCTGGTGGCCGATGCTCGTCGTCACGGAGTCACGGTACGGACCCCCGATCTGGCGGCATCAGGAGTCGGAGCGACACTCGAATGGCACGAAGGCGTTGCCGCTTCTGCCAGTGAGGTTCCGTTTCCCGTCGATGCATTCCCAGTGGGCGGAGTTGATATTCCTCAGCCATCAGTGCGCCTTGGGCTGTCCTCGGTCCGGGCGGTCAGCGAGGATCTTGCCGAACTCATCGTGACCGAGCGCAACGCCAACGGTCCGTATGCCTCCATGACTGAACTCGCACAACGCGTTGACATCACTCGCACCGTGCTCGAAGCCATGGCCACCGCTGGTGTGTTCTCGAACTGCACCGATCGCAGTGGCGTCGCCCTTGATCGTCGTCGAGCGTTGTGGGCCGCCGGAGCGGTTGCCGATACCGGCACCGATCGTCTCCCCGGCATTGTCACCGGGGTCGATGCACCAACGCTTCCTGGTCTGTCTGATCGCGAGGTGGCCGGTGCTGACCTTTGGGCGACTGGTATCTCTCCTGATGGTCATCCCACGCAGTTCGAACGCGAGCATCTGACATCGATGGGTGTTCTCACCGCTGCCGATCTGCGCACCGCTCCCCCCGACACGCGGGTGCTAGTCGGGGGAGTGGTGACGCATCGGCAGCGACCCTCCACCGCACACGGCATCACCTTCATGAATCTCGAAGACGAAACCGGCCTCATCAACGTGGTGTGTTCGCCGGGTCTGTGGAAGCGCTATCGGCGAATCGCTCGGGGTGCGCCGGCGCTGCTGGTCCGGGGCCGACTGGAACGGGTCGACGGAGTCATCAACGTGGTGGCCGACAAACTCGAGGTCCTCCCTGTCGTGGGCGGCCATCGATCACGTGACTTCCGCTGACTCGATGCGTTCACCGCGGAGAGTCCCCCTCACTCAACTCTGACCACCGTACGATCTGACGGTCAACAACCCTCTCGAGGAGGATAAGCATGTTCGGTCAAATGGTCGATGTGACAATGGCTGTCGATCACAGTCACATGTACCAATCAGATGCAATGGTGAACGGACTGAATCTTGGTCTGCTCATTATCCGAGTCATCGTCGGCTTCACGCTCGCCACTCACGGTCTCAACAAGATCTTTGGTGGTGGAAAGATCCCCGGCACTACTCGTTGGTTCGCATCGATGGGCATGAAGATGCCGAAGGCCAATGCATGGATCGCTGCACTCACCGAGATCGGTTCGGGTGCCCTCCTTATCCTTGGACTTCTCACGCCGCTCGCCGCGGCAGGCTTGGTTGCCATCACGTTGGTAGCGCTCATCACCAGCCATCTGAACAACGGCTGGTTCGTCTTCAAACCAGGCCAAGGCATCGAGTACGTCTTGGTTCTCGCTATGGTCGGCATCGGCCTCGCGTGCACCGGACCGGGCCAATGGTCCGTGGATCATGCTGCCGAGATCCATTGGGCCGGCGTGCCGTCCGGACTCATCATCGTGCTGGTTGCTGGCGTCGGTGGTGCTCTCCTGCAACTGGCGACCTTCTGGCGACCAAAGTCGGTTGCGTCGAACTAACTATTCTCGACCGAGAACGTCGATGGCCCGCAGCACATGCTGCGGGCCATCGTGTTTTTCCAGTTCTGCGAGGGCTGCAGTTGTGGCGAACCTCGTGACGCCCAGCGAGTGAAGCAGGACTACGGAACGATGACGGCACGACCCTGCAAGGTGCCGTTCACCATCTTGTTGTAGACCTCTCGGGCTTGATCAAGTCGGTAGGTCTCGGCGTGCACACGGAAATTGCCGCTTCGCGAAAGTTCGAGCAACTCCCCAAGTTCGGTGATGCTGCCCCAATAGGTGCTTTGCACACTGCATTCGTAGGGGAAGGTGAAGAAGCTGAACGGAAGAGTTCCTCCGCCAACACCAACCACGGTCAGACGGCCGAGGGGTGCAGCAACGGCAGCGGCCAAAGCCAAAGTGTCGTCGTACCCGCAGATATCGAGAATGACCTCGGCGCCGCGTCCGCTAGTAATGGAGCGGATTTCGGCCGCGGCATCTGGTCCCATGACGATGGTGTGGTCGGCGCCGAGACCAGCGACGACGGCGAGCGCAGATTCGCGTTGGTCGACGCAAATAACGGTGGCGGGTGAGAGAGCCTTGAGGAACTGCACCGCAAGATGTCCGAGTCCGCCGGCGCCGATCACGACGACGTAGGAACCGGGAACCAAAAGGGGCAGTGCCTGCTTGATGGCGTGGTACGGGGTGAGGCCGGCATCGGTGAGCGGGGCAGCCTCGGCCGGAGTCATGTCGCCGAGCGGCACGAGATAGCGCGCCGCAGGAACAAGCAGATACTCCGCCATCCCTCCGTCGACGCTGAGGCCCGGTCCGCTGGCGGAAATGTTGAGGCAGTAGTTCTCCATCCCTTTGCGGCAGTTGGTGCACTGGCCACAGCCCCATGCTCCATAGACCGCCACTGGTGCTCCGACCTCGAGACCAGGAGCCGGAAGCGTGCCCGGACCAAAGGCTTCGATCCAGCCTGCATTCTCGTGGCCAAGGGTCATCGGAACGTCTCGGGGTCCGCCGGCCGAGAACTCCATGAGACTGATATCGCTATGACACGCGCCAGCTCCGCCGATACGGATGAGCACCTGACCCGGGCCCGGGTCGGGCTGCGCGATGTCGTTGAGTGCAGTGGTGGCGTCGACCTTGGCCGAACCGCCGATCAACTGGAATGCCTTCATGGAAACCCCCGGAGCGCAGTGCGATGTGTGTCTAGGTTCTAGCGCAACGCTGTGGTCGTTGCTTCCGCTGCACCATGCCTAGTCTCGGGAAGTGACTAGTCGATTCGATGCTGCTACTGCTGTTCGACCGTTGGGGAACGGACGCTACGCAGCGCGTCTCGACAAGGGTTGGTGGGCGGGACCGGGACCAAATGGCGGGTACCTCAACGCCATCTTGGTGCGTGCTTGTGAAGCCGAGATCAACGATTCGTCGCGCTCGTGTCGCTCGTTCACTACGCATTTCTTATCGCGTGCTGGAGAAGGCCCGGTCGAACTTGATGTGGTCACCGAACGATCAGGTCGATCACTCAGCTCGGTTCGAGTTTCACTGGTGCAAGCCGGCCGCACGATTGCCGTCTCGATCGGTGCGTTTGCGACAGGCCGCGAAGGTCCTTCGTTCGTTGATCTCGCGATGCCCGAAGTCCCTCGTCCAGAGGATGTCGATGCGCCAGGGTATGAACCCGCGGTGTACGACGTGGCGTATCCAGAAATAGCCAAGCGCTACGAACAAAAATGGGTACTGGGTTCACGTGCATTCACTGGAGGTGACGACGCGCGGATCGGTGGATGGATACGGCTTCGTGAACCGCAACACGTCGATGGCGCCGTGCTTGCCGCATTCGTCGATGCATGGATGCCGGCGATGTTCAGTCGCGTAAGTGGACCGTGGGGCATCACAACTGTCGACCTCACCGTGCACGTCCGATCGTTGCCGCCCGCCGATCATGACGGTTGGTGCTTCGTGCAGTTCCAGTCCACGGCAAGTCTCGATGGCTTCTGCGAGGAGGATGGTGTCATCTGGTCGAGCGACGGTACCTTGCTCGCTCACTCTCGACAGTTGATGGCATTGCTTCCGATGGGTTGAGGCACGTTCGTTGCGTCGGGCGGTTGGCTCGTGATCAGCGCGAATAGGTTCCGGTGATCACCGACGCGGTTGTCGACTTTGAAATGGCAGCATCGACATCGCTGAGCGTGGCGCTGGTCGTTAGGCCCGATGGAGCGGAAAGCGCGTACAGAGCGAATTCGTAGGTGTTCGTTCCCGATGCCGGGCAGGGGCCCGACCAGCGGGGTGTACCGGAACTGTTGGTGATCTGAATCGCGCCGGTCGGTACCCCTCCCTGGGGAAGGGACGGAGTCGACGGGCTGATACCAGCGAGGAGCCACAGGGTTTGGCTGGCGACATTTTGGTTTGATGCAACGAGGACGAGCTCGACCGTGCCGGCCGGAACTCCAGTAATCGTGAATGAGGGGGAGGTGTTCACCCCATCACACGTGTAGGGCTTGGGGATCGCTTGGCCGGACCTCCATGCCGTGGTCTGGAGGGCAAGCCCCGTGGCGTTGATCTGCGGTCCGGGGTTGGTGCCACCGGCCGCGGTATTCGGCGGGGCAGTAGATCCGGAGTTCTTTCGTGCTGGAGCGGTAGCACCAGGTTTTGGGTCCTGCAGTGTGCGCCCACTGGTTCCGCACGCAGCGACTGTGAGCGAGACGAGAACAATAGCCAGCACAGCGAGGACGCTTCGGCGACAACGCTGCCTCTGGGGGCTTGAGGGAATCTCACTCATCGGACCGACACTACGCGTGTCCGATCAAGATGCGGTGTCGCCTTCAGTCCGTGACCGGTAGCGTTCGCAAATGGCTGAACGCTGTCTGCTCTCGATTCACGCTCATCCCGACGACGAAGCATCCAAGGGCGCGCCCACCGTGGCGAAGTACAAGACCGAAGGGGTGCGCGCCATCTTGGTGACGTGCACGGGCGGTGAAGAGGGCGACATCCTGAACCCGGCAATGGATCGTCCCGAGGTGAGGGCTGACCTCGCTGCTGTTCGTCGGCGGGAACTCGAAACCGCAGCCGCACTCATCGGCTACGACGAAGTCGTCCTTCTCGGCTACCGCGACTCAGGGATGCCCGATTCGGAAGCCAATGCGCATCCTGAAGCGTTTGCCAATGTGGAAATTGACGACGCGGTGGCTCGCCTCGTCGAGATCATCCGACGTGAGCGCCCGCAGGTGCTCCTCACCTATGGCGATGATCAACAGGGCTACCCCCATCCGGATCACCTTCGCGTCCACGATATTTCCTTGCCCGCATTCAACCTCGCCGGCGATGTCGCGTTCCGTCCCGATCTTGGCGACCCGTTCACCCCGCTCAAGATGTATTACTCGGTGTGGTCGCGGGCTCGAGTTGAAGCAACTCATCAGAAGTTCGTCGAACTTGGACTCGAGTCCCCCTTTTCCGATGACTGGTTCACCCGTCCGAGTCAGGATGATCGGGTGACCACATCGATCGACATCGGACCGTGGTTCGATGTGCGTCTCGAGGCGCTACTGGCCCACGCCACCCAAGTCGATCCGGAGTCGGCCTTTTGGTTTGGCTTGCCCCGAGAGATCGCACGCTCGGTTCACCCATTTGAGGACTACATTCTCGCCCATTCTCGGGTCGAGACGACTCTGCCCGAAGTCGACCTCTTTGCGGGGATCAACTGACATGACCTGGCCCGAGACTCCACCCACTCAGCCGCCGGCGCAACCACCGACGCAACCACCGACGCAACCACCGACGCAACCGCCAGCTCCTTCGAGTGCTGTCAATGGTGACGCAGTTCCCCCTACCGGCAGGACGACGGCGCCAGCGCAAAACCCTTCGCGTCAGTCGCGCAATGTCCGGACGATCATCGGTGTCGTCATGCTGTTCATCGCCGGAGTGTCTGCCACGTTCGGTGCAGCGTCGTTCTGGACCGCCAATCAGATTCTCGATCAGGACACATGGGTGGCAACCAGTAGGGCCATCGTCGACAATCCCGCAGTTCAGAAAGATGTTGCGAACGCGTTATCCACCGAGATCGTCGATGCCGTGGGTGTCGAAGAAATTGTCGCGAGCGTGCTTCCCGGACCGCTCAGCGCACTCTCGGGAACGGTGACCCAACGAGTCATCGACCTGCTCAGTGTGGCGACTATTCAAGTTGTGAAGACCGATGTCTTCGTCAACGTTTGGGAAGCAGCAATCCGCGCCACTCACGACGAATTCGTTCATGCTGTCGACGGCAGCACTCGTTACTTGAGTATCGATTCCGATGGCCTCTCACTCGATCTCGGCGCTTCGCTCGGTGAGATCAACCAACAACTCAATGCGCGGGGAATCACCGTTCTCAACAATGTCGATCTCACGTCGATCAACCTGAAGATTCTTCTCGTTGACGCCCCTGGAATCGATCGGATTCGCACGTGGGTGCACATCCTCCGCGTGGGCGCGATCGTGTTCCCTGCGGTTGCTGTCGTTGTTGCCATCGCCGGACTCGTGCTGGCCCGCCGTCGGGCGTTTGCCGTGATCTCCGGTGCCGTGGGCGCGCTTATCGGAGCCGGCATTGTCGCTTTCCTGTCCTCGAGCGGCCGAGATCAAGCAGTCGAACACATCTCAGGCGGAGTGCTCGGAGTTTCGTCAGCTCGAGTCATCGTCGATGAAATCGTCTCGGGTCTCGACGCCGCACTCTTCGTCACGTGTCTGGTCGCGGTGGTTGTCCTCGTCGCAGCGATCGCGTTCTCGGTGGTCGTTGCGGTCAGGGCGAACTCGGCTCAGCCCGAGGACAGTTCTCCGGCGGTGTGATGAAGCTGGTTCCCTGGGGGGCTGATCGGGTCGACGATATTGTCGACCTCATGTTGCGAGTCGCGGCCGATGAGGATCTCACTCCCGATGAGATTCTTACTGCCTGCCATGAACATGCCGGCATCGTTTTGGCTACCGAGGATGGGGAATCGGTAGTGGCAGTGGGTCTTGATCGTGATCTCGACGGTGATCTGGTTGCATCGGTTCGTCTCTTGGCAGTGGGCCCTGGAGTGCAACGTGCTGGACGCGGCCGATCCTTGCTTGAACATGCCGAGAGCTGGGCGACTGAACGTGGTGCGCAGCGAATTTTCGTCGGAGGCTCAGTGCCGTTCTCTCTCTGGCCGGGTGCGCCGGTCGAGTCGGGAGTCGCTGCGCTTTGCACAGCTCAGGGGTATGAAACTCACGAGTACTGGGAGTCGTTCGAAATTTCGACCTCGTTTCGGGCACCGGCCCCTGATGGAATTGAAATTCGTCGTGCCATTCATGATGAAGATGTCACGCGGGTTTTGTTGGCGGCAACCTCGGGGTGGCCGCGAAGTGCCGATGAGATCGCTCGCGCGCTCGAACACGGAACTTGTCACGTTGCGCTTCGGGGTGATTCCGATCCCGTTGTCGTGGGGATCGGTTGTCACTCGATCACTCGCGCCGGTTGGACTGGTCCGCTCATCGTCGACGAGGCCTATCGACGCCGAGGCCTTGGCCACGCGCTTCTCGGACAGATCTGTCGCGATCTGATGATCGCGGAATTCGACCGCGTGATCATCGCCGACCTTCCCGATGCCAGTGCACGTTCATTCGTTGAATCGGCCGGAGCACTGACCGCGACCCGTTATCAACGGATGTCCAAAAAACTCGGTTAAACGGAACTCAGCCTGCTCGTTGGAGTTCACGCAGTTCGCGATAGCCGATGAGCACGGCACCGGACCGCTCAAGCATGGTGCGCAGACGAGAGTCGTGACAGACGAGGTGAAGGTCGTCGACTCGTGACGCCCAGTCCGTTCCGATCGCCCGCAATTCGGGGGTATCGGTAGCGGGATGCACGTACATCTCGGTAACTCCGGGACGGAGTTCGAAGACCGCACGTTCGATGGTCCGTCGGCTCCCGACCCCATTCACATAGAGGAAGTGATCTGGGGAGATGATTCCCTCTTCTGCGGCGAGGCGGCGAAACGGGAACCCAATGGTTCGTTCGGTCGACGCACCGGAAAGACGCAATGGCAGTCCGAAGTCGACGGCGAGATCGAGATACACGTCGAAGAATTCCGGACGAAGTTGAAGTGCTCCCATGTGGGAATCGAGGTGGCTGACGTCGAAGCCCCAGAGGATCGCTCGTTCGATTTGGGCGCGGCATTCTCGTCGGACCTCATCGAGGTCGGCGTGGTCCCAGAGGTCGGCAAGCGTTCGAGGGAAACCCCCATCTCCGTCGAGGAGCGACGGAGCATGCGTGATTGGACCCCATCGGTAGCGTTCGAATTCGGCATTGAGTGTCAGATGGACGCCGATGTCCTCACCACGGAAATCTGAAGCTGCTTCGCGAGCCCATGCACACGGAACCATCAGCGTGGCGCTCGTGCACACTCCCTGACGAAGCGATTCGTAGGTTCCGGTATTGGCAGCATGGCAAAGGCCGAGATCGTCGCTGTTGATGATGACCAGTCGAGCATCGCTGGGATAGCCCAAACGTTCGGCGAGGGTGAGCGCGGACGTTGTCACGGCACGTACGGTACCGCCCACGGCTGGTCAAGGCCTCATGACGCGGGTCGACCCGGCCCTCCGCAGGCCGACCAGAGCCCCCGAGCGGCAGCTTTCGCCGCAGTCATTGCGGCGCGTAGTTCATCGGCATGCCCGGTATTTGGGGCGATCGAGAGGATGTCGGCATATCCCTGAGTGACGAGATCGAGATTGATGAACAGCCCATCGGACGCGCGCCACACATAGGCGAGCAGACGGTGAAAGGCGTCGCGTTCTTCGAGGTCAAGTTCAAGGCGAACGATGGTGCCCTTGGGGAGGAGCTGCGCAGTGCGATCGCTGGCTTCATGGCCGAAACATTGCACCGGCTTGCGCGGGTCTTTGGTTTCGGGAGTATCGATACCGAGCAGTCGGACTCGTTCGCGCTTGTACCCGATGCGTAGATCGATGGTGTCGCCATCGATCACATCGATCACGGTGGGCTCGGCTGCGTAGGGGCGTGCGTGGTGCTGGGCGACCGACGACAGAACCACGACGAAGAGTCCCAGCGCTCCGAGAAAGAGCACAAGCCCCAGCGCTCCGATAAGGGTGACGACCCCCGCAGAGCGGCGACGGCGTTGATTATGTTTCTCGAGAGGCGAACGTCGGCGTGGTTGTGTTCTGTTCGGCGGAAAACTCATCGCAGGGGTCTCCTCTGCGGAGGGCTCGGGGCCAGCGCTGCGGCGAAGTTGCGAATGTAGGGCGTGGCAAGACAACGCGGAAGGGCCCCGACGCAGTGTCGGGGCCCTTCACGAAGATTTGATCCGTTCGACGCAGACGCGTTGTGGCGCGTCGTTGGGTCAGAGCCGTTCGATGAGCGTTCCGGTTCCGATTCCGCCGCCACAACACATGGTCACGATGGCTCGAGTGCCTCCGGTGCGCTGCAGTTCATGAACAGCCTTCGTGATCAGGATCGAGCCGGTACCGCCCAAGGGATGGCCAAGGGCGATTGCGCCACCATTTGGATTCACGCGTTCAAGGTCACCGTCGAGTTCGCGGGCCCAGGCGAGGACGACCGAGGCGAAGGCCTCATTAATTTCGAACAGGTCGATGTCGTCGACCGTGAGATCGTTGCGTTCAAGGAGATGCTGGGTGGCATCGATCGGGCCGGTGAGCATGAGCACCGGGTCGACACCAACGAGACAGGTGTCGACAATGCGAGCGATGGGGGTGAGACCCAGTTCGGCCGCTTTCTCGGGAGTCATGAGCAGGACGGCGCCCGCACCATCGGAGATCTGAGAGGAATTTCCTGCGGTGTGGACTCCATTTTCGCCCATGACCGGCTTGAGTCCAGAAAGGCTGTCAAGGGTGGTGTCGCGCAGGCCTTCGTCGCGAGCAACACGGTGCGTCGTGCCTGAAGGTTTGCCGTCTTCGCCAAGGTCAGGAGCATCGACGGGAATGATCTGTGTTGCGAAGCGATCCTCGGCCCATGCACGAGCTCCGCGCTCTTGCGACGCGAGCCCTAGCGCATCGGTATCGGCACGGGAGATATCCCACTTGGCTGCGATCCGCTCGGCCCCTTCGAATTGGGAGGTGTACTCGTACTGAGGGAAGTATGACTTGGGGATGGGCGAACCCATCTCGAGGCCCTTGGCCACATTTGAGCCGATCGGAACCTTGCTCATGACCTCGACGCCACCGGCGACGGCGCTGTCGATCACGCCTGCGGCGATTAACGCGTAGGCGATATCGACTGCCTGTTGGCTCGATCCGCATTGGGTGTCGACGGTGGTGGCGGCGACCTCAAGCGGCAGCCCGGCGGTGAGCCAAGCCGTTCGGGTGATGTTGAACGCTTGCTGGCCGATCTGGCTGACGCAGCCACCCACAACTTGCCCGACCTGTGCCGGGTCCATGCCCGTGCGGTCGAACAGTGCCTTGAAGGGCACCGCGAGGAGATCGGCAGAGTGCATGGAGGAAAGTCCCCCATTGCGGCGGCCAACAGGAGTACGGACGGCATCGACAATCACGACTTCACGCATGCGCCGATTCTAGGGCCTTCGTTTCCCTATTGGCTCGGGTGGGGTCGAACCGACTCGGGTGGGGTCGAACCGACTCGGGCGCGTCGGAACCGTCAAGGGCGGCAACGGCCAGAGAGGGGAGAGGGAAGGACTACGCGGCGACGGCGTGGTCGGGGGGATCGAACGTGGTGGCCCCGGCACCTTGTGACGCCAATGCTGCGGCGAGAGCAGCACGGGCCTGGGCGATGCCGGCGAGGGCACGTTGGCGGGTGGTGTCATCGAGTCGCCACGAGGAGGGCCCCTCGGGGAGGCGATGAACACCGCTGGCATGGAGGGTGGGTCGCTTCGTCATGGGGGTCAGTGTGCCGAAGGGGTGTGACAGTGGAGGTAAAGATTCGCCAGCGATCTACGCTCGCAGCCGTGGACGCACAGGAATGGCTGGGACTCCAGCCCACACACAACCCGATGCGCTGGTATTTGCCCGTCACTGAAGGCATCTGCAGCGGACTGGGGACCCTTTTCGGTGGCTGCGGCCTTGGCGCCGCCATCGAAGCTCTTGAGCGGGTGACCGAGCGCCCTGTGGTGTGGGCCTGTGCGCAGTACATCAACTACACGACACCGCCATCGGTGGTTGATCTCGATATTCGTATCGATGCATCGGGTCGAACGACCACTCAGGCGCGCGTCACTGGCCAGGTCGGCGATACCACGATCTTCCTCGTGAACGCTTCGCTGGGAAGCCGCGAGAGCGAAGAGGTCGGTCAGTGGGTAACTGCACCTGAGGTTCCCAAGCCCACTGAGTGTCCGCCTCGGCAATTGCGATTCGACCCAGGTAATTCCATCGCCAGTCGTCTCGACATGCGGATGGCCATCGACGAACCCGGCACGGGACACACTGCATTTTGGGTCCGCATGCCTGAGATCCTCGAGGTCTCCGCTGCCGCGCTTGCCGTGCTTGGTGATTTTGTTCCGATGGGGCTCGGGATGGCAGTGACCTCCGAAATCAATTCGAACAGTCTCGACAACACGATTCGAGTGATGAATCTGCCGCCCACCGATTGGGTCCTAGCTGACGTGCGCATCGAAGCGGTGGCGCGTGGGTTCGGGCATGGGCATCTTTATTTGTGGGCCGAGGACGGAACCCTCATGGGCACCGCCAGTCAGTCGGCCATGATCCGACCATGGAAGGGTAAGTAATGGCTCCGTATCGCGGCTACGGCATCACGATTCCGTTCGATCGGCTTCCGCTGCACGCGCAGCGCGACCGCATCGCGGAACTTTCCGAATTGGGCTACACCGATGCATGGTCGGCAGAGACTGATGGGGCCGATGCGTTCACGCCACTTGCCTTGACCTCGCAGTGGGCGCCCTCGCTGCGTCTCGGAACCGCAATCGTTCCCGCATTCACCCGCGGCCCGGCCGTGATCGCTCAAAGCACAGCGGCCATGGCCCAAGCAGCCCCGGGACGATTCGTTCTGGGAATCGGAACTTCCTCTGACGTCATCGTTGGTCGATGGAACGGGATGGCCTTCGACGAGCCCTACAAACGTCTGCGCGACACGGTGCGGTTCGTTCGTTCCGCGCTTACCGGCGAGAAGATCACCGAGACCTACGACACGTTTTCCATTCGCGGGTTCCGGCTTACTGCAGTACCCGAGCAGCGCGTGCCGATTCTCATCGCCGCATTGCGCGAGGGTATGTTGAATTTGGCTGGCCGCGAGGGCGACGGAGCCATCATCAACTGGCTTTCGGCCGACGATGTGAGTCGCGTCGCTCCGATCGTCATGGCCCATGGCGAAGACAAAGAGATCGTGGCCCGAATCTTCGTAGTGCCTTCGGAGGACACCGAAACGGTTCGTGCTCAGGCGAAGTTTGCGATAGCTGCGTATCTCAATGTGCCCGTGTATGCCGAGTTTCATCGTTGGCTTGGTCGAGGACCTCAACTCCAGGGAATGTGGGACGCATGGAGCGCGGGGGATCGATCCGCTGCCCTCGCTGCGATTCCCGACGAGGTTGTCGACCAACTCATCGTGCACGGTTCGTATGAGCAATGCCGAGCTCACATTCAGCGCTACATCGACAATGGCGTAACGACACCCGCGCTGGCCATTTTGGGCATGGCCGATGTCGACACCGAAGAAGCAGTCCGGCAACTCACGCCCCGCTGACTTATGCCCCGCTGACTCACGCCGCGGTGACTTATGCCGCGGTGTCACATGGCGTGCGCGCCTGGATTGAGGTCAGTGGTGACGCCGTTAGAGGAGTTTGAGTTGTTCGGTGCGCTCGGCCCAATCGGTGAGGGGAATCCAGAGTTCGCCGCCACGGGGGCCACGATCTTTGACCTCGACCGTTTCAAGCGGAAGGGCGCGCATGGCCCCTTTCGCGTCGCAGACGCCGAGGCTGCCGTCGCTTTCGCGGCGGGTGACGGTGCCGTCCTTCCAACGCTCGGTCTCGCGCCGACGAAATCGCACTGAAGCGCCTGGAGTCAAGCCGATTTCGGTGAGGCCGTCGGCGGGGAAGGGGTCGATCGCTTCCGCGCGCTTTCCCTTTGGTCGGCGTACCGGAGGCATACCTACAACCGTCCCGCTGCGGCATTGATGGTGTCGGAAATTACTCCCATGCGATCGGCGCCCCAAGGCATCGGCATGACGATGGGGACATCGACCCCGGCGTTGACGTAGGCCTGCACGGATGCATGGACGTGATGGGCATCTCCGAGTATGTCGATGGCATCAACCATGCGATCGGAGACAGCGGCGAGGGCAGCCTCACGGTCGCCCGCCGCGTGACACTCGCGCACTTGGGCAACTTCGTCGGCGAAACCAGCACGAATGAAGTTGTCGGCATATGCGTCGACCACGATGTAGGAGAAAAGATCTTTGCGTCCGAGATCGCGATTGGGTTCGGGGTCGGTGACGCCAACGTGGACGTAGCCGTAGACCGTGGCATCGCCACCGGCGCGTACTTGCTCGACCGACCAGGCGACATGTGACGCGGGTAGATAGTTGAGCAGCACACCATCGGCGAGTTCGCCGGCGAGTCGCAACATCAGCGGGTTGAGTGCTGCAAGGATGATTTTTGGTCGCCGTTCGCCCAGCCGCACACCGAGGCGGAACCCCTTCACGGTATGGAAGTCACCAGCGAAGTCGACCTTCTCGCCGCTTAAGCAAAGCCGAAGCAGTGTCAGTTCCTCGCGCATGCGGGCCAGCGGTCGATCGCCGTATTCGGCGCCGTGCCACCGGCGCACGACAGTCGGTGACGAGACACCGATGCCGAGAAGGATGTTGCGATCGGGATGCAGGGCTTGCAGCGTTGCCGCTCCCATTGCAGTGACACCTGGGGTGCGGAGCTGCGTGGCCAGCACGCCAGTTCCGAGGTCGAGTTCGGGACGAGCGGCACCGATGGCGGCAAGGGTTGAAAACGCCTCGAGACCTGTGGTTTCGGCCACCCAGAACGAGCGATACCCAGCATCGACCGCCCATTGCGCGGCCGTGAAGCCTGCCTCGGGTCCGAGGCCGGCAAAACTCGCGAAGGTGAGTCCCAATGGGTGGGATGAGGCAGCGGTCATGGCCAATGACGCTAGTGCGAGGGACTGACAGTGCTGAGCAGTTGGTTGTGTGAACCAATGTGAATTCCCGCGCGTATTTCTTCGAATTGACGCGCGGTTTGCCCTCGCTGACCCCTACCATGGCCTTGTAACCGCAGTGGCACGTGAAGTACTGCAACCCGAGGAATCCCTTCCGACGGAAGCGAATCTCAATCGCCGGCTACGACAGGAGAAACACATGACCGAGACCCACGAGATGGACGCACTGACCGAAGCACTTTCGATCATCGATCGTGCATTGGGCGAAATGCTCCACCGCGAGTTGGTCAGCACCAATGAGGTCGCCGATCTCCTGCTCGATATCCGATTGCTCGTTGCGTCCGAGGCTGCTGTTCTCGTAAAGAACTGAGCATCATTGCGCTGATTGATCGCGTGCAATGATGACCTCCGCCGTAAGCGGGGCCAGAGCAGTTCGAGAACCCAGAGCAGTTCGAGAACACTTAGGAACTGAATGCGATGCGCGGCCCCCGGGGCCGCGCATCAGTGCGTTTGATTGCAGCGTTTACTCGTTTAGCGGTCGAGGCTCGTGTGTTTGAACTCGTTGAGCGACGGCCAGTCGGCCAACATGGCAACGATCCGTTCGACTGACTGCCGAGCATCGGTGGCGTCGGTCGGCATGTCCATGAGGCGCACAAATGCGGCGTGACTCTCGGTCATGAAGGTGGGCACACCCCAGACGTCGAGATCGCGAGCCGCAGCAGTGTGTTCGTCGCGAATGATCTCGAGCGGCCTGCCCGTGGCGACTTCAGCAAAGATCGGATCGGGATCGACGTCGTTCGATGCAAACAACGAACGCAGGACCGCTTCGTCGCGTAATTGTGCGCCCTGGGCATGGCGGGCCTCAAACAGCGCCGAATGGAGAGTGGGGAAGCGTTCTGGAAGTGAGTCCCTCACGACGACGGCCGCTTGGAGGGCGAGCAATCCTGTGTCCTCCTCGGGGCGTTCCCAGATCGGGGTTTCGCCCTCCTCGACATGGACCTGACCAAGTGAAAACGGTACGAAGCGCACATCCCAATCGGCGCCATCGAGGAGCCCGGCGACGACATGGGCATGGACGATGCGGGCGAAGGGGCAGCGATAGTCCCAAGTGAGGCCGAAGTGAAGGGTCATGGGAGTATCGAACCGTTTCTAAGTGAGAAGTATTCCGGGCGGTTGATCGGGTTGATCAGGTTCAGCGGCGACGGCGGTAGAGCGGGACGACCGTGCGGGCGATGGCTCCGAGGCCGAGACCAACAGCGAGTCCGCCGGCAACGTCGGAGGCGTGATGGATCCGCACGTGAATGCGGCTCACGGCGACGAGGCCACCGAGACCGAAGAGGGCGACTTTGGTTGGGGTTGATGACTTCTGTGCGAGCAGAACTCCGGCGACCATGGCGGTGCTCGAGTGGCCACTCGGGAAACTCGTCGAGAGCGGTATGCGCAGTCGGTGCGGTCTCGGTTCCTGGATGACGGGACGCTCACGCTTGAACTGCGTCTTCACCAGTCCGTTGATGATGACCGATTCGGCGGCGAGGACGGCGGTGAGTCGCCAGGCAGCGCGAGCATCTTCCTCTGAACGGAGGCCCCGAACGAATGCAAGGAGAACCCAGATCAAACCGAAATCGCCCAGTTCGGTGAGGGCGTAGATGATCCGATCGGTTGGTTCGGTCCCACGGAGTCGATCGAAGAGTTCGTTGATGCGGTGATCGAAACGATCGATGACGCCCATCTCATGCGGAGGCTCGTGCTCATGGTGGGGCAGGTGGAGTCCGGGATGATCGGCAGCCAGTTTCTCCACTGCGGCATCGATGAGGCCTTCGGCAGGAAGTTGCTCAGTCTCGTCGGGGGTTGTCACAGCCGATGATGCTAGGGGAGGAGAGAAGTGGCCTCGTCAGGAATGGCTGAAACCGTTGGGGCGAAGGGGTGGTTCCATGTTGGCGTGCGCAGCTCGGACGACATCGGGGTCGCCTCCGAAGGCCGGGCACCACTGTTTGTAGGCGCACCAAGAACATAAGGGGGACTTTTTGGGTCGGAAGTCGTCCCGTTCACATGCGGTCTCGATGGCTGACCAGATTGAGCTGACTTTTCGTTCGATCTGTCGTGTCGATTGTTCGGTCGGAGTGGTCTCGACAATGGCGGGTGAACCGCCGAGGAACAACAACTGGACCTTCGCCGGACGTTCCCCATAAATCTGCTCGCACAGGTACGCGTAGATATGGACGCCAGTGAGTCGCGACTGCTGGTACCCCGCCGCTGGGGCCTTGCCGGTTTTGTAATCGCTGACGACGAGTTGACCATTTGCGTCGCGCTCGAGTCGGTCGATGATTCCCCGCAGGGTGATGTGTGAACCGTTCGTCACCTGTAGTTGGTGTTCGACATGAAGCTCGAGTCCGATTGGTTCGATGACTTGCGGATCCTCGATTTCGAAATACTTGTGAACGAGGACATCGGCGTCGCGGAAAAACACGACTTGATCGTCGGCGGAAAGGTTGAGTTCCACCCATTCGGGATCGTCGCCGAGTTGCGCGGACGCGTCGGCCAGGCAGGCAACTGCAGCCTCGACTGTTCGATCACTTGCTTCGAGCGCGAGCAATCGTTCCAGTGCTGAATGCACGAGGGTTCCCTTGACTGTCGCAACAGTCGGCGGCTGGGGAATTTTGTCGATCGCCGAGAAACGAAAGGAAAGCGCACAGTCGGTAAAGGCTGAAACTTTCGACGGTGAAAGCGAGGTGGGGAGTTCCAAGGCCATGGGCGGCAGGTTACGCAGCGCGAGTGACAGGGGTCGGGAACAAGGTCAACGCACTACTGAGAATCCATCGAGAATGGAATGGGCGACAGCCTCAGGATCCTCGAGCGGTCCGAAGTGGCCCAGATTGGGAAACGACGCAACGGTGCCGTGGGGAAGTGACTCGGCGATCGCACGGGCGAAAACTGCAGGAACCGCATCCTCGACGCCCACCGCGATCCAGACCGGGCAGGTGACCTCGTGGAGCGATGCAAAAGCATGGTGTGCCATTCCGTGGGCGTACACCTCGGCTTCGTTGTCAGGCAGACATTTCAGCGACACCGTGCCATCGGGGTTCTGGGCAAATCCATGATCGACATAGATGCGCAGTACTTCTGGATCCAGCGTGTTGAACGGCGGCTTTGCTGCATAGTTCGCGAACGCAGCATCGAAAGATTCGAACGTGTCGCGGCGGCGTCGAGCGCCGTTCGACAACGGATTATCGGGATTGTGTCCCGATACGAAATCGGTGGGAACGACAACAGGTTCGAAAAGGTAGAGCGCGCGAAATGTGCCTGGACGAGCCTGTTCAGCGAGCAGGAGCGATGCCGCACCTTTCGAGTGGCCGACTCCGAACGGCCGATCGAGAGTGAGTGTGTCGATGACCGACAGCACGTCATCGGCAAATCCGTACCACTCGAGGGTGCGGTTCTCGGGAACGCTGGAGTCTCCGTGGGCCCGCATGTCGATCGACCAGCGGTGGAATCCGGAAAGACGGGCGGCCAATGGTTCCCAGACCCGACCGTGGAATCCGGTGGCATGGGCAAGAAGGAGGGGCGGGCCGTCGCCACCGAGGTCGTGAACCTCGAGTTCGACGCCGTCGGTAGAAGGGAGTCGCATGTGACCATCCTGCCGCTACGGTGCGACTCATGGCGCCCGATCAACGAGATTTCTTCGATTCGGCCTCCGACCCTTGGTCGGACGTCGGCTCACCTGATCCGATCGCCAGTGATGTTCTGGCGGCGAACCAGGCGTTCTACGACGCGTTCGAAAGCGCCGACCTCGACGCCATGAGCGACATCTGGGTCCACGATGACCGCGCCATGTGTGTACATCCGGGCTGGACCGCGCTGCGGGGCTGGGCCTCGGTCGCTTCGAGTTGGGCAGCGATATTCGGTGGTCCTCAGCAGATCCAGTTCATTGTCACCGAGGAACATGTCTCAGTGAACGGCAACATCGCATGGGTGTCGTGCGATGAAAACCTGCTGACGACCGCCGCGAGCGCAACAGTTAATGCGCTCAATATTTTTGAGCGAGCAACCGATGGCCGATGGCGGATGGTCGCGCATCACGGCGCACCGGTGATGATCGCGTCCGACGAGGAATTCGACGACCATTCTGAGGACTGATCCCTCAGTCACTGCCCTTGAGTGTCTTCAGGATCTTGGAGAGTTCCCCGTTGTTGTCTTCGGGGACGATGTAGCCGGTTTCATTGCGGATGGTGTCCCAGTTCGCCGCAATGTCTTCGGCAGTGAGGCTGGGGTTGTAGTAGCCGGGGGTCAGTCCGATGAAGAAACGTGAAATCACGCCGCCAGCCGCCGAGTAAACCTCGCCGGTGACGTCACACGCTGAGGACGAGAGGTACGCAACGAGCGGACTCACGAGTGAGGGGTCCATGGCATCCATGAGTCCGTCGAAGAGTCCTTCTGTCATTCGGGTGGCCGCGACCGGAGCGATCGCGTTGGCTTTCACGTTGAACTTCCGACCTTCAATAGCAAGGACGCGGGTAAGTCCGACGAGACCCATCTTCGCCGCGCCGTAATTGGCCTGACCGAAGTTGCCGAGGATTCCCGAGTTCGAAGACGTCGACACGATTCGGCCGTAGCCCTTTTCGCGCATGATCTGATAGGCCGGCTGGGTGACATAGAACGCGCCGAGAAGGTGGACCTGAATCACGGCCTCGATCATCTGTTGATCAAGATTGTGGAACGACTTGTCACGCAGGATGCCTGCGTTGTTTACGACGATGTCGACAGTTCCGAAGGCGTCAACGGCGGTCTTCACAATGGCCTTGCCACCATCGGGAGTCGCCACGGAATTGGTGTCGGCGATCGCCTCGCCACCGAGATCGTTGATCTCCTGAACGACGGACTGGGCCGGGCCGACATCGCCACCGTCGCCACTGACCGAACCGCCAAGGTCGTTGACCACGATGCGTGCACCACGCCGGGCGAGTTCAAGGGCATGCTGGCGGCCAAGGCCACCGCCTGCGCCGGTGATGATCGCTACCTGGCCGTCGAAGCCGATGTCAGTCATTTGGGGCCATCCTCTCCGCGCGTTGGGCGCGGACTCTGTTGGTCGAACCCGAGGATCGTACTCAGTGACGCCGGTGGAGCACCGAATCGCGCTGGGCTGGGATCGAACCGCTTGACCTTTGGGGCGTGTTCGTCGCCATGGCCGGTAGTTCGGTAGCGTGGCCATCTATGGCTCCGAAAATCAGTACCGAAAAGATGTTCCGCCGTCGGCAGAAGATCGCCGCAGCGGTCGATCTGCCCGGAGTTCCGGTCGGAACGTATGGCAAGGTCTGGTTCGTTTCGGGAGTTACGTGGATTCGCTATCACGTGGCGTTCGACAACGGCATGGAGATCGCCAACGTCGACGGAGCCCAGATTGTCGATCGGAAGGAATGGATCGCCGAGCAGACGCAGCGTGACCAAGCCGAACTCGAGGTTCAACGCGCTGTGGAACGCGAAAAAGCTCGTGCTGAGGCGCTTGCCAATCTCGCGACTGATCCTTCTTCCCACTGATCACACCAACAACTCCCGCGTCAGCGGATTCGAAGGGACGTCACCATGAAGTTCGGTATGCAGATCGACTACGCGGGAGGCTTCGCGGAATCGGCAGCGAAGGTTGCGGACTACGAGAAGGCCGGTCTCGACATTGCGTGGGTTGCCGAGGCCTACGGCTTCGACGCGCCGACGTTCATGGGTTACCTCGCTGCGAAAACCGAATCGATCACGATCGGTTCGGGAATCCTTCCTATCTACACACGTACACCGACTCTCATGGCGATGACCGCGGCGAGCATGGACACACTTACCGATGGTCGCTTCATCCTTGGGCTCGGAGCCTCTGGGCCTCAGGTGATCGAAGGATTCCATGGCGTGCGATATGACGCACCTCTTGGACGTACTCGCGAGATCATCGACATCTGTCGAATCGTGTGGAAGCGCGAACGAGTCACCTACGACGGCAAGTACTACAAGCTCCCGTTGCCCGCGGATCAGGGAACCGGTTTAGGCAAGCCGCTCAAGATGATCGCCAAGCCCATTCGCGAGGACATTCCCGTATGGATTGCTTCACTGGGTCCAAAGAACGTTGAGATGACAGCGGAAATCGCGAACGGCTGGCTTCCGATCTTCTATCTTCCCGAACGCGCCAACGATGTTTGGGGCGCCGATCTTGCTGCTGGTCTGTCCAAGCGGGACCCTCAACTCGGGCCTCTTGAAATCGCTGCTGGCGGTCTCGTCGCAATTGGTGAGGATGCGGCCGGTGTTGCCGAGATGGCTCGTCCGATGGTGGCGTTGTACGTCGGTGGCATGGGAGCCAAGGGCAAGAACTTCTATAACGACCTCATGTGTCGCTACGGGTACGAAGAGGAAGCCGCAAAGATTCAGGATCTGTACCTCGAGGGAAAGAAAGATGAGGCGGCAGCTCTCGTTCCGTCGGAGTTCTTGAAAATGACCAACCTTTGCGGTCCTGAGGGATTCGTGCGCGAACGCATCGAGGCCTTCGCCGCTGCCGGTGTGAGTGTGCTCAACATCATTCCGGTGGGTGGCAACCCGACGGCGATGATCGAGAAACTCAAGACCTGGGTGTCGTGAGCGTCAGCGCAGTGCGCTAACTCGTTCGATCACTGCTTCGGCTTCGGCCACAATCGAACGGACGAGGTCACCGGCCGGTATGAGTTCCTCGATCGCACCGACGCCTTGACCTGCTGGCCAGAACTCACGCGACGGATCGACCTCGGTATCGGGTCCGGCGCCGAGATGATTCGCGCCATCGTTCATGGAGCGGATGAACTGCGCCGGAAACGACTCGAGTTCGCTGGCGTGTTCTTCCCAATACTGCGTGTAGTCATTGCGGGCGACTCGACAGGTCTTTCCGGTAAAGCCCTTTGACACCACGGTGTCGTCTTCGGACATCGAAAGAAGTCTCTCTTTGTAGCCCGGAGTTCCCCACGCTTCGGGAGTGGCGATGAATCGCGTTCCCATCCAGACACCTTCGGCGCCGAGACTTAATGCCGCGGCAAGTCCGCGACCGTCGAAGAGACCGCCAGCGGCGACGACAGGAACTCTTCCGTCCACGGCATCGACGACCTGCGGGACTAACGCCATTGTTGCGATGGTGCCGGTGTGTCCACCGGCCTCGGTTCCCTGAGCGATGACAAGGTCGCAGCCGGCCGCAACCGCAGCGGTGGCATGACGAACCTTTCCGCACATGCTCGCGACGAGCACGTTGTTGTCATGGCATAACGCGACGACGTCTCGGGGCACACCTAAACCTGCAACAAAGACTCGGCCCCCGTTGTCGATGATTGCTTGAACCTGTGCAGGCATATCGCCGGGAGCAGCGGTGAGGAGATCGACGCCAAACGGTTTGTCGGTTGCTGCGCGGACGTGTTGCATCTGATCGATCATCCGATCGAGATTCATCGTCGATGCGCCCATACATCCGAACCCACCGGCCTCACTGACCGCAGCGACGAGTTCGTGATAGCTGACGCCACCCATTCCGGCGAGCATCACTGGGTGTTCGATTTCGAGGAGTTCAGTCAGTCGAGTGTGCATGGACGCCACGGTACGCCCCCGGGCCGGTGAACATGCCTCTATGCCAGCGCCGCGGCGTGCAGATCAAGGCGCGCGGGTAGTCCTCGAAGAGCCATCGACCGAAATTACGTCGCGTCCAGTCGCTAAGTCCGGCGATCCTGACTGCTCCGCGCGCGCCCAACGGGCTCCGGAGGATGGCGGTCAGTCGCTCGGCGAAACGATGATCGACGGAGAGTTCGGACTCGACGGAATGTTCATAGGTCATTGCGCAGGCCCTGGGTTCATGAGGGTGCTGAAGAATCGCTTCGGCAGCCCAGCGGCCGGTAAGCAGGGCTTGGCCGATGCCTTCTCCGGTCATCGGATCGGTCGCAGCCGCTGCATCGCCAACGAAAAGGGTGCGCGCCTCGCTCAAGGGGATGCGATCGACACGAGCGGGGATCGGCCATGCGCGATGAGGACCTTCGGCGACAGCGGTCTCGCCGAGGAACTCACGGATATGGGGCCGGGAAAGAAGTTCGCGCCAGAGGGCGCCCATATCGCTGACCTTGTAGGAACTGTCAACGCGAAGAATGCCGAAGCCCACGTTGGCGCTGCCGTCGGCGAGCGGGAACGACCATGCGTAGCCAGGAAGGAGGTCGGGTTCAAACCACACAACGAGTTCGCGCGCTGCTCGAGGGGACACATTCACGAAGTACTGACGGAACGCATGCCATTCACCGCGGTATCCGGGTTGCGCGAGCCCGAGGGCTTTCCGGGTAGGAGACCACATGCCGTCGGCGGCGATAACGAAGGATGCCTCGATCACATCGCCGCTGTCGGTCGTGATCATGGCTGACTTCGTTCCTTGGGTGATCGATACAAGGGCAACGTTTTCGTGCACGTCAACACCGTTTGATCGAGTCAGCTCGACCAGTGCGGCATCAAGGTCGCGACGACGACTCACCGCAGCAAATGTTCCACCGTCAGTGGGAAGGGGAAAGGTGACCTCGCGTCCACTCGGTGATCGCACAATGACATCGCCGACGTTGATCCACGACTCGACATGAGATGGATCGAGTCCGAGTGCATCGAGTTCTCGAAGGGCCGAAGTCGTCAGACCATCACCGCAAATCTTGTCGCGCGGGAACGTCGCCTTATCGATGACAACGACGTCGTGCCCAGCACGCTTGAGAGTGATTGCCGCGGCACAACCCGCAGGACCTGCGCCGACGACGAGCACGTCGGTGCGCAACGACGCACTGGACGTGTCGGAAGTGTCCGGCAGTCGGGGGGAGGGAGACGACATCGCCTGCAGGCTAGAGGGTGTCGGGTTATGGACCGAAGCCGGGACGAACCTCTCCCGGTTCGATGGGTCGCATCATGATGTCGAGCGCGAGCCAAATCGTTTTCGAGAATGGGAAGAACGCAAGGGGGAGAAGTCCGGCCACCGCAAGCGATGCGATGATGATCGCGACGATTGGGGGTTCGGGCCAAAACGCTAGGAATCCGACGAGAAGCACGATCAGTAATGCTCCGAAACTGACGATGGTGTTAATGCCGAGATCGCCGGTCCAATGCCCTTCGATACGTTCGAATTTGAGGTCGCATCGCGGACAGCGGGGCAGCATCATGAACCACCGGCGGAACAGATGTCCCTCGCCGCACACCGGACAATGTCGGAGGCACCCGCGAAGCAGGATCTGCTTGTTGGGAGACAAACTCAAAACCAACTCGCTGGATCGATATGAGTGATATCGAGCGGCTCTGGCGGCAGCGTTCCCGCCACGAGGTCGGGGAGGAACTCTCGCAACCTTCGGGGAAGGACCTGGACATCGGACTCCAGTAATTCGTCGAGTCCCCACCAGTGATGGCCGCCAAAGGCCATCGCCTCGAATGCCTCGAGTCCACCGGGCTTGCGAGTGGAGAGATCAATGCGGTCTGTCCACGCCACATGGACATGTTCGTGTTGATCGAATTTCCATCCGGCGAACGTGAACTTGGCGTGTTGGGTCCA
>JBAXGZ010000004.1:0-67234 GCA_037139155.1 Actinomycetes bacterium | reverse complement strand
TCTCGATGATGAGCGGGTATCCCGGTCTGTGACCGGGCTGGTTTAGCTCGCCAGTAAGAGATCGATGACGAAGATCAACGTGTCCGTTCCAGCGATGCCGGCCTGCTGGTTGCCCTGAGCGCCGTAGCCCTTTTCGGGCGGGATCACGAGCAGGATCCGTGAACCGATGGTCTGACCGACGAGGCCCTCATCGAATCCAGGGATGACTTGACCGACACCGACGGGGAAGTCGACGGCTCCGGTCCCCCACGAACTATCGAATACCTTGCCGCTGGCCCAGATCATTCCGGAGTACTGCATGAGAACGGTCTGACCGGACGTGATCGCCGGTCCATCGCCTTTGATCAGGACCTGAGTGATGAGGGTGTTCGAAGGGTTGCCGGTCGGCGCCGTGATGGTGGGGACACCGTCCACGATCGTGACGATAGGAAGACCCGCCGCAGGTGTCACCGGCGTACCGGTGGCTGAGGTCGGAACATCTTGTGTGCCGGTGATGTCGAACACGAAGAGAATCCAAGTCCCTTGCGATTCGGTCACGTCGGCGGAAACGAGGACTCGGGCACCGACCTTCTGTCCGACCATGGCGTCGTAAACCGGAGCGAGGAGCGAGTTCTTGTCGAGAACGATTCGCTGCGGAGTCTTGCCATAGGTGGAGTCGAGTTCGCTTCCGTCATTGCCACTGATTGCGACGTAGTCCGCAGTCACTCGTTGGCCGGCTTTGATCTCTTCGCCAGTTCCGGGCACCAGCACGAGGTGTCCCTCGGTGTCGCCGACGTATGCCGTCTCGAACGTCACGGTTGGCTTGCTTCCGACGTTGCCGGTCACTTTTACCTTGTCGAGCGAGGTTGTTCGCGTGGCGGGAGCGGTCGAACTCGTTGATGAGTCGTCGGCCTTCTTCGAGGAGCCACAGCCAGCGAGGGCGGGAACAAGGGCGAGAGTCGCAGCGAAGATGCCAGCGGCGATCCATCGCGGTGTGCGTCGGGGGGAGGTTTGGGAAGTCATTGTGGGGACCCTAGGCGTGGTTGGAGGTAGGAGGAGTTCATGCCGACGGACCAGAAGGCGAATCTTTGGAACGACGACAGCCTCAACAGTGGTTCGCAAAGGTTTGTGTTTGGTAAGAGCCACCTACTGATCCCTTACCCAGTGCTCACTTGGGCCGACTAAACAAGCGATCATGGGAGCTCATCTGGTGATTGCTGAAGACGACAGGGCAGTGCGAGAGTCGGTCACTCGGGCACTGGAACTCGAGGGATACACCGTTACCGCGGTCACCGACGGCGTTGCTGCGCTCGAGGCGGCGAGTGCGCCGGATGTGGACCTTCTCTTGCTCGATCTCGGTATGCCCAACATGGACGGTCTGACGGTTTGTCGTCGGCTCCGATCAGCAGGCTCACGACTGCCGATCCTCGTGCTCACCGCCCGCACCGAAGTCTCTGATCGGGTTTCGGGTCTCGATGCTGGCGCCGATGACTATCTCCCCAAACCGTTCTCCCTCGATGAACTGTTGGCCCGCCTTCGATCGCTGTTGCGTCGCAGCACGTTCGATGAATCCGATGCTCCAGCCCAGATCACTGTCGACGATCTCGTTATTGATGAAGCGGCTCGTCGTGCGTGGCGAGGAACGCGAGAGCTCGAACTCACCAAGACTGAATTCGACCTCCTCGAACTTCTGGCCAGAAACACCGGTGTGGTGTTGTCGCATTCGTCGATCTACGACCAAATCTGGGGTTACGACTTCGGACCTGATTCTAAAGCGCTAGCGGTCTATATCGGGTACCTCCGTCGTAAGACCGAAGAGGGTGCCGAAGGGCGCATCATCCAGACGGTGAGAGGTGTTGGCTACACCTTGCGTTCGTCATGACACTGCGCGGCAAGATAGCGATTGCAATGGCCATCCTCACGGCTGTCACTGCGATCATCGTGGCGTCGGCGACCTATGTCGTAACTGACCACCGCGTTCGAGCGGAGGTCGATCAGTACCTCGACTCCTACACGCAACGATTCCAGGATCCTGACGGCCGACAAGCAGCGGCGATCTGTACGCCGATCTCGAACCGTCGCACCCCGCAGAATGTGCCCCGTCAGGATGAACCAATCGACGGTGTGGCCTTCCAATGCATCGATCGTTCGGGAACGGTCGTGGCGGCCATTGGGGTTGAGAGTTTGCCGTTGAACGGACGTGATGTGGCGATCGCGGCTTCGGGTCGCGGGAAACAGATTCGCACCGTTGATTCCGACGGCACGACTTGGCGAGTCGAGACCGTCGGTATTGCTCAAGGTGGTGCCGTGCAGGTCGCGCGTGATTACGGCGAAACCGAACGGGTGTTGTCTGCGCTGCGTTTGTGGCTGTCACTCATCGTCATTGTGGCCAGCGCGGTGAGCGCATTTGTCGGTTGGCTAATCGCCCGTCGTTCGACGCGGCCTCTCGTGCAACTGACCAACGCGGCTGAAGAGGTCGCCACCACCGGCCGACTTGATGTTTTGGTTCCTCCAGCCGGGAAAGACGAGCCCGGACGATTGGCTCGCGCTTTCGCCACGATGCTCGCAGCGTTGGGCCAATCACGCGAACAGCAACAACAACTCGTGCAAGACGCGGGGCATGAGTTGCGCACTCCGTTGACAAGTCTGCGCACGAATGTCGAGACGTTGCAGCGTTATCCCGATCTCCCGAGCGCGACAAGAGAGATGATTCTCGCTGATCTTCAATCTGAAACTCGTGAACTTGGATCGTTAGTCGACGAACTCGTACAACTCGCGACCGATACGTGGGACGATGAGCCCGAGGAACAGGTGTCGATCGATCAGATTGTTGAACGTGTTGCCGATCGAACTCGCCGGCGCACAGGACGTGTTGTCGAAGTCGATGCACAACCGTTTGAAATGATCGGTCGTCCGAGAGAACTCACACGTGCTATCGGAAACCTTGTCGACAACGCTGCGAAATTCAGTGACGCGCCGACGCCAGTTGAAGTGACGGTACGTGTCGGAAGCGTGCAGGTTCGCGATCATGGTCCCGGCGTGTCAGCAGAAGACCGGCCGTATGTGTTTGATCGCTTCTATCGATCGGCTGATGCGCGCTCAAAGCCCGGGTCGGGTCTTGGTCTTGCCATTGTCGATCAGATCGTTCGAAACAATGGCGGTGCAGTGCGAGTTGAGAATGCCGTCGACGGCGGCGCGATCTTCACCATCACGTTCCCCCACTGAAACTTCCAACGACGAGCCCGATGAGCGAGGAATAGACGGGCGAGGTCGGGCTGAAAGCGGTGAACCGGGGTTCCTCACTCCCCGTCGCCATGTCAGATTTCTGTCAGATAACTGGTGGATTCGCGTAACAGTGCGAACACCCCGGCGAAATCGGGCCTCCGTACTGTCATCAACGCGTCAGGAGACTTCATGGTTACTGACGTGGGAGCGACATCGGCGTCGACTTCCCGACCCGATGTTCCCAATGAGCCCCGGCTCCGATGAAGGAGGAGAAATGGTCAACCTGGTTACGGCGGTCATCAAACCGCACAAGGTTGAGGAGGTGAAGGACGCGTTGAAGGCGATTGGGGTGCAGGGCATGACCGTCGATGAGGTGAAGGGATTTGGCCGCCAAGGGGGCCATACCGAGACCTATCGCGGCGCCGAGTACACCGTCGATCTGATCCCCAAGGTGAAGATCGAAGTCCTTTGTGATGGCGCAATGACCGATGAGGTTGTCGATTGCATCGTCAACGCTGCCCGCACCGACAAGATCGGCGACGGAAAGGTCTGGGTCATCCCCGCGACCTCCGTTGTTCGCATCCGCACCGGAGAACGAGATGGGGAGGCACTTTGATGAGTACCGAATCCATCACCACTACGGCCAACATGGCCCCGACCCGAGGGAGAATTCCCCTGAACGCCAAGCGACTTGCCGTTGGCGCAGTTGTCGGCGCAGGCACGTTGCTTGCGCTCGGCGGTAGCGCCTTTGCTCAAACCGTCACACAGGCTGCTCCCGCGGCCGATCTCGAGACTGTTGCCAAGACCGCTGATCATGCGGTTCAGTCGGGCAACCTTCTTTGGATCGTCATCGGCGCCGCATTGGTGATCTTCATGCAGGCTGGTTTCGCACTTGTCGAAACTGGTTTCTGTCGTGCCAAGCACGCTGCTCACGTCGTGAGCACCAACCTTGCGATCTTCTTCCTCGGATTCGTCGGGTTCTTCCTTGTCGGTTGGTCGTTCATGTTTGGTGGCTATAGCTACCTGCTGCCTGGCTTCGACTACGGACTCAACCACGCTGCTGGTGGTGCCCTCATCGGTTCCGGTGACTGGGTCTTCCTGTGGCAGGGCGGATGGGCTGGCACCTGGTTCGACGGCGCCGATCTGGCGTACTCGGGCGCAGCGGCTGCGTTCTTCCTCTACATGGTGGCCTTCATGGACACCACCGCAACCATCCCGACCGGCTCGATGGCCGAACGCTGGAAGTTCAAGTCGTTCGTGATCTGGGGTCTGTTCTGCGGAGCGATCTATTACCCGCTCTTCGGCGCATGGACCTGGGGCGGCGGCTGGCTGGCCAAGTTGGGCAACTCGCTCAACTGGGGTAACGGCTATGTCGACTTCGCTGGATCCGGTGTTGTGCACGCCGCTGGTGGCGTCGCTGCTCTGGCTGGTGCGATCGTGCTCGGTCCCCGAATCGGAAAGTTCACCAAGGATGGAAAGCCTCGTGCTCTTCCTGGCCACCACATCCCGATGGCACTCCTCGGAACGTTCATCCTTCTGTTCGGTTGGTTCGGCTTCAACGCTGCATCGACCTTTGCATCGAGTGATCCGCAGATCGGTGTCGTTGCCGTCAACACGGGACTCGCCGGTGCTTTCGGTGGCTTTTCGGCAATGCTGTGGATCTGGAAGCGGACAGGCAAGCCCGATCCCGCGATGATGGCCAACGGCCTTCTCGCTGGACTCGTCATCATCACGGCTCCCTGTGCCTTCGTTGATCCATGGGTCGCCGCGATCCTTGGGCTCATCGCTGGTGTCGTCGTCATCGAAGCGGTGTTCTTCATCGAACGCAAGATGAAGATCGACGATCCGGTGGGTGCAATCGCCGTCCACGGTGTGTGCGGAACGCTCGGCGTCATCGCCGTCGGACTTGTCGCCAACGGCAAGTACGGCCTCGATGCCGGCGGCGCAGGCATCGGTTGGAACGGCACCACCACCTCAGTGACCGACGGTGTTGCCGATGGCGTCACTGGTCTCTTCTACGGAGGCAACGGTGGCGGTCAGCTTCTGGCTCAGCTCGCTGGTGTGGTCGTCCTCTGGACCCTGATCCTTGGAGTGGCGTTCGCCTTCTTCAAGATCCAGAACGCGCTGACCAAGGGCGGAATCCGCAGCGATGAGGCGGAGGAAATCGCTGGTCTCGACATGCCGGAAATGGGCGTCTTCGCCTACCCGGACTTCTCGGGCACTCACGAGGGTCTCGTCAGCGTCGACGCCTGACCTACTGCAGTCCTGCGGTGTCGGCCCGGTTACAGCCGGGCCGACACCGAGCAGGAGTGAGCGGGTCGGACCCGCTTCGTTCTCACCATCTCACTCAACCCAATCGACATGACCGCACTGAAGTGCGAATCTTGTCCGCCGGAGTGGTCCGGCCCGAAAATGGCAACCATGACTGCAGGAAAACGCATGACGTCCTCATCCTCCTCGAAGCCAGCGAAGCCCTCAAAGGGCAATGGGGCACGAGCGAACGTCGATCCCGCATTTGCTGCCGAATGGAATGCCCTCGACAAGCCCACTCGTCGGCAGATTCGTCGTCTTGTTCGCATCGGTCGTCAGCAGGAGAACGCAACCGACGCTCGGCTTGGTGTCGGTTTCGCTGCCTATCAGCGCACCCGCCCCTGGTACCGACTGTTCTGGCTGTGGTTCGTGCCCATGATTATCGCTGGCACTATCGCCGGTTTTGCGTTGCATCCGATTCTGATCGGCGTTGTGCTCGCCGTCGCCGGCAACGCGATCCTCGTTCGTCGAAACTTCAAGAAGGCCGACTGGCTCAACGAACCTCTGCTTGAGGAGTCATGAACCTGTCGTTCTGATTTGTAGTTTCTTGTTGTTCTCGTTGGGCCCCGGTTCGCCGGGGCCCAACGGCGTTGTGGGCCGCCGAGGTTTCGGTTGAGCACTTGTGCTCAGGCGAAAACCGTTGCGATGAAAAGACTCCCGATGCAGAGAACAACGATCGCAATAGTTGCGCTGTAGATAACAATCATCTTCTTGCTGATTCGCTGATCGCCCATCAGTTCACCATCACGGCCGATTCCCACCATGAAGATGAGGAGTGGGATGAGCAGGATCGCATTGAGGACTTGGGTTGCGACGAGAATCGAGATGAGTGGCGCGCCGGGGATCAAGATGACGAGTGCGGCGACTGCAGTCACGAGGCCGTAGGTCACGTAGAACGGTTTTGCTTCGCTGAACGTGTCGTCAAGAGCAGACTCCACGCCAATGAATTCGCACACGGAATACGACGTCGAAAGCGGCAGTATCGATGCGGCCAGAAGCGCTGCCCCGATGAGACCGACTCCAAAAAGTTTTCCAGCAAGATCGCCGGCCAATGGTTCGAGGGCACGAGCGGCGTCAGAGGCGTCATTGATCGGCTGTCCATTCCGGTACAACGTGGCGGCACAGGCGACGACGACGAAAAATCCGATGACGCCAGTGAGAACTGCTCCGGCGGTGACATCGATCCGCTCATAGCGAAGATCTTCGGTTCGGAGTTTCTTGTCGACGGCGTAGGACTGAATGAACGCGAGGCCCCAGGGAGCGAGGGTTGTTCCCAGTGTTGCGGTCACGATGACAATCGCATCGCGCGATGACGGAAGAGTGGGAACCACGAGTCCCTTCGCGGCGGCACCCCAATCGGGATGGGCGAGGATGCCCGAGGCGATGTAGGCGATAAACACCGCGGAGAGTCCGATGAGAATGTGTTCGACGCGATGGAACGAACCGCGAAAGACCAGGAACGAGACACCAATCGCAGCGATCGGAACACTGATCACCCGGGGGATTCCGAAAAGTTCGCCACCGGCAGCGATGCCGGCAAACTCGGCACAGGTTGTGCCGACGTTGGCGATGACGAGAGCAGTCAGCACGCCACCCGCAGGCGCGACGCCATGGCGTTGTCGCACCAATCCGATGATGCCCTGACCGGTGACAGCACCCATGCGCGCGCCGAGACTGTGGAACAGCACCAACGCAACGGTCGAGAGGGCCAGCACCCAGAGGAACTGATACCCGTGCTCGGCGCCGAGTACCGAATAGGTGGTGATTCCTGCGGGATCGTCATCAGACAGGCCAGCGAGGAGTCCCGGGCCCACAACCGCGACGAGCGCGCCTATGACCAGACGTCTCCGATTCATCACTGGTGTATTCCTGATTGACGCCCATGACGACGCCATCCATGGAGTCGATGGAAGCGACGACCCTGGAGCACGGGCCGGCGATCGAGTCGGGAGCGCCATCGTTCGCCATGAGGTGCGGGCATGGCATCGACAATGTGTTTTGCCCGTGAAGTGGGAACCGAACGCAGGAGGCGCTCGCCGGTCGAGTGATGCCCGGCGATGATTGCCTCGGCCACTCGATTGGTGTCGAGTGTCTCCACCACTTCGATAGCGCTCGTGGTGTCGAGATGTTCAAGGATTGCCGCGAGTTCCGCCGGTGGGATCCGATGCACCGCGCTCCGTGAGGCATCGAGTTGGACATCGTGGCCACGCGGGGAGGTGAGGTGGATTTCGGACCAGTCGATGAGTTCCTCATCGAGTCTTCGTGCGAGGAAGGGAAAATGCAATCGATGAAGAACGCGGCCGAAACCGACGTCTACCGCATCGATTTTCCAACGACGGTCCTCGTGTCGAGACAGAAGTACATCGGCGACGCGGGCCAATCGATGCCCAGAGATGTCGACAATCTGCGTATCGAGCACATCTCGAACAAGGAGAAGTTCATCGTCTCGAAGGCGGAGCGCCCCAACCTCAAGAGGTACACGCATCAGGTTGGCGTCACCGCGAAGAACAATGGAGTCCTCGTCGAATCGATCGATCTCTTCACGGTTGATCAGAACAGGTGTCGTACGTGATCCGATCACCAGACGAGAGATGGTCGGATGATGATCGCCTTCTCGGAGCTCGGCCACGATGTCGCGCACGATCCCGCAGGCAACGCCGTCCGCCTTCACGACCTTCTTGCCGCGTACTTCGGTGAGCCACATTCGTTCCAGTATTCCGTGCCGAGACGCGAAAGGGGCCCGGCGGCAGCCGGACCCCTTTCACTACGTACTGAATGATGAAGCGATCAGGCGTTGACTGTCTCGGCCGGGGCCTCGATGCCGCTACCGAATCGCTTCGACACGACGAGTGCTGCGACGACGACCACCAGGGCTGCGCCGGAAACGACGTAACGCAGGTTGTTGTGCTGCAACTCAATAATGGCGGGAAGCATGAGCAGCGATACAAGGTTCATCACCTTGATGAGCGGGTTGAGCGCAGGCCCGGCGGTGTCCTTGAATGGATCGCCCACGGTGTCGCCGATGACGGCGGCCTTGTGCGTTTCTGAACCCTTGCCTCCCTCATTGCCATCTTCGATGTATTTCTTGGCATTGTCCCAAGCGCCACCGGCATTCGAGAGGAAGTTCGCCATGAGCTGGCCGGTAACGATCGCCGCGGCGAGGAATGCACCAAGTGCGAGATAGCCGATACCGAAACCGATAATGACCGGTGTCAGCACTGCGAGAAGTGCCGGGGTGGCAAGTTCACGGAGCGATGCACGGGTGCAGATATCGATCACGGGGCCGTAATCGGGACGTTCGGTGTAGTCCATGATTCCGGGCTTCTCGCGGAATTGGCGACGCACCTCTTCAACAACCGTTCCCGCAGTGCGGGAGACCGCACGAATAGCGAGTGACGAGAACAGGAAGGCAACCGAACCACCGATAAGCAGACCGATGAATGTCTTGGGGTCGGCGACGTTGATGTTCACGAGGTTGGTGAGAGTTCCGTTGAGTTCACGGAAGGCAACATCAACGACATCGGAGGTCGCTCGCACGATCGTCTCGGAGTACGAGGCAAACAATGCGACAGCGGCAATAACCGCTGAGCCGATGGCGAAGCCCTTGGTCACGGCTTTAGTGGTGTTACCCACCGCGTCGAGGCCAACCATGATGCGTTCGGGTTCACCTTCGAACTCGCCAGCCATTTCCGCGATACCCGCAGCGTTGTCGGCCACCGGACCGAAGGTGTCTTCGGCCACGATGATGCCAGTGGTGGCAAGCATGCCGATGCCGGTAAGGGCAACGAGGTACAGCGAGAAGGCGACATTGCCGCCACCGAGAACAAGTGCTGCGCCAATGGCGACAGCAATTGCAATGAGGGCCCACACTGCCGATTCAAGACCGAGCGAAATGCCTTCGAGCACGGTGGTCGCGGGGCCAGTACGTGCGGCCTTTGCGATGTCCTTCACTGGCTTGGTCTTGGTGGAGGTGAAGTACTGCGTGATCTTTGAAGCGGCAAAGCCGAGGATGACACCAGTCACGATGGCGCCGAACAAACGAGCGCCTGGCTGTGAAATGGTTGAGCCCTCCGGGTTGCCGATGTAGAGGAACGCAACCAGACCGGCGCCGATGATGGCGATGATCTGGGCGGTGTAGATACCTCGGTTGATCGCCTTGAGAGCGTCATTGCCGTCGCTCGGTCGGCCCTTCACGACGAAGATGCCGATCATCGAAGCAACGAGACCGATAGCGACGACAGCCAGCGGGAAGATGAGGCCTTTCACCGCAACGCCGCCACCAGTGATGATGGTGACACCATCGGCCGGGTTGATTTTGTCGACGCCGAGACCGATTGCTTGGAAGGCCGAGACGCCGAGAATGATCGACGCCACGAGCGTGACTGCGAAGGACTCGAACAAGTCGGCAGCCATACCGGCGCAGTCGCCCACGTTGTCGCCCACGTTGTCGGCGATGGTCGCAGGGTTGCGGGGGTCGTCTTCGGGAATACCCGCTTCGACCTTGCCGACAAGGTCGGCTCCGACGTCAGCGGCCTTGGTGAAGATGCCGCCTCCGACGCGAAGGAACAGCGCCAGGAGCGAACCACCGAAACCGAATCCGATGAGGATCGAGGTCGACGTGTTCTGGAACAGCATCACGATGACAACCGCTCCGAGGAGACCGAGGCCAGCGGTAAGCAGTCCCGCGACGCCGCCAGTGCGAAACGCCACCTTTAGGGCAGCATTGAAGTCGCTACGACGTGCGGCAGCAGCGGTGCGGACGTTGCCGCGAACGGCGAGCCACATACCGAAGAAGCCAATGGATGCCGAGAAGAGGCAGCCGACGAGGAATGCCGCGGTGCGGAAGATCCCCGACTGAAGGAACGTCATGACCTCTTCGCCACCGATGATGCTTTTTCCGTCCTTAGTGAGGATGGGCATCTTGTTGATGGCAGTCGAGGTGAGAAACACCACGACTGCGAGTGGGATGACGATCATGCCGATCGTGCGGAACTGGCGCTTGAGGTAGGCGAGTGCACCTTCCTGAATCGCGCCAGCGATTTCCTGCATCTTTTCGGTGCCTTGTTCCTGCTTGAGAACGCCGCGCATGAGCACGACGCCAAGCAGAAGCGCAAAGACAGCAACGACGGCGGCAAAAATGAGCCACCCCCACTCGGTGCTGGTGAGCGTGAAGGCCTGGTAGCCACCTTCGGCGGCGAGAACCTGGTTCATCTGGTCCATCCTGGTGAGGGCTCCACGGTGAGTGGAGCGGGCAAAAAACGCGCACGGGACCGGCCCGTGCGAGGAGGGAACAGTACCGCGATCGGGTCTCGTACCCCGAAATGGTTGATGAGAGGGGCAAACACCGGTCGAATCCGCTTCAGAGGGTGCGAGGATGGGCGGATGTTCGGGCCTGACGCTTCATACCCGTTTACGGACGGTGATCAGCTCGGTGGGGATGGCGATGACCGGTCCCCCGCACCATCCGACGCCCATTCCGATGGTCCGTCCGGCGGCGATTCCCATGGAAACTCTCACGGTCATTCCCACGGGGTCTCGGTTCGTGCCGGGGCCCGTCATACCGGGCGGTTGTGGGCGGTGGTGGCGATCCTGGCCGTTTTTCTTGTGGTCGAGGTGCTGGGAGCGCTCGTTACGAATTCGCTTTCGCTGCTTTCCGATGCCGGTCACATGCTTACCGACCTCGTCGGGATCGGGATGGCGTTAGCGGCGATCCATGTGGCGAATCGCCGGGTACAACGTTCTCATCGGACGTTCGGCCTCTACCGACTCGAGATTCTGGCCGCACTCGCAAACGCGGTCCTGCTGTTCGCCGTCGGCTTCTACGTGTTGTGGGAGGCAATCGACCGGCTCCGTCATCCTGAGTCGGTGCGCAGCGGAGCGATGTTGGTCATTGCGATCGCTGGGGCCCTCGCCAATGTCGTGTGCTTCTTACTTTTGCGTGAAGGCGCGAATGAGAGCCTGAACGTTCGTGGGGCCTACCTCGAGGTGCTGGCCGATCTCCTCACGAGTGTCGGAGTAATCGTTGCTGCACTCGTCATCGCGTTCACGAGTTGGGAATGGGTCGATCCCGTCATCGGCGCTGGTATTGGTCTGTTCATCTTTCCTCGAACTTGGAAATTGGGCGGACAAGCACTCCGAGTTCTTGTGGAGGCGGCGCCGCCGCATCTTGACGTCGATGACGTACGCAGAGATCTCGCCAACGTGGAGGGAGTGCTGAGCGTGCACGATCTGCATGTGTGGACACTCACGTCAGAGATGGACATGGCCAGCGCGCATCTCGTCGTCGCCGATGAAACCCAAGTTCACGATGTACTTGATCGAGCTCGCGATGTACTGCGCGTGAACTACCGCATCGAACATTCGACGCTTCAGGTCGAGCCCGAATCACATTCTGGTTGCGAGGACGTTGACTGGTAGTTGGACCGACGTCCTACTGATCACCAATCGCATACAACTGGCCACCTCGGGCAGCAACGTAGATGCGGCCCTTCCACACTGCTGGTGTGGCCTCGATGCAGCCACCCAGCTTGATGGTCCACTTGAGTGGTGGGTCGATGCGTGGGTTGGAGACGTCGTAGGCATTGAGATTTCCCTGGCAGTCGCCCTGGATGAGTGTCTTGTCGACCACAACGGGAGACTGCCACGTCTGGGATCCGAGGTTTTTCTCCCACACCACCGCACCGGTCTGCATATCTGCAGCCAGAACACGCCCGGCATTCGTCGCGAAGTACACAACGCCGTCACCGAGGGCGGGTGTGGCCCAGACCCCGGCTTTTCCTGCAACTTGATCCTTCAGCGACCACACCAGCGGATTATCTGGCTTGGTGGGATCAAGCTTCATCATCTGGCCGACCTGTTTCGAACGCTCGTTGTGGCGCTCCCATTCGCTGCCGACGTAGAGCATTCCCTGTTTGTCGATCGTGATCGTCGCGTCGGTGTCGTCACCAGTCCAGAAGCGGAAGACGCGCGTGGCTGGTTGTCCCTGCTTGATGCCGGAGATGTCCCAACCTTGAACCAGGCCTGACGAGTTCGCGAAGTAGAGCGTGTTCCCAGAGATGGCGACAGAGTTTTCGATCGAGAACTGATGATCGCTAATGGTGCTCCACAATTCCTGATCCCAACCTGGTGCATGAAACACCATCTGTGGATCGATCTGAACCTTGCCGGCCGCGTCGTAATGACGATTGAGTTTCACGATGTAGAAGTTCGAGTTCTCGCCGCCCTCGAACATGTAGTCATCGATGATGAGTGCGGATCCATCCCAGTCGTCATTCCAGACTTGCTGGACACCGAAGTCGCGCGCGTTCAACTTCCAGAGGACTTCAGCCTTCGGGCCGCGGTCGGTGGCAACGATGTAGAAGTTGTTGTCCCGGGAACCTTTGTAGGAAAGCGGGAAACCATCGGGATCGGTCGTCATCGAACCCTTGGCAAGGTCGCTGGTCTTAAAAGGCTCAATCAGATTCTCACCGGTTGCGGCATCGACCCAGTGCAGTCCGTAGTCGTAACCACCGAACGACACGATGGTTTTGCCGTCGCGTTCGTACACATTGGGATTACCCGTCCATCCGTCGCCGCACCAGGTAGATGTGTCGGCACCGTCGGTTGAGACTCCGCACATCCCTCCACTTTTTGGATAGGTCCAAATGACGTGAGGATTTGTGGGAATTGGTCCGAGTCCGTACCAACTGCGCGTGGGGTTGCCACGGAACGTGAGATAGCCCACGGTCTTGGTAATCGGCTGTTCCTGAGAGGAAAGGGGGTCGACCCAGCCGTTATAGGGAGGTCTGGTGGTCGTGGTTGTTCCCTTGGCGGTTGAACTCGGAGATTCGGCGGAGGCGTTGTCCGAGTCAGATGGCTTCGAATCGGAACCGCCCGTGAAGATGAGGAGCCCCACCGCGATGATCGCGACTGCGGCGACCGCTGCCGCAAAAACTCTCCACGGAGTTTTGGGGACAGGCTTGGCGTGCTTCATGCGATACCCGATTCGTGTCCGGGGGGAACGTCAGCTGATCAGCCGGCGCTGCCTTCGGCGACCAGTCGTTCAAGCACGAGGTCGGGGTTGTCGGCCTCGAGTCGCTCGAGCCAGAACTGGCTTTCGAACAGCGCCATGATCGTACCGTCGGCCTTCTCCAGGATCCGGACACCCCGCATCCCCTGAAGTGTCGATGCGCTTTCGCGGTTGGTTCGCCGAGCCACCTTGTAGTTGGTGGGTGACAGTTCGACGGGGGCACCGAATTCGTTTTCCAAGCGATAGACGGCAACATCGAACTGCATGGGGCCTACTGCAGCGAGCACAGGGGCGGAATCCCCCTGATCGACGTCGCGCAGCACCTGAACGACACCCTCCTCGTCGAGCTGAGCGATACCTCGGCGGAACTGTTTGTAGCGACCGGTGTCCTTCACGCGGGCCACCGAGAAGTACTCGGGTGCAAAACTTGGGATCGCGGGAAACTCCACGGGTTTTTCGAACCACAGTGAATCACCGACGCGGACATCGGTGGCATTCACGAGGCCGACGACGTCGCCGGGGAACGCCTCGTCGATGGTTTCGCGTTCGGAGCCGAACACCTGATGGGCGTACTTCGTGGCGAACGGTTTGCCCGTGTTTCCGTGGGTGATCACCATGCCCCGCTCGAACTTCCCTGAGCACACTCGGAGGAAGGCGATGCGGTCTCGATGGGAAGGGTCCATGTTCGCTTGCACCTTGAACACAAAACCTGAGAACGGATCGTTGAGTTCGCGAATATCGCCACTGGCGTCGGGCCTAGAACTCGGAGAAGGAACAAGATCGATGATGGCGTCGAGAAGTTTGCGAACACCGAAGTTGGTGAGCGCTGAACCAAAGAACGTCGGAGTCGACTGCGCACCAACAAACAGTTCAACGTCGAGATCGGCACCAACTTCATCGAGCAACGTGATGCCGTCGATTGCCGCCTGCCACGCTTCGCCTTCGTCGATTGCCGCTTGTGCGGGATCGACGATCTCCTCGGGGGCCTCGGTTGCACCACGGGCGACACGGGTGAAACGCGTGAAGAGTCCGTCGCGCCGATCGATGACGCCGCGGAAATCTCCGGCGATGCCAACCGGCCATGTCACAGGAGTAACGACGAGTCCGATCTGCTTTTCGATTTCATCGATGAGTTCGAGAGGATCGAGTCCTGGCCGATCCCACTTGTTGATAAATGTCAGCAGGGGCATTTCTCGCTGTCGACAAACGTCGAACAACTTGAGCGTCTGGGGTTCGATTCCTTTCGCCGCGTCAAGAACCATCACCGCGGCATCGGCTGCAGCAAGCACTCGGTAGGTGTCCTCGGAGAAATCGCGGTGTCCGGGAGTATCGAGAAGGTTCACGACGCAATCGCGGTAGGGGAATTGCAGGACGGTCGAGGTAATCGAGATACCCCGTTGCTGTTCGAGGGCCATCCAGTCGGAGGTAGCCGAGCGTCGACCCGAGCGAGCCTTGACGGCACCGGCCTCACTGCTGAGTGCCCCGCCGTACAGGAGGAACTTCTCTGTCAGGGTTGTCTTGCCCGCATCGGGATGGCTGATGATGGCGAAGGTGCGGCGGCGCGAGGCCTCGGCGGACGGAGTGGACACGATCGGAGGGTAGCGGTCAGCGTGCCGCGTTCGAGCAGGCCGGGCAGATGCCGATCAGATCGAGACGATGATGCTCGATCTGAAATCCGTGACTCGATGCAATAGAGGAAGAAAAGGAACTGACGCCTTCTTCGAGTTCATGAGGAACGTCGATATCGGTGACAGTTCCGCAGACCTCGCAGATGAGGTGGTGGTGATGGTGTCCGGTGAGATCCTCAGCCAATTCGAAACGAGCGGTGTCATCAGCAGTCACCAAACGGCGAACAACCCCCGCATCCTCGAGGACTGAGAGGTTTCTGTATGCCGAACTCTGGGGCATGCCGGTTGTGCCCTCGATGAGTTCGAGGACTGTGATCGGTCGATCGGCCTCACGCATCGCATCGACCAATGCGCGACGGTTTGCTGTGTAGCGCTGTCCGTCTCGGCGCAGGCGCTCGTCGGCGGTGTCGTGCACATCGATCGGACGCGGGAGCATGGTGCGTCGAGTCTACGGCTATCGGGAATATGGCCCGAAGGCGGTCCCGACGTAGGCTCGCCGTCGTGCCGGAGAACGATCAGACCCGCGACTTCCCAGGAGCGAGAACTCCAGATCGCACCGGTTCCGTTGACAGCAGCGGTCTGCGACTCGCCCTGAACGAATGGGGTGATCCTGGGGCGCCGGTGATCGCGATGGTTCACGGAGGTTTCGACTTCTCTCGTACCTTCGATGTCTTCGCACCGATGATCGCTGATGCCGGTTGGCGAGTAGTTGCGTGGGATGCGCGAGGTCACGGTGATTCCGATCGCGCCGATCTCTATGGTTGGGCGGCTGACGTACGCGACCATCTGGCCGCGATTCAGTCGATCAGTACTGAACCCATCGTGATGCTTGGTCACTCGAAAGGTGGAGGACAACTGCTCGACCTTCTCGATGGCCGACCATCGTTGGCTCGGGCGTTCGTGAACCTCGACGGCCTCCCCTCACAGTTCTCTTCGCCCGATGTCAATGATCGCGAACGTCAACGCATGCGACGCGCTGATCTTTCCGCCGGTCTTGATCGGCGTCGGCGCCGGAATGAACTCACTCGCCGTCCTGACACCATCGAAGGATTGGCGCAGCGTCGCCAACCAATGAATCCCAGACTGTCGCGTGAATGGCTCGAATACCTCGTCACCGTTGGTGCTCATCAGGACGCCGAAGGTTGGCGCTGGAAGATCGATCCCGTGCTGCATCTCGGCGGATTCGGTCCGTGGCGTCCGGGGTGGTCGCTTGATCATCTTGCGGCCCTCGAGATGCCGTTCCTCGGTGTTCTCTCCGGTGTTCAGGATGACCCGATGGGATGGAAGAGCCGACGCAGCGACATCGAACCGTTTCTCCCGCCCGGTGGTCGTCTCGAGTTCTTCGACGACATCGGTCATTTCCTGCACATCGAGCAAACGCGTTTCATCGCTGATCTCGTGCTTGAGTTCTTGGAGTCGTTTCGATGACACGAACCACCGAGTACCTGCCCAATGGTCGACTGCGACTGGCATTGCACACCCTCGCTGAAGGTGAGGGCCGACCGTTGCTGTTACTGCACGGACTTGGCGAGCACTCTCCACTGTCACGGCCGGCGTGGACTTCGACGTGGAAGGGTCCGGTTCTCGCTCTCGACTTCACCGGGCACGGCGATTCCGGTGTTCCTGTGAGCGGTGGGTACACCCCCGAGGGATTGATGTCTGATGTTGATGCGGTGCTCGCAGTGCACGGTCCAGTCACGATCGTTGGTCGTGGGTTCGGAGCATGGGTGGGTCTGCTCATCGCTGGCGCTCGCACGTCGCTGGTTCATGGTGTCGTGCTCTTCGACGGTTCAGGAGTTTCAGGAGGCGGATCACAACCCCCGACCCCCTATGTGAACGTCCTTCCGTCGTCAACCAACGCCACTCCAGACCCCTATGCACTCCTCGAACTGAGCCGGGATCCGCGTCCACCGGATTACGCGCTCGAGTATGTCCGGTTCGTGCTTGAGGATTCTGAAATTGAGAATCCCATCGTTGTAAGTGCGCGGATCCGACCCGAGTGGATGGCAGCAGTGGCCTCCGATATTGGGGTCATCGAACTTCCGCTGGAAGAAGCAATCGCTTCATTCTCGTAAGGCTTCAGCGCGTCAGATGTCGCGCGCGCCGACGTACACCGCAAGTTCCCGAAGCGCTTCGAGAGCTTCGGTAGTGAGTGCAGTGTGTTCAAGAGCCTCGACTGCCTGTGCGGTGAGCGCAGTGATATCGGCTTCGACCTGCGCGAGTGCGCCGGTATCGGTGAAGACCGTCTGGATGTCGATGACGTCGTCGGACGAAAGATCAGAACTGCCAACGCGACTGAGCACGTCTCGTTGTTTCGAGTCAGCACGGTGCGATGCAATGGCCAGCATCGGGGTGGGCTTTCCCTCTCGCAGGTCATCGCCGACGGGTTTCCCGGTTCGTGCACTGTCGCCGAAGGTGCCAAGGATGTCGTCGCGCAACTGGAACGCCTCACCCAGCGGTTCCCCGAAACGCGAAAGCGGAACTTCAAGTTCGTCGAGGTGTCCGGCGAGTGCGGCCCCCACGTGCAGGGGACGTTCGATGGTGTATTTGCCGGACTTGTAGCGAACGATCTTTCGCGCTGTCTGGAGATCGACCTCACCGCGTGCCGCTCCGAGGACGTCGAGGAATTGTCCGATGTTCAACTCGATCTTGAGTTCGTTCCAGACTCCGAAAGCAGCCGGCGACGCACCAGACATCAATCGATCGGCGTAGACCTCGGCGAGGTCGCCGACCAGGATCGCGACACCCTCTCCGTACCGACGGGCCTCACTGTTCCAACCGTGGTTGTTGTGGTCCGCTTCGAACGTCATGTGCACAGTTGGTTCGCCGCGGCGGGTCGATGAGCCGTCCATAACGTCATCGTGGACGAGAGCGAACGCGTGCAGAAGTTCGAATGCCGCTCCGGCATCGATCACGGAAGGATCGTCGGCGCGGCCACCAGCCCCGACATAGGCCCAATGACAGAACGCGGGACGAAGTCGTTTCCCGCCATCGAGGACGAAGCGTGAGAGCACTTCGAGGGGAACGGCGAGATCGGCATCTACCGCTACCCATCGTGCTCGTTCGCTGTCGAGGACCGAGCGCAGTCGCGCCTCAACCGGACCGGCGACCGAGGTGATCGCCGGTGGAACTGCAGCGGTTGGGGATGGGCTCACTCGTCCTCGTCGTCGGAGTCGAGTGCATCAAGATCAGCAACGATGCGCGTGACTTCGACTTGAGCACTTTCGAGTCGTCCACGGCACAACTCGATGAGATCGGCGGCTCGACGAACTTGCTCAGCCAAACGGTCGACGTCGACATCGTCAGCCTCGAGTTCGGAGAGGATGGCCTCGAGTTCGGTGACGGCATCGGCGTAACCGAGCGAATCGGTGGTGTCCTTTTTTGCTGCCATGGTGTCTCTCAATCGATTGCAGTGGCGGTACTGGTGACGGAGCCGTCGGAGAACGTGGTGACAAGAGTGTCGCCCAGAACGACGTCGGCGCTACTTCGGATGACGGTTCCGCTCGAGGTTCGGGTAATTGACCAGCCCCGGGCCAGCGTTCGTATGGGATCGACGGCACTGAGTCGAGCGGCGAACAGTTCGAGCATCTGACGTTCCGATTTCACTGTCGCGTCGAGCGATCGACCGAGCCGTGATGTCGTGGTGAGGAGTCGGTGTCGTTCGACCGTAAGTCGGGTACGAGCCCCGAGAGCGGCATGGCGCGCACAGCGGGCCAGTCGATCGCGTTCGAAATCGAGAGTCGAGGAAACGATGTCGGCGATATCAGTCCACGCGCGTTCGCCGCGAACGACAACTTCAAGAGCGAGGTCGATGATTGCTTCAGCGCATGCGGTTGGCGTCTTGTTCGAGGTGTGGGCAACGACGTCGGCGACGCTGGTATCGATCTCATGACCGATGCCGGTGAAGACGGGTACGGAAGATGTCGCGATCGTGCGGGCGACCAGTTCGTGGTCGAAGACTGCGAGGTCGAGTCGCGAGCCGCCACCGCGAACCAGAGCGATGACATCGACCTGCAGCCGTTGGGCAGTTCGGAGTGCAGCGGCGATCGTGCGCTCGGCGCCGGCCCCTTGCACTTTGGAGTCGATGAACTCGACGTTCCATGGCAAACCGCTTTCGACCAGTGAGTGCATGAAATCGGCTTGAGCCGCACTTTCGTCAGCGGTGATGAGCGCAAGGTGCAGAGGCATCGGCGCAAGCGCGCGGGTCTGATTGCGGTCGATCAGGTTTTCGGCTCGAAGGAGCGCGAGCACACGCTCTCGTTCCGATTCGAGAGCCTCGAGGGTGAAGGCGGGATCGATGTCCTGCATCGACAGTTGGAGGCGTCCACCAGCGAGCCATAACTCGAGGGGCCCGCGGATTCGGACCTTCACCCCTTCCTCGAGCCGGACTGTTCCGGCCTCGCGAAGTTTGAGGTCGACCTTGTTGCGGGTGCGACTCCAGAGCGCCACGGGAACCTTGGCGGTCACTGCACCCTTGTCGTCGCGATCGACGAGATCGAAATAGAAGTGACCGCGGGACTCGCGGGGACCGGAGATTTCTCCGTCGACCCAAATCGCGCCGCCGAGCCTGGCATTGATGGCATCGGCAGTGGCCGTCATCAGTTCGGTAACGGTGTAGTTCATGCCGGTCATGCCCGGCACGGTAGCGGGCGTTGACGCCCGTAGAGTCGGGCCATGAGAACTCTCCGGAACACAGGTTCCGAGCGGTTGCTCGGCTTTGCGCTGGCAATGCTGGTGGCCGTGACCCTCATCGGGTGTAGTTCGGCGTCGTCGACAGCACCTGCCTCATCGTCCACCCCGTCGACTCTTTCGCCGAGTACCGAGGCTCCGGGGCTGGCGTCGTCAACGTCGACGACTCAATCACCGTCCCCGGCTCCGTCCACGACTCCACGCTCGTTGCAGGCGCAGTGCTTGGCGCTGACGTCGGCGTTATCAGTGAGCGATTTGCGCCTAAGGAATGCGGGAAACTGGGCTGCTGAGCGCCAGAGGATTCTCAGTGACACCGCCAGCAACGTTGAATTGTTTTCCCGTGCCGTCAATGGCGTGCCCGCAGATGTTGCGCGCGCGATCGAGGTTCTGAAGGGCTACTCGACCTGGCTTGGCGACACGGTGGCGAGTGCAGCAAATTTCGAAGCGGCCACCAGCGCGGTGAACTCCTACTCCGATACCTCCGGGGTGGCGAACGCAACGACAGTTGTCGACGGATGGAAGCGGGCCAACTGCTAATCGCAGGAGGTCATCTCCTAATCGCGGCTTACTCCTGTACGAGTTCGATCAGCGTGCCGAGAGCATCCTTGGGGTGGATGAACGCAACGGTGGTTCCGCGAGAACCGGGCCGTGGTGCGTCGTCAAGCACGCGGAATCCTTGGGCCTTCACGGCTTCAAGTGCTTCACCGCAATCAGCGACGCGGTAGCCCACATGGTGGATACCCGGGCCACCACGGGTGTTGAGCCACTTAGCAACAGTGGAATCTTCGCGAGTCGGAGTGAGCAGCTGTACGTAACTTTCGGCCACTTTCAGCAGCGCTTCTTCAACGCCGTCGCTCTCGACGATCTCTCGATGGTCGACCACAGCACCGAAGGTTTCCCGGTAGTAGTCGATGGCCGCACCCAGATCGGGAACGGCGATCGCGATGTGATCGATTTCGGTGAGCAGGGGCTTTTGGTTCGCTGCGGTGTCACTCATCTGGACTCCTGATTCTTCTTCGCCAGGTCGGCGTGCGGTGATGGCCATGGTGGGATGCTCCGTTCAGGCGCCGTATCGGCGGAACGCGGTGATGCGATCCTCACCGACCTTCGCGCGGAACTCTGGATCATCGATGCCGAGTCCCTCTGAAGGTGCAAGGCACAACACGCCGATCTTGCCCTCGTGGAGATTCTTGTGCACCTGATAGGCGGCTTCGCCGGTCTGGTCGAGGGGGTACACGGCGGAAAGAATCGGCTGAATCTTTCCCTCGCAAATGAGTTGGTTCGCGGCCCACGCCTCGGAGTAGTTGGCGAAATGGGAACTGATGATGTTTTTCAATTTCATCCAGAGATGGCGGTTGTCATATTCGATCATGAAGCCACTTGTGGCTGCGCAGGTCACGATCGTGCCACCGCGGGCCGCAACGAAGACCGAAGCACCGAAGGTCTGACGACCAGGGTGTTCGAACACGATGTCGACATCACGTCCGATCATTGATCGGATGTCTTTACCGAGGCGACGCCATTCGGATTCGTCTTGTGTGTGCTCGTCCGCCCAGAACCGATAGTTGGACTCGCGTCGATCGATGACGTGCTCGACCCCAAGATCGTTGAGCAGCGCGATCTTCTCGGGTGAGGACACGACACCGACAGGAGTTCCCCCACCGTTGAGGACGTACTGCACTGCGTAGCCACCAAGGCCACCCGATGCACCCCACACGAGAACAGCATCGCCCTGCTTCATTTGCGCAGCGTTCTTGCTGACGAGCATCCGGTAACTCGTCGAGTTGCACAGCGCGTTGACCGATGCTTCTTCCCACGAGAGATGTGCAGGCTTCGGCATGAGTTGGTTGGCCTTCACGACCGACAGTTCGGCGAGACCGCCGTAATTGGTTTCGAATCCCCAAATGCGCTGATTGTCTCCGAGCATCGAGTCGTTGTGGCTCGATGGGTCCTGATCGTCGACGTAGTTGCAGTGCACAACGACTTTGTCGCCTGGCTTCCACTTGCGCACGGCGCTACCGACTCGAAGCACGACTCCTGATGCATCTGATCCGACGGCGTGGAACGGCTGGTCGTGACGCTTGCCCCAATAGCTCTCGCGACCGAGGCGCGTCAGGAATCCGAACGTTGAGACAGGCTCGAAAATCGAGGACCACACCGTGTTGAAGTTGATCGAACTGGCCATGACGGCAATGACCGCCTCGTCGGGGGCCAGTTCGGGCATGGCGATCTCTTGGAGATGGAGCGCCTGCCGCGGGTCTTTGTCGGCTGAATCCATGCCGTCGAACATCGTCTGCTCGGAGGCGAGCACCACGGTGGCCTTGTAGGACTCGGGCAGGGGGATGGCCGCGAGTTCCTCGCCGGGGGCTCCCTGGATGATGGCGTCGATGATCGGTTGCATGGGTCGGCACGCTACCGGTCCCGACCCCGTCAGGGCCATGCGGATCGATACCTGCGGCACATGGCGTGGTCTGGGTTACCGACGGGTAGTGTTCGCCCTCGGGACACCGACGTCCCTCCAGCCGGCCGCCTGTCTGAGCCGATGGCTGGGAACGATTCCTCTTGGAGGTTCAGACATGGCTGGATCGGTCATTCTCGCTGGCGCCCGTACCCCAATCGGCAAACTCTCCGGCTCGTTGGCCGGGTTCGAGGCCACTGACCTCGGGGCAATCGCCATCCGAGCTGCGCTTCAGCGCGCCGGGCTTACTCCCGAACAGGTCGACTACGTGTTCATGGGTCAGGTGCTGCTTGGCGGTGCTGGCCAGATGACCGCCCGTCAGGCCTCAACCAAGGCCGGCATCCCGATGTCGGTTCCCTCGACCACCGTGAACAAGGTGTGTCTCTCTGGTCTCAATGCGATCCACCTCGCCGATCTCTACATCCAATCTGGAGAGGCCGACATCGTCGTTGCCGGTGGCATGGAGTCCATGACCAATGCTCCCTATCTGATGCCGGGTGCTCGCGCTGGTCTGCGCATGGGCGACGGCAAGATCGTCGACTCGATGATGTTCGACGGTCTGTTTTGCGCCATCGATCAGATGGCGATGGGTGCAGGCACCGAGAAGTACGCGGCCACTGCGGGTCTCAGCCGTGACTCGCAGGATGCCCTTGCGGCGCTGTCGCATGCTCGTGCGGTCAAGGCTCAGGCCGAAGGTTTGTTCGACGAGGAAATCGTCAAGGTCGAGATCCCTCAGCGCAAGGGCGATCCCAAGTTGTTCTCCGAGGACGAAGGTGTGCGCGCCGAGACCACCTACGACTCACTGAGCGGTCTTCGTCCTGCGTTCGACAAAGCTGGGAACATCACCGCCGGAAATGCATCGCAGATTTCCGATGGTGGCGCCGCTGTCATCGTGGCCTCCGAGGCCGCTGCCGAGCGTCTCGGCATTACGCCACTCGGCCGAATCATTGGATACGGACAGGTCGCTGGTCCCGACGCGTCACTGCTTGATCAGCCCGCAAACGCCATCAATAACGCACTCAATCGAGTTGGCATGAAGGTCAGCGATCTCGATCTGTTCGAACTCAACGAAGCCTTCGCTGCCGTTGGCGTTGCCTCGATGGCCAAACTCGGCATCACCGACGAGATCACCAACATCAACGGTGGCGCTATCGCTCTCGGACACCCAATCGGTATGTCGGGCACGCGTGTTGCGTTGCACCTTCTTATGGAGCTCAAGCGTCGTGGTGGCGGCAAGGGTGCCGCAGCACTTTGTGGTGGTGGCGGTCAGGGCGACGCCATCCTGCTTGAGTCAGTCTGATTTCGTCAGTCTGATTTCGTCAGGCTGAATTAGTCGACATCGCGGCGACCCTCGAGGGCGCGGCCGAGCGTGAGCTCGTCGGCGTACTCGAGGTCGCCACCGACAGGAAGTCCGCTGGCGATTCTTGTGACTCGAATGCCGAGCGGCTTCAAGAGTCGTCCGAGGTACATGGCTGTGGCCTCGCCCTCGATGTTCGGATTCGTACAGAGAATGACTTCTTCGATGCCCTCGGGTTCGATGCGGGACAACAATTCCTTCACACGAAGTTGATCGGGGCCGATTCCCTCGATGGGGCTGATCGCGCCCTGGAGCACGTGGTAGCGGCCGCGGTACTCGCCGGTCTTTTCGACGGCAACGATGTCGCGTGGTTCTTCGACGACGCAGACAACGCTGGTCTCGCGCCGCGTGTCGGTGCAGATCCCGCATGACTCGCCCTCGGAGACGTTGAAGCAGATCGTGCAGAAACTGACCCGTTCCTTCACGACCACAATCGCGCTGGCAAGCCGAAGTGCGTCCTCGGTTGGGAGTTTGAGGAGATGAAAGGCGATGCGTTGCGCTGACTTCGGTCCGACGCCGGGAAGGCGTCCGAGTTCGTCAATGAGGTCTTGGACCGAACCGGCGTAGACGCTCACGGTCGGTCATCCGGATGGGTCTCGTTGATGTCGATGACCTCGGGTGCTCCCAACATGCCCAACGCTTCGAGGTCGCCGAAGGCACCAAGATCGGCGAGGCCACCGAGATCGGCAAGATCTCCGAGATCGGGCATCCCGGTGTTCTGGAATGGTCCAAGAACCTCTTGTTGCATCTCGTCGATCTGTGCGAGTGCATCGTGGAACGCGGCCAGCACAAGATCTTCGAGCATGGCGATGTCGGAGGGGTCGACCGCTTCAGGGGCGATCGAGACATCGAGAACATGCAGGCCGCCGGTGACACGAATGGCGACGGCACCTCCGCCGGCTCGACCAACGAATTCACGGGCCGCGGCGTCGTCGCGGGCCTGTTCGAACTGTTGCTGCATCGCCATTGCTTGGCTCAGCATCGAACCGATATCAAACTGATCGGACATTGGGGCTCCCAGGGGGCGAGGGACGGGGGTCAGTCTTCGTCGACGAGTTCAGCACCGGGAAACACTGCGGCGATTCGGTCGACACCGGTGGTGCTGGATCCTCGGGCATCGGTGAGGTCTTCGAGGTCTATGGACTCGTCGACCGGATTGTCGTCGGCAGCTGCGCGTCGAGAGGCGGCGACACCGCGAGGGGCAGACGGATCGGGAGCAGAGCCATCGACGACAAGACGGATCGGAACGGTTGCACCGAAGTGAGCCGAAAGCACAGCTTCGACTTCGGGGCGACATTCTTCGCATCGGGTGGCATGAGGTTCGTTGGGGAGACCGAAGACAGCGACGCCATCGACGACATCGACCCAATGGCCGCCGGAGAACCGTGCGCGTGAGCGTTGCGGAAGTGCGGGAAGAAGAGTGTCGCTCCAACTGCGAGTGAGGTCGACGAGCGCGGGCATGGCCCCGCTCGGCACAGGAGCGGCTTGGGTCGAGGCTTCGGGTTCGTCGAGGGGTGCAGTGTCGGTGGCGGAGGAAGGTGCGTCCGCTGACGGCGCCGATGACGGCGTCGATGACACTGATGGCGCCGATGGGGCATCGCCCGGTGCAGAAGAGGGTGCACCGGTACCTGAACCGGGTCGGGTCGGGCGCGCTGGTCGGGCCGGAGGTCGAGTCGCCGCGCGGCTGGGGCGGACCGGTTCCTCGGCACCGGTGCGACGGCGCAGTTCCTGACGAGCGACGTCGGCAGGACGACTCCCGGCCGGGGGCATGGTGCTGGTGTCGACCGCAGCGGGGTCATCGGCTTCGTCGTCGGCAACGGGCGGGGGAGGTGACGTCGGGCGCGCCGGACCGGGAGTGGCCGGAACGGCATTGCCAGCAACGACACCTTCGCGCTCGAGACGTGAGATGCGATCGGCCAACGAAGACAGTGAGACATCAGCATCGTCACGGGTGAGGCGGACGAGTGCGACCTCGAGGGGAATTCGAGGATCGAGAGCGTCTTGGATTCCCACGAATGCTTCGCCTAATGCTTCGAGAGCGCGAGTGGCGCCGGCGGCACCAAGACGACGGCCCTGTTCGGTGGCACGAGCGCGATCGGTGTCGGTAAGTCGCGACAGGTCAGCGCCGACCGACGCGAGGAAGACGTCGCGAAGACCTGAGATGAGCGCCTCACCAAGAACTCGCGGATTGCGACCGCGCGATAACGCTCCTTCGACAGCGATGAGTGCCCGACCGGTGTCGCGTTCGCACAATGCTTCGATGAGTTCGTCGACGGCGTCTTCGGAATCGGGAATACCGCCGGCGGCTACGACGCGGTCGAGTGCTGAAAGTGTGTCTCGGGCTGATCCTGCACCTACGCGCAAAACATACGCGCGACCTTCGGATGAAAGTTCAAGACCAGCATCGGCGACGACGTGATCGACAAGACCTTCGAGGTCGGCGGCTGAGAGCAGATGCACTTCGAAATGCTGAGTACGGCTGCGGATAGTGGGCAGCACTTTCTGCGGGTCGGTCGTGGCCAACACGAAGATGACATGTGAGGGCGGTTCCTCGAGCGTCTTCAACAATGCGTTCGACGCTGCGGTCGAGAGCATGTGGACCTCATCGAGGATGTACACCTTGTAGCGGCCGGGGGTGGCGAGCGATGCGCTTGCAATGAGATCGCGAATTGCATCGACACCGTTGTTCGATGCGGCGTCGAGTTCGTGCACATCGAAACTGGTGCCGGCATCGATCGAGAGGCAGGAATCGCAGACACAACACGGTTCGCCATCGACAGGGTTCTCGCAGTTGAGGACCTTGGCCAGGATGCGGGCGGTGGAGGTTTTGCCGGTGCCACGAGGGCCGGAGAAGAGATAGGCATGACCGAGACGATCCTCGGTGACGGCGTTGCGCAGAGCGGTGACGAGGTGCTCTTGGCCGCGGACCTCGCTGAAGCGGGTCGGGCGGTAGCGACGGTAGAGCGACTGGTAGGACATCGGGGCGAGCCTACCGATCGGCTGGGACCGCCATCGCCCCGAGTCCCGTTGGAGAGTTCCGGCCTCGCCAAGGGTTCATCGGCTTCTCGGGCGCCAAAAGACCCGCTCTCCCGTGTGACGGTCAGGCGACCTGCGGCACATCGGTGATCCCGTTGAGAGCTGCTGCCTTCCGGCCCTGACTCGATTCGCGGGTTCCGATTGCACAGGACCCGACCGCCACACGCGAGAGCGGGTCGCCAGCAACGATACCCTGTCCCACTGGAACACCATCCGGCGATGCTGGTTGGTTCCCGGGAGGGGTGCGAGAGCGGCCGAATCGGCACGCTTGGAAAGCGTGTGTGGGGAAACTCACCGTGGGTTCGAATCCCACTCCCTCCGCCATCAGCACCAGTGAGTCACACGTGATCGGAGACGGAATGGAAGTTGCGAGCGATACTTCCCCGCTCTCAGACCACGAGCTCATGGGTCTCGCAATCGAAGAGGCGCGAATCGGTAGTGAGCAGGGCGAGGTCCCGATTGGGGCTGTTGTTGTCGTCGACGGCAAGGTGATCGCCCGTCGTCACAACGAGCGTGAGCAATCGCAGGATCCCACTTCACATGCCGAACTTCTTGCCGTTCGCGATGCGGCGGCCCAACTTGGGTCGTGGCGGTTGGAAAATGCAACGGTTGTGGTCACCCTCGAACCGTGTGCAATGTGCGCTGGCCTGATGGTCAATGCTCGCGTCGCGCGGGTGGTCTTTGGTGCCCGCAGTTACGAGAACGGCGCGTGTGGATCGCTTTACCAACTCGGTAGCGATCCCCGTCTAAACCACGAGTTCGAGACCGTGTCCGATGTCCGGGCCGCGGAGTGCAGCGAATTGTTGTCGACCTACTTTGCCGGATTGCGCTGAGAGTCCTTCGGTCCCGCCAGCGCGTTGGCTCCTTCAGAAGGGGGGCCACTAGTGTCGAAGACGGAAAGTTGCCAGAGCGGACGAATGGGGCGGCCTCGAAAGCCGTTGTGGCCTTCGGGTCACCGAGGGTTCGAATCCCTCACTTTCCGCCACCAACACCGGCGCCCGTGGGGCGCCGGTGGCGCGTCCATGCGTGAACTCGATCGGCCGGTCCTAACCTGAGCGAACCATGATGCCTAGTTCGCTCCACATGATGATGGCCGGCAATCGCGATGCGATTGCCGGAAAGTCACTCAGTCGTCGCACGATTCGACGAGTGCTCACCTATGCCCGTCCGTTTCGATGGGCCATTGCGCTCTTCATATTCGTCATCATCATTCAGGCCCTTTTGGGACTCGTACCGGCACTGCTTTTCCGTCAGATCATCGATAACGCGATTCCTGAAGGGAATCGGGGTCGCCTACATGTCTTGGCGGCGATCGTCATCGCGGCCGCGGTTTTCTCGGCGACGATGTCGTTCTTCGAGCGCCTGTACTCATCTCGAATCGGTGAGGGGCTGATTTATCACCTTCGGGTGCAGTTGTTCGATCACGTCTCGGCGATGCCAATTGGGTTCTTCACTCGCACTCAGACCGGCGCGTTGATGAGCCGCCTTAACAACGATGTCATCGGCGCACAACGAGCAGTCACGACGACGCTCGGTTCGGTCGTCTCGAACGTCATAGTGCTCATCACCACGCTGACGGCCATGTTCTTTCTCGAATGGCGACTGACGCTCATGGGCGTGCTCGTCCTACCGGTATTCATCATTCCGGCGAAACGGGTTGGACGACGACTCTCGGCGATCACCCGCCGCGGCTTCGATCTGAACGCGGCGATGAATACGCAGATGATGGAGCGCTTCAACGTCTCCGGCGCGTTGCTCGTGAAACTGTTTGGAAATCGCCGACGCGAAAGCAAGGAATTCTCAGACCGCGCCGCTGAAGTGCGCGACATTGGCATCCAGAGTGCGATGTACAGCCGTACGTTTCTTATTGCTCTTGCGCTGGTTGGAGCCATTGGTACGGCGCTGGTCTATTGGGTTGGTGGCCAGTTGGTCATCTCTGAAGCGATAACCCTCGGCACCCTTGTTGCCCTGGCGGCGTTGGTCACTCGTATTTACGAACCGCTCACAGCGTTGTCCAGCGCTCGCGTCGACATCATGACCGCGCTCGTCTCGTTTGATCGTGTGTTCGAAGTCCTTGATCTGCGCAACTCTCTCGACGATAAAGAGGACGCAATCGATCTACCTCCCGCGAAGGGAGCAATTGAATTCGACCACGTGACGTTCCGCTATCCGTCGGGCGCCGACGAGTCACTTGCGTCGTTGGAGATTGGATTGAGCGGTTCAGTTGACGATGGTCCGGGCGCAGAAGTACTGCATGACGTTTCGGCATCGATACTTCCGGGACAGTTGATTGCTCTCGTCGGACCATCAGGTGCCGGCAAGACAACAATGAGTTCACTGGTGCCGCGTCTGTATGACGTCACCGAGGGATCGGTGCGAATCGATGGCCACGATGTTCGTGACCTCACGTTGGATTCGCTTCGCGGTGCAGTTGGCGTCGTCTCGCAGGATCCGCATCTGTTTCACGACACCGTTGCTGAGAACCTCCGCTACGCCCGGCCTGACGCAACGGATGCCGAAATCGTTGCTGCGTGTCGGGCGGCGCAGATTCATGATGTGATCGCTGCCCTTCCCGACGGCTACGACACTGTCGTCGGTGAACGCGGCCATCGTCTCTCCGGCGGTGAGAAACAACGACTGGCGATCGCACGAGTGCTTGTGAAAGCGCCGGCGATCGTGGTGCTGGATGAGGCGACGAGTCATCTCGATTCCGAGAACGAATCTCTCGTGCAACAAGCCCTTGCCACTGCGCTCGCAGGGCGAACTGCACTGGTTGTGGCTCATCGCCTTTCGACGATCACTGGTGCCGATCAGATCCTTGTGCTTGAGAATGGGCAGATCGTCGAGCGTGGTCGCCATGAGCAACTACTTGCCGCTGATGGCCTCTACGCCGATCTCTACCGGACGTTGGTTCGCCAAGATCTCGAAGGTGTTGAGGTCTAGAGCCTTAACCAATTGCCAGACGTTCCCGCAGGTGCGGAAGCACCTCGGTTCCGAGCACTGCGATCTGTTCCCTTGCTGCGTCAGCGGCGACCCCTGGGGCATGGATGCGCAGATTCAGGCAGGTGCAGCCAGTGTGCACAATTGCGGCAGCAAGTTCTTCGGCGAGGGCGGAGGGATCGTCACCGCAGATCCATCCGTTGTCGCGCCAATGAGATAACGCATCAGCCGGTGAGTAGCTGCGGTACACCTCGAACTGGGCTTCGAACGCTTCCTTCGGCGGCGGACCGAGCCAGACTCGACGGATCAGGATGCGCGGTGCGGTACCCCCGGCATCGACAAAGGCATCGGAAAGTATGCGCAATCGATCGGGGTTACTTCCGCCGTCGTAGATCACTCCCGCACCGCATAGGGCGGCTCGACGCACTGCTGCTGGGCTCATGGCGGTGCTGATGACGGGAATCGGAGAAGCCGAGAGCATTCGCAGGGCACGATCGTCTTCGAGGACACCGAGTTCGCGACCCGAAAGCATCGCCACGAGTCGAGGTAGGTCCCGCTTGAAAACATCAACAGCCGTGGTTTGGTCGACCTCCATTGCCTCGAAATCAAGCGGGAGAGAACCGGAGCCAACGCCGATGCCGACCCGACCCGGGAATTTCGCATCGAGCCACGCAACTTCTTCAGCGAGCATGGCAACTGGGCGCAAGGGAAGCAGCACGGGACAAGCAGCGGCCCAACCTCGTGACATCGATCCGAGTTGGAAACCGGTCACCTGCAACGGGTTGGGGAGATAGCCGGCAAAACCACCGTGATGCTCAGAAGTCATTACTCCGTCGAATCCGGCATCGGCAGCGATGGCCGCCTGTGTGCAGAGTTGATCGACGATGTCGACGGCGTTGAGTTCGTTGTGGGGGTAGAGACGCAGGGAGAGCGAACCGTCGGCGAACACTGACGGCGCGTCGATGGGATCGGCCATTACCGCAGGTTACGACCCCGGGAATGTGGTCGCCGAGGTAGGCATCGTCCTACGCTCAGGCCATGGTCTCCGACGAAGTGCCCGAAATCGTTGAACGACTCTGGGCCCACGAGCAGATCCGCCAACTTGCTTCCCACTACGCAGTTGCGGTCGATTCACGTGACCTTGACGCTTTGGTCGGACTGTTCATTGACGATGTTCGCGTTGGGCGTGACACCTACGGCCGCGATGCCCTACGGGCATCATTCGCCGAATCTCTTGGCGGTATCGGCATCTCAATGTTGAATGTGGGAACGCACGCGATCGACCTCGTTGATGACGACCATGCCGTGGGTCAGGTGTATTGCCACGGTCAGATCCAAGATGGCGATCGTTGGATTCATCAGTTCATCCTCTATCGCGATACCTATGAACGACGCGAAGGAAAGTGGTTTTTCGTTCGTCGCATTCACGAGCTTTGGTACGGCGAGGAAGCACCAACTTCGCCACTCACGCTGCCGGCGGCCGAATGGCCGAAGAACCATGACGGTCTTGGGACGGTTCCAGGGTCGTGGCCTTCATGGACCATGTTCTGGTCCTCCAAACTATGAGCGAACCTGTCGCTTGATGGAGAAGTCACGGCCGCGAGTCGCATTCGTCACCACTCTCGACACGGCAATGCTGCATGATGATTTCGATCATCCGTTCCACGTCAACGCGTTTGCCGCTGCAGGAATCGACCTCGTTCATGCCGCATGGGAAGACCCGCTTGTTCGCTGGGACTCTTTCGATCTTGTGGTGGTGCGCAGCCCTTGGAACTACGTCGATCGTCTTGCTGAGTTCCGCGAGTGGCTGCACGCTCGTCGACCTCTTGCCACCCTGCATAACCCGATCGAACTCATCGAATGGAACCTCGATAAGGCGTATTTGGCCGAACTGGCGGAGAGCGGGTTGTCGGTCATTCCGACGATCTACGCCTCGTCTGATGCCGAACTGACGTCGGCACTTGCGGCAGTCGACGCACCACAGATCGTTGTGAAGCCGTCCATCTCCGCCGGTTCGCGTCTGACTGGCCGGTTCTCGAGAGGATCGTTCGGGGCGGAGCAACTTGGTAGTCGCATCCTCGATGCCGGGTTCACCGTGATGGTGCAGCCCTTTGCGTCCTCGGTCGATCGGGTGGGCGAGATCGGAGCAGTCTTCTTTGACGGTGTCATGTCCCATTCGTTCAGGAAGGGGCCGTTGCTTGACGAAGAAGGAACGCTTGTGGGCGGTGAGTACCGCGAGGAGATCAGCGCTGCGAAGCTGATCGAGGACGAACGGTCCCTTGTGCACGATGTGAACCATGAAGTCGAGCGCATTGCTCGCAGCCGTGGATGGATCGGATCTCAGCAGCACCTGCTCTATGCCCGCTACGACTTCGTCACTCTGGACGACGGTTCAGTCGCTCTGCTCGAGGCCGAGTTATTTGAGCCGAGCCTCTTCCTTATGGTCGATGACGCATCTGCGGGTCGGTTTGTCCGCGCACTGGAATCGCTTCTCAGGAAGAAGGACTCTGGCGTCGGGAACTGAAACTCGCACTGAGTGTGGCGAGACCGATGCCGGTGGCTGCTCCGGTAATTACGGTGACCTTTCCGACGTGGCTCCCGAGAGCTTGATTCTCGGTCAACTGGCCAGGGTGCCAGCGAAAATCTGCCAAGCGAGCGCACTCTTGGCCACAAGGCTGAGCACGAGGTACACCTTTTCGCCGTAGAGGTAGTCGGTGAACTTCCCCTTGCCTCGATACTGAAGCCACTGGTTGAGTGCGAAGCAATTGAACAGCAGGAAGAGTGAAATCACGATGCCGTAAACGAATGGGGGCACACCATCGGCATTGGCGGGAACACCGTCGATGATGGTGTTGTCGGTTGCGGCGGAGACGAGTCCGATCGTGATCGCAATCCACGGCACGATGCCGGCGATGCAGCCAAAGATGAATGGCCACCAGTTGACTGAGTCGCGATTGCGATTCACCTGTTCCATCACGAGACCGAAGAGGATCATCGCTGCGTTCACGCCGAAAATCGCCAACAGTGCGTAGAAGTTATTGATCCCATTCAGAAGACAGATCAACAGGATCATGATCGAGGCACTTATCGAATACTCGATCCAACGCGCATAGTTAATTCCCTGCAAAAGGTTGCGCTCGTACCAGGCCCGTACCGGAGTGATCGACGTGAGCAGGTGATCGCCTGCGGCGAGGAACAGGAAGATTGCGATCGCTATCGGGAAGTTGAAGTCGAAAAACGTCTTGGACACCGAAAGCGAACCAGGTGCTCCCGGCGGTCCGGTCTGCACTGTCGCCACGATCGGAATCGCAAAACTGGTGCTGATCAGCAGGATCACAATTCCTTGGATCAGGTGAAGGCCACCGACTCCGATATTCCATTTCCGCAGGTTGGCGAGTCGGTCCGTGGGTTTTGGCATACGCAGAGGCTAGGGCCACGATCGCCACTGGTGGTGCGTTGCGCTCCTGTGCACCGGGAAGTGGTGGACTACAGGCCATGCAGGTACATCTTGTCGACGGGACCTACGAGTTGTTCCGCCACCACTTCGCCCTTCCATCCCGAGCGAACTCCGAAGGCATGGAAGTCGCTGCCACCCGCGGCGTCGTCATGTCGATGTTCAACATGCTTGAAGAGGGAGTGACTCATATCGGGGTTGCGACCGACCGCACGGTCGATTCTTTTCGCAACGAACTCTGGGATGGCTATAAGTCAGGTGAAGATCTTGATCCCGAACTGGGTGATCAATTTCCCCTGCTCGACGAAGTGCTTGTGGCCGCAGGTTTCTCGGTTTTCTCGATGATCGAGCACGAAGCCGATGACGGAATGGGATCAGCCGCAGCGCGCGCCGCGGCGGACAAAGACGTAGATCAGGTTCTGATCTGCACCCCCGACAAGGATCTTGCGCAATGTGTGGTCGGCACGCGAGTGGTGCAGTTCGACCGACGGAAGGGTCAGCTCTTTGATCACGATGGCGTGGTGGAGAAGTTCGGCGTTCCTCCCGAATCAATCCCCGACTATCTCGCGCTCATGGGAGATTCTTCGGATGGATTCCCTGGGCTTCCGGGATGGGGGGCGAAGTCCGCCTCGACCGTTCTCGGCCGGTATCTGCATATCGAGAACATCCCTGCTGATGCTTCCGATTGGGACGTCCAAGTTCGAGGTGCCGCAAAGCTTGCGACGACGTTGCGAGATCAGATGGATCTCGCACTTTTGTTTCGCCGGATCGCAACGGTCGTGACCGATGCACCAACGTTCTCCGAAATCGACGAGCTTCGTTGGAAAGGGCCTCGTCCCGAATTCGCTGAAGTGGTTGCCCGCATCGATGCACCCCGACTCGTTGAGCGGGCCGCGAAACTGGTCCAGTTGCGCAACTGACCGACCCGAGGGCCGGCCAGTGTCTTTTCGTCCAGTTAAGTTGGAACGGATGACGGGGTAGATGTCAGACTTAGGACTCGGACTTCTCAGATGAGTCGGAAGCTTTGGATTCCGTCGACTTTGTCGACTCTCCCTCTTTGAGGCCTTTTTCGAATTCGCCCTTCGCTGAACCGAGTGATCGAGCGAGTTTGGGGAGCTTTGCGCCTCCGAAGAGGAGGGCAATGATGGCCAGAACGATCACGATGTCCCAACCGAAGATTTCCGCAATCACCATGGAGTGTCCTTCCTGAGCCGAGATCGGCGGCGATGTGTCTGGAGGTGAAGGCTAGACCGAGTCTGCACCGAATGGGCTATCGGTCAGGTCGAGCTGTATTCCGGGGCCCAAGCTTGGGCTGGGTAGTGTTGGCGCCATGTCAGAACACCCCATGACTGAGCGCCTCGCCCAACTGGCCGAGCGCAAGGAACAAGCCCTTCACGCCGGTTCAGAACGTTCGGTCGAACGCCAGCACGCTAAGGGCAAGCTTCTTGCCCGCGAGCGGATCGAGTACCTGCTCGACGAGGGCTCGTTCCACGAACTGGACATGCTCGCCCGCCACCGTGCCCACGACAGTGGCATCGAGGAGCGCCCGTACACCGATGGTGTCGTGACCGGCTGGGGAACCATCGATGGTCGCAAGGTCTTCGTGTTCTCTCAAGACTTCACTGTCTTCGGTGGCGCACTGGGCGAGGTCTTCGCCGAGAAGATCCACAAGGTGATGGATCTTGCTCTCTCGGTTGGTGCTCCGCTCATCGGACTCAACGATGGCGCTGGTGCCCGAATCCAAGAAGGCGTGGTGTCGCTGGCCAGTTATGGCGGCATCTTCCACCGCAATGTTCTTGCCTCCGGTGTGACCCCGCAGATCTCGGTCATCCTCGGCCCATGCGCCGGTGGCGCGGTGTATAGCCCCGCAATGACCGACTTCATCTTCATGGTCGACGAAACCTCGCACATGTTCATTACTGGTCCTGATGTTGTGAAGACCGTGACCGGCGAGGAAGTCACACTCGAGGAACTCGGCGGTGCAAAATCGCACGCCAGTAAGTCCGGCGTGGCAACGTTCGTTTCGCCCGATGAGCACTCATGTCTTGATGACGTCAAGTACCTGTTCTCATTCCTGCCCTCGAACAATCTCGAGACGGCACCCCCGATGCCGACCGACGACGATCCGCAACGCAGTTGTCCTGAACTCATCGACATCATGCCGGCAAGTCCAAACATCCCGTACGACATGAAAAAAGTCATCGCCTCTGTTGTCGATGACGGTGATTTCTTCGAGTACTTCCCCCGCTGGGCTGGCTCAATCGTGTGTGGATTCGCCCGTCTCAATGGCGAATCGGTTGGCATCGTCGGGAATCAACCAATGGTTCTCGCCGGCGTTCTTGATATCGAGTCAGCCGAAAAGGGCGCGCGGTTCGTGCGCACCTGCGATGCGTTCAACATCCCCCTCGTCACGTTCGTCGATGTCCCTGGTTTCCTTCCTGGTGTTGATCAGGAATACGGCGGCATCATTCGACATGGCGCGAAGTTGCTCTACGCGTTCTGTGAAGCAACCGTTCCTCGTATTCAGGTGATCACTCGTAAGGCCTACGGTGGCGCCTATGTCGTCATGAACTCCAAGTCCATCGGCGCTGATCTGGCCTTTGCGTGGCCGTCGGCTGAACTCGCCGTGATGGGGCCCAACGGCGCGGTCGAGATCCTCTATCGCCGCGAACTTCAGGCTGCAGCCGATCCCGAGAAGCGTCGTGCTGAACTCATCGATGACTACACCGAACGGTTCGCCAACCCCTACGTCGCTGCCGAGCGTGGCTTTATCGACGATGTCATCGATCCTGCCGACACCCGCATGAAGGTGATCGCTGGTTTGGAAATGCTGAAGTCCAAGCGCGAGGAACTCCCGCATCGCAAGCATGGAAACATCCCGTTGTGAGTGAGCCGAGCGTGCGCATCACGCCCGAACCCACGGTCGAGGAAGCCGCGGCAATTGCCGCGGCTATCGAGGTCACGCGCCCGCGCATTCTTGTGGGTCAAGAGGTCGAGCCTGAATCGCGTTGGCGGTTCAGTGGCCGCTGGTGGTCGCGTCCGATCGCGTCACGGCGTGCCCGCCCCGCCGCTCGTCACTGAGCAGCGCTGCCGAACACCTTTGTCGCCACTTCTCCGAGCTGCTCAATGCGTTCGGAGATTGTTCCATTGGCTGGTAGTGACACCGTGACGCCGTCGAGACCGAGATCCTTGACCTTTACGAACCATTCCTCGATCTGTTCCGAGCCGCCCCACCACACCATGGACAGAAACATCTCGCGTGTGGCGTCGTCGACGGCATCGAGATCGACACCCATGCCAAGCATGAACGACTTCGCTTCCTGGTAGGCCTCATCGACGGTGGGTGCGATCACGCAAAGTCCCATCTTGCTGACCGTGATCTCGTTGCGATCTCGGCCGAGGCGCTCACAGTGCGCTGCGAGGGCATCCATCTTCCTCGGCACTTCATCCAGCCCGCAGGTGAAGTTGGCGGAATCGGCATACTGCGCAACCATACGAAGCGTCTTCTTCTCGCCGCTTCCGCCGATCATGATCGGGATTCGACTGATCGGAGGAGGCTGATTGATGGCGTTATCGACTGAGTAGTACTTGCCGGTGAACGTGGGACGCTCGTCGCGAAGCATCGGAAGGATGATCTGCAGCGCTTCTTCGAGTTTCTCGAATCGGTCGGTAAACGTTCCGAATTCAAAGCCGAGAGAGTCGTGTTCGAGTTCGAACCATCCCGCTCCGATGCCGAGTTGCGCACGCCCGCCCGAAACGATGTCGAGAGTGGTGATGGTCTTCGCAAGAAGTGCTGGGTTCCGGTAGGTGTTGCCGGTTACGAGAGCGGCGAGACGGGCGTTGGTGGTGTGCTGTGAGAGTGCGGCGAGCGTGGCGTAGCACTCAAGCATGTACTTGGAGGGGTCGCCGAGCATCGGCAATTGATAGAAGTGATCCATCACCATGATGGTGTCGAAGCCCGACCGGTCGGCAGCGGCGGCCTGCTTCGCGACGGTGGCGAAGAGTTCGGCGGGTCCGACCCCCGGGTAGGTGAAGTTGGGAATTTGGTAACCGATGCGAGTCATGGTTTCTCCTTGATCGTGTCGAAGCGTAGGCAGATCACTGCCGCGGACGATGCATCGAGTTCTACGCTCGGCCTATGCGACTGTCCATCGACCGAATCGAGATGCCCGGGTTCGGCCTGATTCCCCTTTCCCGGCGGCCCACCCCAGGCGATGGAACCGACGGATTCGCCGTCGGCGTCACCGCCGGGGGCGAGTGGGGTGGCGATCAACTTCCTGCAGGAGCCGAGTCTGATCGATGGTCGTGGTGGATTGCCCGAGATGATTCTCGGTTGCTGCCAGTGCGATCAGTGTCGCTCGTTTTTCGCGTTGTCGATGTCGCAGGTCCCTTGCGGATGCTTCGCCACGGCTATCAATCATGGAGCCCCAGCGATGTCGCAGTTTTCGGACGCGACCGCGACCGATCGCTCGCTCCGGGTTCAATCGAGATGATCCGGGCCATCAATCAGGCCGATCAGCGAGTCGTCGAGGTGGACGACGAACTTCGTTCTGAATGGCTGACTGTCCTTATCGATGACTCCGACATCCCGATCCTCGTCGGTTTCGCGAATGGGAAGAATCACGACGGAACGATGCGTTTGCACACTGGTCCAACCGGGACCGAACTTTGGTGCGAAGCATTTCTCGGCGATGTCGTCTTCGCCGAGGGGGAGCGACGTGAACTCCATGACGTGCTGATTGCCAGTGGTGGGTCAGTCGACGCGTTGCTCTCGACTTGGGCATCGACGGTGGGATCGCTGGGCGGAGCGAGGGTCGGCGCCGGTCATCAGGTCGGCTGGTGCAGTTGGTATCACTACTTCCACGATGTGGCCGAGCAGGACATCAACTCCAATTTGCAGCATGCCGACGAGTGGCCCTTCGATGTTTTTCAGGTCGACGATGGATTCCAATCGGCAATCGGGGATTGGCTGACCACGAACGACAAGTTCCCCTCAGGCCTCGAATCGATGGCCGCGAAAATTTCTGGACACGGTCGACGTCCGGGCCTGTGGTTGGCACCGTTTCTTGTTGCACCCGACTCGGTGGTGGCGGCGGAGCATCCGGAGTGGCTTGCCCGCGGGTTTGACGGTGAGCCATTGCTGAACATGTTCAATGCGCCGTGGGGCGGGGGTATGGGCGGTCTGATGTTCGGTCTCGACACAACTGTTCCGGAGGTACAGGAACATCTTCGAGAACTCGCGTCGACAGTGGTTGCCATGGGGTACACCTATCTCAAACTCGACTTCACGTTTTCGCCGTCATTCGATGGCGTGTGGTCGGACCGTTCGTTCACTCCCGCGCAACGCGTCCGTGCCGGTTTCGATGCACTTCGTGCGGGTGCTGGTAGCGACACGTTTCTCTTGGGATGCGGTGTCCCGCTCTCCCATTCAGTTGGAGTGGTCGATGCCAACCGGATCGGGGCTGATGTCGCGCCCTCGTGGTCGTTGCGCTCCGAAGTCTCGATGCTCTCGGGCTATGCCGAGACGCAACCAGCGACTCGACATGCTTGGTCGGCCACCGCAACGCGTTCATTCATGCACCGTCGCTTGTGGCTCAATGACCCCGATTGTCTGATGCTGCGCTCGGAACAGACTGACCTGACCCCACAAGCGGCCCGGACATGGGCTCAAGCGGTTGGAGTCTCGGGAGGGATGGTCCTTGTCTCCGATGATCTCTCGCTACTGGGAAGTTCGGCGCGCGGCGTGCTCGAAGAAGCAATCGTTCTCAGTCGTTCCGCTGATGAAGCGGCGATTCGAGGAGAGGTTGCCGTGTCTTCTGATCTGCTTGAAGGTCCGGAGCCGACTCGATTGGCGTCGCCGGTAGGTGAACTACGCGTTGATCTGAGCGAGGGAACTTCCGACTTCATCCCTATTGGATAGCGTCGACCAATGAGTTCAGTGACCGGACCACTTTCGGATCTTCGTGTTGTCGACATTTCGACGGTCCTTGCTGGCCCGGGATGTGCTCGACATCTCGCCGATTTCGGTGCTGATGTCATCAAGGTGGAGCGACCAGGGTCTGGCGACACCGTTCGTTCTATGGGTTGGCGCGACCCATCCGATGACGTCACGTTGTTTTGGAAAATCGCTGGTCGTGGGAAGCGAACAATCATCCTTGATCTGAAAACCGAGGAAGGCCTGTCGGTCCTGCGGCGACTTCTCGATACCGCCGATGTTCTCGTCGAGAATTTCCGGCCAGGCAAGCTCGAAGCACTCGGGCTCGATCCCGAAGTTCTGCACGTAACGAATCCAAGACTTGTCGTCACTCGCGTGACGGGCTTTGGTCAGACCGGTCCCTACCGTCATCGTCCAGGGTTCGCGTCGATCGCTGAAGCGATGTCGGGATTCGCCAACGTAAATGGAGAGGCCGATGGGAACCCGATTCTCCCGCCGATTGCCCTCACCGATGAAGTCACGGCGATCGTGGCTGCTTTCGCCACGATGGTTGCTGTGCATTCCGGAGTTGGTCAGGTTGTCGACGTGAATCTTCTCGAGTCGATGCTGCATTTGATGGGGCCCCTCGTATCGGCAAACGCGCTGACTGGGTATGAACAGCCCCGACTTGGTTCAGGGATTCCCTATACGGTCCCGCGCAACATCTACGAATGTTCCGATGGACGGTGGGTTGTGGTTTCGGCAACCGCGGAATCAGTGGCCCAACGATTTTTGGAGATGGTCGGAGTTCCGAACGATCCACGGTTCGCCGGATTCGAAAATCGTGTCGAAAATCGAGAAGTGATTGATCAGATCGTGAGCGAATGGGTGTCGCTCCGGACACTCGATCAGGTGCTTTCCGACGCCGAGCGCGCCGAGGTGGCGGTGGCACCGGTGTATTCGATGACCGATGTCGTCAACGACCCCCATCTCCGAGAGCGTGACGCGATCATCACCGTCGATGGTGTACCGATGCAGAACGTCATTGCCCGGTTGTCGAAAACTCCGGGAGGGGTCCGATTCGCAGCGCGGCCTATGGGCGCAGATACCGAACAGGTGATTGCCGAACTCGACGATTAAGTTCGGCGATTGAGTTCGTTAGTTTCTGGTTTCGGCGACGAGGTCGGCGATGTCGCTCATGATGTTCCCGAGTTCGAAATCCTTGGGCGTGTAGACCCGGGCGACTCCACTGGCGAGAAGTTTGGGACGGTCGTCTTCGGGGATGATTCCACCGACGATGACGGGACAGTTGACGCCTTCAGCACGAAGCCGCGACACAACATCGGGTACGAGTTGCATGTGGCTTCCAGAAAGAATGGAAAGACCCACAACGTCGACGTCTTCGTCGCGAGCGACGGCTGCGATCTGCTGCGGTGTCAGGCGGATTCCCTGATAGATGACTTCCATACCCGCGTCGCGTGCCGCCACGGCGATTTGTTCGGCGCCATTGGAGTGACCATCGAGTCCGGGCTTGCCCACCAGGAGACGGGGCGGACCACCCGGCATGTTCTTCACTCGTTCGGCGACAGCTCGAAGATCCGCAGGCAGAGTGCCAACCCCTGCCGCCGCTGCGACACCCGTGGGCGCTCGGTATTCGCCGAAGACGTCGCGCAGTGCACCGGCCCACTCGCCGGTCGTTCCGCCGGCGACTGCCAATGCGATGGTTGCGCCCATGATGTTCTCGTCGGTGGTCGCAACCCGGCGCAGTTCGGCGAGAGCCGCTTCGACGAGGGCGTTGTCACGTTGGTTTCGCCACGTCTCAACCTCGGCGATGGTTTGCGCCTCGACGGCTGGATCGACGCGGAGGATTGATTCGTTTCCGGCCAGAGGAGAGTCGGCGGCTTCGGTGAACTTGTTGACGCCGACGACGATTTGCTCGCCGGTTTCGATGCGACGAACTCGTTCGGTGTTCGAAGCGACGAGGCGCCCCTTCAATTCCTCGATGGCGGCGAATGCCCCACCGTGGGCGAGCACATCATCGAGTTCCGCTTGTGCGGCGGCAACGAGTTCCTCGGTCAATCCTTCGATGACATGGGAGCCATTGAAGATGTCGTCGTATTCGAGAATGTCTGATTCAAACGCAAGGACCTGCTGCATGCGCAGCGACCATTGTTGATCCCATGGTCGGGGAAGACCAAGGGCCTCATTCCAAGCGGGAAGCTGTAGCGACCGAGCGCGGGCATCTTTGGAAAGCGTCACGCCGAGCATCTCGAGAACTATTCGTTGGACGTTGTTCTCGGGTTGGGCTTCGGTGAGTCCGAGTGAGTTCACCTGAACGCCATAACGGAATCTCCGAGCTTTGGCGTCGGTGACGCCATAACGCTCGAGACAAATCTGATCCCACATCTTTGTGAAGGCGCGCATTTTGCATACTTCTTCAACAAAGCGAATGCCCGAGTTCACAAAGAACGAAATTGACGCAACGACTGCTGGCATGCGATCGGCAGATACCTGTCCGCTGTCTCTCACCGCATCAAGGACGTCGATGGCAGTAGCCAGCGAATAGGCGATCTCTTGGACCGGCGTCGCTCCCGCTTCTTGGAGGTGGTAGCTGCAAACATTCATGGGGTTCCACGCCGGAATGTTCTCTGAGCACCACGCAACCATGTCAACGATCAGACGTCGGGAGGGCAGGGGAGGAAAGATGTAGGTGCCGCGCGAAAGGTATTCCTTCACGATGTCGTTTTGGGTGGTTCCGCGGAGTTCGCTGGAGACCACTCCATTTTCGGCGGCGTAGGCCACGTACAACGCAAGCAACCATGCTGCGGTCGCGTTGATGGTCATCGACGTGTTCATCCCGCCGACGGGGATTCCTTCGAGAAGTTCGCGCATGTGTCCGAGTTCGGCGACTGGTACACCGACCTTGCCGACCTCACCACGAGAGCGCGGGTCATCCGGGTCGTAGCCGGTCTGCGTCGGAAGATCGAAGGCGATCGACAACCCGGTCTGACCTTTGGACAGATTGGTGCGGTAGAGCTCGTTAGAGGCGCGGGCGGTGGAATGACCTGAGTAGGTGCGCATCATCCATGGCCGATCGGCCGAACGGATTGAATCTCCTGAAGAAGACGTGCTCATGTCTCCATGCTCGCCTACTGATGGTTGCTTTGTCACGGTGACACCTCGGAAGTGAAGGGACGAGCGGGAATCGCCAGTGCATCGACGAGACGAGACAGGTACTCAGTGCGCGGAATTTCGATCGCGCCGAGGCTCCCAAGATGGGGTGTGAGCCACTGGACATCGAGGAGGATCACTCCGATCGAGCGCAAATGGGTGACTAAACCCACGAGGGCAACCTTCGAGGCATCCCGAGCTCGATGGAACATCGATTCCCCAGCGAAGAGTCCTCCGATGTGAATCCCATAGAGACCGCCAACGAGATCTCCGGTTTCTCGGTCGCGGCTTTCGATGGAATGGGCCCAGCCCATTCGATGGAGTTGGGAATAGGCAGTGTGAATGTCGGCGGAGATCCACGCACCATCGCGATCAGGATCAGCACACGCGGAAACCACCTCGTCGAACGCGGTGTCGATCGTGAAAGTGAATCGATCCATCGACCGCCGCAACGAACGCGCGATGCGCACTTCCTCGAGAGGAATGATCCCGCGAGGATCGGGAGACCACCAGCCAAGAGCGGACCCGTTACCGATCGGCATTGGAAAGATTCCTGCTCGGTAGGCGGCGAGAACAGTGCCGGGATCAAGGTCGGCACCGATGCCGACGAGCCCGTTCTCGTCGGCAGTATCGGGCTCGGGGAACTGCCACTGCGTCGGTGGCGGTTCGAACGGCATCACAATCGGTGAGTCATTGTGGAGAACGCAGACTCACTTGCGATAGTCGTAGAAACCCACTCCTGACTTTCGACCGAGATGACCAGCAGTCACCATTCGGCGCAGTCGCGGTGCGGGCGAGAAGTTCGGGTCGCGGAATTCGTCGTAGAGCGCATCGAGAATGGCAACAGACGTGTCGAGACCCACGAGATCAAGAAGTTGGAGCGGGCCCATCGGGAAGTTGCAGCCGCCCTTCATGGCGGTGTCGATGGCGTCTCGGCTCGCGATGCCATTTTCAAGCAACTTCACCGCGTTGTTGAGATAGGGGAACAGAAGAGCGTTCACGATGAAACCGGCACGATCGGCGACTTCAACCGGATCCTTGCCGCACGCCTGCGCGAATGCGGTGACCGCTTCGATGGTTGCATCGTCGGCGGTCATCGGTCGGACAATTTCGACAAGGCTCATCGCCGGTGCGGGATTGAAGAAATGCACACCGCATACCTGGCCGGGACGCTTGGTGGCCATGGCCATTTCAACGACCGGAAGGGTCGACGTATTGGTGGCGATGATGGCGTCGGCCTTGATGATGCTGTCGAGTTCACGGAACAGCGCCAGTTTCACGTCGAGATCCTCGACCACGGACTCGAGCACGAGATCGCAATCGGCGAGGTCGGCGAGGTCGGCGGTCGCGGTGACGCGCGCCGCAATCGCGTCGGCGTCGGCCTGTTCGCGACGTCCCTTCTCAACCTGTCGAGCGAGGGACTTCTGTAGCCCCGCAAGCATTGCGTTCGCGCTTTCGATGGAACGCGAGCGAAGTACCACGGTGTGGCCTGTACTGGCGGCGACCTCGGCGATACCCGAGCCCATGATTCCGGAGCCGATAATTCCGATTCTTTCGATTGCCACAGCCATTCCTCTTTCATCTGTTCCCGGCGTTCCCGGAGAGAGCGAGAGGTTACCGCTGGGTAGGTTTCAGCGCGCAATGGTTCGCTCGGTCGGCCCCCGGCGGGGGCCCCACTAGCGTGACGGCCGTGTCAGAGCGCAGGAACGTGATCGTGACGGGCGAACGCCGTTTCCCCGCAAAGGTCGCTGCCGAACTCAGTCGTCGCCATCGCTCAATGCTTTCCAACGCTCAGGGCCGAGTTCTCGACCTTTCCGATCCGGCGGCGCGCGAGGTTGTTCGGACCGCTCTTGATCGAGGTCGCACCGCTGATGACGATCAATGGGATCTCGTCGTGTCGGTGGGGGAACTCATTCGCTTTCCCGACCTTCCGGCAACGCTTGCGGCAATCGATTCGCTCATTGCTCCGGGGGGTCGACTCCTCGCCGTGGAGCCTGTGGCTCGACCGGGGATCGTTCGAGTCATCGCGTCGTCGATGTGGTCACCGAGTCGGTGGGTTCGCCGTTTCCATCTCGGTCGTGATCTCCCTGCGGCAACGAGGACAACCTCGCTTACCAACGATGACATTGACCGATTTATCATTCCGACCGCGGTCGTACCATTGCGTCACTTCGTGGCGATCGGCGCACGGCGCGCCGAACCAAGCAGAGAGGTTGTGCGATGACAGGACCATTGGCACTCGTCGGCGGCGGCGAGTTCACCGAAGGATGCAGTTTCGATGCGGAGTTGCTCGCCGCAGTCGGCGCGACCGAAGTCACGTTGTTGGCCACGGGATGGGCGTACGAGAATCCGCAGAAGTCTGTTGCTGCGGCGCGCGAGTGGTTCGCGACACTGGGAGCAACGGTGCGAGAGGTTCCGGTTTATACGCGTACCGATGCGCTTGACGCCGACAACGTCAGATCCATTTCCGAAGCGAAGCTCATCTATCTCACGGGCGTCTCGCCGATGCATATTCGGTCGGTACTAAAGGACACCCCCGCCTACCACGCGCTTCTTGCGGCATGGCAAGGTGGCGCAGCGTTGGTCGGTAGCGGTGCTGGCGCCGATGTCTTGTGCGATCCGATGGTCGACACCCGCGGTGGTGCCTTCACCGTCGGTCTCGGACTCCTCTCTGGCGTTGCGGTCATCGCCCGAAGTGAAGAGTGGTCGCCGGACAAGGTTCGCCGGACGATCGATCTCGCATCCTCCGGTGTTGTATTACTCGAGCTCCCGTCGCGAACTGCGCTTATCGACGATGTCGGTTCTGGCGGATGGCGCGCTGTTGGAGCCGGGGCAGTGATCGTCCATCGGGACGGGAAAATCTCTGATCTCACCGCAATTCCCGAGGCCGTGGTCTGATCGACCATCGCTACGCGGGAGTGCAGCGGAGTTAGTTCGAGGCGATCCCAGGTGTTGCCGTCTTCGATGCCGAAATGAGATCGACAACAAAGATCAGTGATTCATCGGGAGCAATCGATCCCTGACCAGAGGATCCGTAGCCCATGTCGGCTGGGATGACCAGGAGCCTTCGGCCGTTTGGTTGCATCCCCACAAGACCCTGTGACCAGCCGGTGATGACCTGATTGAGCGGGAACGTCACCGCTTTCCCATTGGTCCAAGAGGAATCGAAAATCTTCCCGGTGGAGCAGGAAACTCCGATGTAGTTCACCGTGACCGAATCCGCAGGGGCGACCGGCGTGCCCGAACCAGTTACGAGGTCTTGCACGACGAGTGAGGTCGGAAGTTGACCCACCGGCATCGTGACCTCCGGGGCATTCGGGGGAAGGGTGTCGTTGAAATCGACACAGGGCTTTCCGGCGGCTGACGCAAGTTTGGGTTGCGCGATTGTCGAAGTCGTTGGTGCTGAGGTCGTCGTGGTGGCCGAGGTTGTTGAGGTCGAAGAGTTATCGCTCAGGACGATGACTAGTGCGACGGCAGCAACCACGACGATGGCACTGCCCGCAATTGTGAGCACACGGCGCCGGATCCGATCGCGGCGATCAAGTGATCGCTCTACGTTCAGGCGAGCCTGATGTCCGGCTTTTTGTCGTTCTCGCTTTGAGGTTCCCATCGGGCGGCGACGCTAGCAAGCCTGCGGGCACAAGTTCGATCGCGGTGACACGAGGGCCACTGCCGTGGCTCGTGGCGGACGTGATCAGCCTCGATTAGTTCGGAATGGCTCCGCTGCGAACGACGCTGATTGATTGAATCGAGACGAGTGCAGTGGGTTGGCCCGACTGACTCGCGAACTTGTTGATGGCCGACAGCGTGTCGTCTCCGCTCAGCATGATGCCAAGAGGCGTGACTTGCTGGTCATTGTCCGGGGCCTGATCAAAAGTGGCGAAGACGAGTTGTCCGCCGATGCCGCCTGATTTCGCAGCCGGGACCATCGAAAGCGCCCCCGGAGTGAAAACGGTTCCCTTGGCCGGAATCTCGCCGGGGATGTCGAAGCCGGGTTGGGCGGCACCGCCGGAGAAGGCCATGCCGACGGTGAACGATGCACGGGATCGGACGCCGGTAACTGACTGACCGTCGTAGTAGTGGTAGCGGGCGAGAACCACGAACGTGTTCACCGTTTGCGGTGACACCTTCGGGTTCAACTGCACCGTGATCGAACCCTTCGTGGTCGTAATGGTCGCGCTGTAAAAGTGATCGGTCTCGATGCACATGGGAGGCGGTGACGCAAACGAAGTGGTGCGCGCCGCGGAACCGTCTTCGGCCGGACAGGTGGTCGTCCCTGTCAGGGTCGCTCCCGGTGCGACTGGAGCCGGCGAAATTCCAGTGGCCGGCAACGTGGTCGATGTTGGCGCGGCGGTGGTCGTCGGAGATTTCGAGGATGAACCCCTCGAGCCCAGAAACGCCCCAAACGTGGAGAGTACGACGAGGATGGCGATTGCTCCGGCGGCGAGTTGTCGACGTCGACGTGCCTTTTGCATCCGAGCAGCAGTTGCCGCCTGCGCCTTCTCGCGACTCTGCTCTCGCTGACGTCGGTCGGGTGTTCGAGCCATGTCGACAGAACCTACAAGTGATTCGGGCTCAGGTCGGAGCGCCCGGTAGCGTTTCGGCCCGTGGCTCTCCTCGTCCAGAAGTTCGGTGGCACCTCAGTCGGCGATCCCGAGCGCATGCGCGCCGTCGCTGGCCACGTGGCGCGCACGGTGCGCGCTGGGAATCAGGTTGTAGTTGTGATCTCGGCCATGGGTAAGGAAACCGATGACCTCCTCCGCATCGCAGCCGAGGTCTCCGATACTCGACCCAGTCGTGAGATGGACATGCTTGTTACTGCCGGCGAGCGCAAAGCAATGGCGTTGTTGTGCATGGCTATCGCCGATACCGGAGTCGAAGCCGAATCGTTTACCGGTGCGCAGGCTGGATTCCTTACGGACTCCACTCATCGAAACGCGAAGATCGTCGACGTCAAGCCAACTCGGATCGAACAGGCGCTGGCGGCTGGCCGTGTTGCAGTTGTCGGAGGCGCGCAGGGCATTTCTCCCGAATTGAATGACACATTTCTTGGTCGGGGTGGCTCCGACACCACAGCGGTTGCCCTTGCGCACGCGCTCGGCGCCGATTCGTGCGAGCTCTACACCGACGTCACGGGTGTCTTCACTACCGATCCCCGAGTTGTTTCGAACGCTCGCAAGATGGAACGCGTCAGTTTCGATGAATTACTCGAGATGACGGCCAACGGTTGTCCCAAGCCAGCAATGCGCTCAGTGGAATTCGCTCGCACTCACGGTGTCGAACTTCATGTGCGCTCGGCCTTTTCATGGGAAACCGGAACGATCGTCACTAAGGAGGACGACACGATGGAACAGGCAATCATTTCTGCGGTTGTGCACGACGCCGACGAGGCAAAGGTCACGATCGGTGGCGTGGCTGACCGCCCAGGTATTGCCGCGCTCGTCTTCCGTGCGTTGGCCAATGCGGACATCAATGTCGATCTCATTGTGCAGAACACCTCTGAGCATGGAGTCACCGACATCTCGTTCACCGTCCCGCACGGCGAACTCGATACCGCGATTGCTATTTGCGAGCAGCACACGGCAGATATTGGTGCGAGTCGGGTCAGTGGCGATCCCGCTATTGCTCGAGTGAGCATCGTTGGAGCTGGAATGAAATCTCATCCGGGAGTGGCTGCGACGGTGTTCGAGACACTGGCCGCCAACAACATCAACATCGAGATGATCGCTACTTCAGCCATCCGTGTGAGTTGCGTCGTCGCCGAAGCCGATATCGAGCGAGCGGTCGTCGCCCTGCATGACGTTTTTGGATTGGCCAACGGCCCGGTCTACGTGGACTGAACGGGCCACCGGGCTGGTCGTTCTTTTTCCTGCTCTCCAAGGGCGTCAACGACGTCGGAGAAATTTGTTGGTGGTCGCTCTGGGGGTGCCCGCTAGGGTTTCTTCCCTTATGCGTATCGGTATCGTCGGAGCAACTGGGCAGGTGGGAAGCGTCATGCGCGCCATCCTCGCCGAGCGTCAGTTTCCCGTTTCCCAACTTCGCCTGTTCGCATCGGCCCGTTCTGCTGGTCGTCGACTTCCGTGGGCCGATGGCGAGATCGAGATCGAAGATGCCGAGACAGCGGACTATGCCGGTCTCGACATTGTGCTTTTCTCGGCCGGTGGCGGAACCTCGTTAGTTCTTGCACCTCGTGTGGCGGAGTCGGGTGCCATCGTGGTCGATAACTCCTCGGCATGGCGCATGGATCCCGGTGTGCCATTGGTGGTTCCTGAGGTCAATGCGCATGCGCTTGATTCGATTCCCAAGAACATTGTTGCCAATCCGAACTGCACGACGATGGTGGCCATGCCGGTCCTCAAGCCGCTCGATCTTGAAGCGGGATTACGCACTCTTACTGTCACCACGTTCCAGGCGGTTTCGGGTGGAGGACTTGCCGGCACTGCCGAACTTGAGGGGCAAGTCCGCAAGATTGGTGAGGGTGCGCCGGCACTCGCTATGTCGGGAACGGCAATTGAAATGCCGATTGCCGAGAAGTTCGCGGCGCCGATTGCCTACAACGTGATTCCCTTCTGCGGAAAAATCGTGGACGATGGCCGGGGAGAGACCGACGAAGAACAGAAGTTGCGCAATGAGTCCCGCAAAATTCTCGAACTTCCCGATCTTGAGGTCACGGTTACGTGTGTGCGCGTGCCGGTCTATACCGGTCATTCACTTTCGATCTCGGCCTCTTTCGCGAATTCCATTACGCCGGAAGATGCCCGCCGTCTGCTTGTGAAGGCTTCTGGCGTGGAACTGGCCGATATCCCCACCCCCCTTATGGCCGCTGGCGTCGACCCCACTTTCGTGGGTCGCATTCGAACCGATCGCACAGTGGAACACGGTCTTTCGCTGTTTCTGTCGGGTGACAATCTGCGCAAGGGCGCTGCCCTCAATGCCGTGCAGATCGCTGAGGAGCTGCTGGCCCGTCGAGGCTGACACCTTTTCGGCCCCGGGGTGTCAACGGTCTGAACAGTCCCAGTCTTTGTGGCTGGGTGCGGCTACCAGAACCCGTGAATGAGGAGAGAGCCCCGACCAATGGCCGGGGCTCTCTTCGTTGTGGTCGGGCTGGCGGGATTCGAACCCACGACCTCTTCGTCCCGAACGAAGCGCGCTACCAAGCTGCGCTACAGCCCGTAAGGAGAGGTCACCCTATCGGACGACCCCGGTGGCGACGAAAGCCTGTACTTAGGCTTGGGCGGCCAGATCGACTGCGTCGCCCGATGCCAGATTGATGGGATCGGCGAAGGCCTCTCCGGCCAACAGGGCGTCGGTGGCCCGGCGCAATCGCAAGGAATCGATGGGCTTGACGAGGTAGCCGTCGGCGTCGCAGCGCTGCACTTGGAACACGTCGTGGGCCCGATCGAGGAGCATGAGCACCGCGGTGATCGGGATGGCGTCCATTCCTTCGGCGTTGCGAATAGCCATGCACGTGGCGATGCCACCCATATTTCCGATTTGTTCATCGATGATGACCAGATCGGGGGTCAACTGGGTGATGGCCTCGAGCACGTCGATACCGGCACGCACTCGGTAGACCTTGGTCGAAGCGTCGGCCAAGGCGCCATCAACCTCTTCGAGGATCCAGTCGGCGTCGGTGGCGAGAAGGATGGTGGACACGGCGCAGACAGTACCGGCTGGCAGCGATCCCGCCCAACCATCGGCATCAGTCAGTGGGGGTGTCCCCAGATGGCGTCAGCCACTGTGCGAGGGCTGCCAGTCCCGTCAGGTCGTGAACGTCGGTATCGAGGAACGGAATCTTCACGATGGCGCCGGCCGGAAGCACTGTTGAGAGTGTCGAGAGGATCTGGTCCTGGCCAGTAGCCACAGCCACTGATTGGTTGAGGACGTCAACGAAGGGGGTAAGAGCGGGATCGTCAGTTCGTAGAGCGCGTTTCGTGGCAAATGATGGATGCACCCGGTTGACGATCACGGCGTCGACCTCAATGTTTGCCTGTGCCAATGTCGTCACGAAGGCGGCCGCATCATCGACGGCGTCGTTACGAGGAACCGTTACGAGGATGAATGCAGTGTCGTCAGCGATAAGGAGGTCATGGACCGCTTCGGCCCGACCGCGGAATCCCTCTTCCATCCCGTCGAAATTGGCGAAGAAATCGATGGCGTCATCGACGACCGAGGCGCCGACGATTCGCGACACGGTGCGCAGCACTCCCTGCGCCGCGAAGTTGACGACTCGGGCGAATCCCCCACTTGGGGTGACGAGCACCTTGTAGAGACGATGATCGAGGAACTGCGTGATGCGATCGGGAGCCTCAAGGAAATCAACGGCATTACTGGTAGGTGGAGTGTCGACCACGACGAGATCGAAGCGATCGTCGTTGTGAAGTTCGTACAACTTCTCCATTGCCATGTACTCGTGCGAACCCGACATGGAATGAGCGATGTTGTTGTAAAACTCGTTGTCGAGAATCGTTTGTGCCTGCTCTTCGGTTGGCGCGTAGGTTCGGATGAGTGCATCGAATGTGATCGACGTATCGAGCATCACCGCCCACAGTTCACCCTTGCCGTCGAACTCAATGCGCTGTGGTTCATTTCCGATCGCCCGATCACCATCGAAACCCATGGCATCGGAAAGTCGGCGCGCCGGGTCGATGGTGACGACGCACACGCGACGACCCCGTTGGGCTGCATCGAGCGCAAGCGCGGCTGCGGTTGTGGTTTTGCCAACACCTCCGGCGCCAACACACACAATGACCGAGCGCTGGTTGAGTAGATCGGCAAGCGAGGTCATGCGTGGTCCTCGTGCAACTCTGCAATTCCGATGCTGAGGGAGTCGGCCAATGTCTCAAGATCCTGTGGTCCTGGTTCGGTGGAGAACAGGTAGGGAGTCGTGAGGTGAGCGAGGGGCAACAGTTCCGAAAGGCGCGCCACTTGTTCGCGTTGGCGGGCCGCCCACCGCAATCGAAATGTCGCGGCGTCGCGCAGTTGGGCGGTGTCGGCTGCGGAGATCTTCGGAGCGTGAGTGGCTATCAGCGTGTCGAACGCTGCATCGAGATCGGTGTCGAGTCCCTCGGGAACGTCGACCAATGCATTGATGATCACCGGACCAAGGGCAACGCCGATTTCGTCCTCGAGTGCGAACGCGGTTTCGACTACCTCGTTCACCGGCGTCTCCTCGGCGAGAGTCACGAGCATCACCCGGCACCGAGCGGGATCGGCAAGCATCGCCAACACTTCATCGGCCTGCGTGGCGATTGGGCCGGCACCCACCGCACCCCGCAGTCCGGTGGGCGATTGCAGGAATGACACCGCATGACCAGCAGCTGGAGCATCGAGGATGATGAGGTCAGCGGCTCTCGTCATCTCGAGACCTTTGACCCGACCGAGAACGAGTAGGTCTCGGATGCCGGGAGCGGCCGTCGTGACCACCTCGATGGCCCCGCTTGAGGTCAGACGGCGGGTGATACGGGAAAGGCCATGGTCGGACAGATACTCAGCCAGCGCCTCGTCAGGGGTCACGAGACGGCCTCGTACGTCACTCTCGCCCTCGTCGGCACCGGGATGGAGGGTCTGTTCGCTTCCGGTGAGGTCGGGCTGGGCGAACAGGCGACTGATCGGTCCGCCGGGAGTGAGGCGGATCAGAAGAGTGGAGAGCCCGGCTCGGGCGGCAGTGCGGGCCAGGGCGGCAGACATCGTGCTTTTGCCCACGCCTCCCTTCCCGGCCACGATGAGGACCCGTGATGCTGCGAAAAATTCTGCAGGGTCCATGTTCCCCTCGGAGGCTCGACGTGCGCAGACTACCCACCGCTGCAGCCATCGCCAGTGTCGTGGCGTTGATGTTTGGTGTCATTGGTTTCGTGGTGAGCGCGGCGTCCAGTCCGGTTTCTGCCGAGACCACGACGACCATCATCAATGAAGGTGGCCCGGACGGATTCGTTGCTGTCGTAAAAGTCAGTGGTCTGCTCGACCCGGTCATGGTTGATTTCATCCGTACCTCGATCGACGAGGCCAACGCCGAGGGAGCGCTCGCGCTCATCATGCAAACCGATTCAAATGGTGTTGTCGTTGACGACGCGACCTATGGCGCGCTGTTGAACGCGATGTTGACCTCAACCGTTCCGATCGATGTGTGGGTCGGTCCTTCTGGTTCGCATCTCACTGGAACGGCCGCACAACTCGTAGGTGCTGCCGATCAGGTGGGCGTTGCTCCCGGCTCTCGCCTGGGAGACGCCGGTGCACCGATTGTCGAAGGCCTCGACATGAAACGACTCACACCAATCACCGACAAGACGGTGAATGCACAGGAGGCTGCCGACCTTGGTATCACCACTGTCGATGCGCCGACGATTGGCGATTTCTTGGTGAATCTTCCGGGTATTGCCACCCGAGAGGTCACCGCGGAGAACGGTGAAACGCGCCGGGAACCGCTCACCCAAGTTCGGTTTGGACAACTCTCTCTTGTTTCGAACCTGATGCATACCGTTGCCAGTCCTGCAGTTGCGTACCTCTTGATCACCGTTGGGCTCGCGCTCATCATCTTCGAACTATTCACTGCTGGTGTCGGAGTTGCCGGTGTGGTCGGCGCGGGAGCGTTTGTCCTTTCCGGTTATGGGATGTGGGTCTTGCCCACGAATTGGTGGGCCTTCGTTCTTCTCGCTATTTCGATGTTCGCCTTTGCGATCGATGTGCAGACTGGGGTGCCTCGGGTCTGGACCGGTATCGGCATTGTTCTGTTCGTCGTGTTTTCGTTCACGGTCTTCGACGGGATGTCGTTGTCATGGATCACCCTGCTCGTTGCCATCCTCGGCATCGCGCTGACCTTCCTTGCCGGCATGCCCTCGATGGTGCGGACCCGTTTCTCCACCCCGACCATCGGCCGGGAATGGATGATCGGCGAACTGGGCCGCGCCGTCACCGGAATTGATCCCGATGGAGTTGTCCAGATCCGTGACGCCCTGTGGCGAGCATCGACGAACCGCTCGACCCCCATCGGCGAACTCGATCGTGTGCGGGTTGTGAGTATTGACGGCTTGGTCCTCGAGGTTGAGCCCGAGACGGGTGGCGCCAAGGACTACCGAGACCGCTCGGGAAGCTCCGATGCCAAGGGGGACAAGGGTTCTCCCGATGACACGGGTACCGATTCGGAGTCGGTTGACGACGCTGACTGAGGCCACCTTCGTCCCATTTGCCCGGATGTGACATTCGTCGCATTTCTTCTTGCAATCGGGGGCAACACGGTTGTACGTTCGCCCTCCGGAGTGAGGGGGAAGCACGTTCATGAGTGTTCAGCGGATTGAAGACGATTGGCAGATGAAGGCGGAGTGCCGAGGTCCACAGGCTGTGGTCTTCTTCCCGCCCTCACAGTTCGAGCGCAAGGAAGAAAAGATCCAGCGCGAAAACCGAGCCAAGGAAATTTGTGCGGAATGTTCGGTGCAAAGCGATTGCCTGGACTACGCCCTCTCCATCCGTGAGCCACACGGAATCTGGGGCGGACTCAATGAGATTGAACGAAAGGCCCTGCTCACTCAGCACGCGGTCTGAACGGCCTGCGACGTCGGTTCGGGGGGACCGATGCTCGCTGCATACCCAGCGTCGGGTCTGGTCCGTCCAGCCCGACGCTGGGGCATTTTTGCGGTCATCGCGTTCGAGACGACGGCTGCCGATAGGCCCTCGCCGATACGCTTCGAACGTGTTCGTGTTCCTGTTCTGCATCTTCGTGGTGTTCCCGCTCGTTGAGCTGGGTGTCGTCATCGTGGTTGCGGACTGGATCGGGGTACTTCCGACCATTGCGGCGCTGATCGCTATGAGCGCGTTCGGTGTGTGGCTGGTGAAGCGAGAGGGCCTCGGCGTCATGCGGCGAACGCGGCTCGCTGTCGACCGCGGCGAAGTTCCGGGTGCCGAGATGCTCGACGGCGCAATGTTGGCGATCGCCGGGCTGTTGTGCATCGTGCCCGGATTCATTTCGGGAACTCTTGGGCTCCTCCTACTCATCGGACCAGTTCGACGACCTGTCGGTCGCCGTCTCGTTCGTCGTTGGACACGAGCGGCATCGGTAGTGGGATTCGCCCGGCGGCGTCGCACTGTCGAGGTCGAATGGATCGGCGACGTCACGCCCACTCGCTCCACCGCGGCTGCTCCCATCGAGATCGGCCCCGTCAATGACTGACGCCAGCGCAACGTTCACCACTGAACCACCATTGGTGCATGACGTTGCCCAGAGGATCTCTCCTCTCGTGCGTCGCATCACTGCGGCAAATCCCAGTCACATGACGGGTCCGGGTACCAACACCTACCTCGTCGGCAACGACGAGGTTCTCGTCATTGATCCCGGTCCCGAGGACGCAACGCACACCACGGCCATCCTTGAAGCCGCCCAAGGACGCATTCGCTGGATCATGTGCACCCATACCCACCCTGACCACTCACCCGGTGTTCCCGCATTGAAAGCGGAAACGGGAGCGGAAGTGATGGCCTGGAGCAATCGCGGTGGACTTCGCACCGATCGTCGATTGCGCGACGGCGATCAGCTCATCGCCGAGGAGTTCACAATCACTGCGGTGCACACGCCGGGTCATGCTGGCAACCATCTGTGCTTTCTGCTTGAAGATGAGCAGATGTTGTTTTCGGGCGATCACATCATGCAGGGATCGACAGTGGTGATCACTCCTCCCGATGGCGATATGGGCGCCTATCTCGATTCTTTGGCCAAGGTACGCGCGCTCGCACCGAAGACGATTGCTCCCGCCCATGGTCATGTCATTACCGATCCGAACGCGGTGATCGATTGGTACGTCACGCATCGTCTCGAACGCGAGGCGCAACTACACGGACTGTTGCTCGAGATGGGCAGTGCCCGCATTGCGCAACTCGTCGAGGTGGCCTACGTGCCCCTCGACCCGGTACTGATCCCCATGGCCAAGCGTTCCGTGCATGCCCACCTTCGTAAACTCGCCGACGAGGGCCGAGTGCAAGGCAATGGCGCTCGCGGGGTGTGGTCCACGGTCTGAGTTCTGCGGTTCAGTCGGGTGGGTGGTCCGGGAAACGGTCGAAGCGCCACAAGACCGGAAACAGAATGATCCAACCGACGACGACACCGACAGTGGCGACGCCACCGAAGACGACCGCACGGCCGGTTCCGAGCAACTGACCGGCAACGCCAGACTCGAACGCACCGAGTTCGTTCGATGCACCGATGAACACTCCTTCAACCGCCATGACCCGTCCGCGCGCCGATGACGGCGTCACCAGGGGAACAAGGGTGCTGCGGATGTAGACGCTCACTGAATCGGCGGCACTCAGCAGCATCACACTGAGGAAGGCAATCGCGAAACTATGGGTGAGTCCGAGTGTGATCGTGAAGAGGCCAAAGAACGCGACCGACAGAAACATCACTGGGCCGGTTCGGCGTTGGATCGGCTTGAGGCTGAGGAAGATCGTGACGATGGCGGCACCAATGCCACCGGCGGCGCGTAACCAACCGAGGCCAACGGCGCCGACGTTCAATCGGGTCTCGGCGATTGCCGGGAGTAATGCCACCGCTCCGCCGAACAGCACGGCGAAGAGGTCGAGAGAAATCGCTCCGAGAAGCGCGGGATTCTTACGGATGACGCGGAAACCTTCGAAGGCTTCGTGGAATGTGCGCCGCTTTTGTCCATCAGCATCCGCCGTGGCTGTCGGGGTGAGGGATTCATGCGCGAGGTGTTCGGCATTCCGTTCGCCAAGCAGATCAAGCATCTCTGCCGGGCGCATTTCGTCACCGAGTTCGATGAATGACGCGTCCTGTTGTCCACTCAGTGAGGTTCCCGGTGCGACGCGATCGGGTCGTGGTCGCGCGAACTGAATAAGCACTGCACCCGCCGCAGTGAGGATCATGCATGCAATGAAGGGCCACGAGGGTGAGACGACGAAGAGAAATCCGGCGAGGATCGGGCCGAGGATTGCACTGGCTTGCCAACAGCCAACGTGGAAGGCGATGAGACGGGGGAGACCACCGTCAGGTGCAATGTCGGCCGGCATCGAACGAGTTGCCGGGCTGACGAACGCACGACCGATGCCGAACACGATCACGACGATGAAGATCGGCAGCGTGGCGGTGGGTTTTGTCGCGATGTACCAAGCGAGCATGCCCATCGTAATGACTTCGACAATGAGACCAATTGACGCGATGTGACGTCGATCAAATCGATCGGCGAACGAACCAGTGACGGTCATGAGAAGGAATGCAGGGGCGAATTCGGCAAGACCGAGAAGGCCGAGATCAAGATCGCGACCTGTCATGTCGTACAACTGTTTGCCGAGAGCGGTGATTTGGATCATCGCCGCGATGGTCGACGCCACTGATGCGAGCAGGAAGGGTGTCACTGAGCGCGTGCGCAGCAGTTGGCCGGCCGAAACTGTCGCCGTCATTGCTTCAGTACTCGACGCGGTAATCGAAACCTTCCGCGGCCGGGCGACGCTCGGCTTTACCGGCAAGGCGGAGATTTTCAAGATGGGCGTAGGTCTCGCTGTCGGCCATGGGGCCACGGCTGCGGGGCGAGAACAGGGATTCAGACCATTTGGTGATTGGTGCCCATCCGGTGTCGGGCGCGGCGTCAACGAGGAGTTGGAGGCGAGTGGCGTGGTGATCCTTGATGGCCTCGCATCGACCGGAAAGATCGCCGAATGGATGTCCATGCGCTGGCAACACCGTGGTGACGCCTTCGAGGCCCGCCACCTTGTCGAGGTTCTGCAAGTAGTTCGAGAGGGGATCTCCACCCATGAACCCGGCGATATGGGGAGTGATCGTGGGCAGGACGTGATCGCCTGAGAGCAACACGCCATCTTCTGGATTCCACATGCACAGGTGATCGTGGGTATGTCCCGGAGTGAAGACGGCAACCCAGTCGCGATCGCCCATGCGTACCCGCTGCGCGTCATCGACAACGATGGTGGGTCTCGGCGCCTTCATCCACGACACTTCTTCGATACGACCATCAGCGATGGCGGCGCGGATGCGATCTCGGAAGCCTTTGAAGCCCGGGAACGCTTGTTCCAGATCGGCTTCGTCAGTGGAACCGATCGCATCGAGGATCGTTCCGGCTTCACTGGCATCGGCAGGATCAAGAGGTTCGAGTGGCGATTCGTCGAGATCGAGGAGATCGGTCCACTTGCGAAACATCGTCGAGGTGAGGATGTCGGCATGGCTTGCTTCCACAAGGCGATGCGCGCCGCCGAAGTGGTCGGGATGCGAATGCGTGATGTACACGGTGTGCACCCGAGCCAGCGGGATGCCTGCGTCTTTCATGCGGTCCTGGAGTGCCGCCCATGATTCGTCGCTGGGAAGTCCGGGATCGACGAGGGTGAACCCTCGTGCATCTTCGATGGCGTAGGTGTTGACGTGTCCGAGTCCGGTGAAATCAGTCGGGAGTTGTAGGCGCAGGATCCCTCGAGCGACCTCAGTGATTTCGGTGGACGCATCTTCTTGTTCCTGGCGCAGGACGCGCGGCGGCTCGGCACCGTCGGCATGTCCGTTGTGATCGTGTGCGTCCCCCATGACCTTTCGACACTACCGCTTGAGGGGAGGGCCGCCTTCAGGTTGCTCGATCTCCCGGAGCGTCGACAGAAGCTTCGGAATCGGAGGCGAGGAGGCAGAAGGAATCCCGGTAGTAACGGAGCTCAACGACGCTTTCACGAATGTCATCGAGCGCTCGATGCCCCTCGGCCTTGCGCGGTGCATCCTTCAAGAGGACGGGATTCCACCGCTTGATGAGTTCCTTGAGGGTCGAGACATCCACTGACCGGTAATGCAGGAACTCCTCGATCTCGGGCATATAGGTGGCGAGGAACCGGCGATCGGTGCCGATGGAATTTCCGCACAGTGGAACCGTACGAGGTTCGGCAATGTGCTCACGCAGGAACGCCATCGTCGCGTCATTCGCCTCTTTGAGGCTGATCGTCGATGCCTCGATCTCGGGTAGGAGACCACTACGGGTGTGCATCTTCACCACGACATCGTCCATGAGGGCGAGTGCTTCGGGCGGTTGATGCACCACCAGATCGGGACCCTCAGCGATGATTTCGAGAGAGTCGTCGGTGAGGAGGGTGGCGATCTCGACGATCACGTTCTTTGCAGTGTCGAGGCCTGTCATTTCGAGATCGATCCAAGCGAGCATGACCGGATCCTACGCATCGCCCTACGATTCTTCTGTGCTCGAAGTTCCCGTGATGCGCCTAGACCCCGATCTCGACCTCCCCGCCTATGCGCGGGTGGGCGATGCCGGACTCGATCTTCTGGCCCGCGAGGACGTCGTTTTGTTCCCCGCCGGAGGTCGCGCTCTGGTTGCGACCGGTCTCGCTGTAGCGATTCCCGTCGGTTATGCCGGGTTCATTCAGCCCCGCAGTGGACTCGCCCTAAAACATGGGGTGACCTGTCTCAACACGCCTGGTCTCATCGATAGTGGGTATCGCGGCGAACTCAAAGTGCTTCTTGTCAACACCGATCCCGTCGATCCGTTCGAGGTCAGGCGCGGTGAGCGCATCGCGCAACTTGTTGTGCAGCGGGTGGAACACGTTGTGCTCGAGCCGGTTGACGATTTCGAACATCTTGGTGATTCCGAACGCGGAGACGGCGGGTTCGGTCACACCGGCCGGTGATTGGCGGCGACGAAAGTTGCCGTCAGGGTGTTTCGTCGGTTGGCATGGGCGGTGGAACCGACCAGTCGGTGGTGCGCCAACCGATTTCGATGATTGCTGAGGCAATCACGCCGATGCCGAGCGCGCTGGCGATGTCGCGGGCATCGGGCAAGGGAAGATCGAAGTAGTCGCGCAACATCGGGATGACGAGTACACCCACGAACCCAATGACCATGGCGAACAGCAGGAGGTACTTCCACCACGAAAAGGGGCGGCACAGGATCGCCAGCACCCACATCGCAATAGTGAAGAGGGTGATCACCGCAACTGTTCGCGCTTGATCGAGAGGAACGTCGCTACTGCGCTCAATAAGAAATGCAATAAGTGTTGCCGCTGCGGCGATGACGCCGGCGGGGATTGCGAAACGAAGCACCCTGCGTAGAAATCCTGACAACGCCCTGCGATTGTTCTGCGAAAGCGCCAGGAAGAATCCGGGCACACCAATCGTGAGCGAGGAAATGATCGTGAAGTGTCGGGGAAGGAAGGGGAAGGGGAACCGACCGATACCAACGGCGAGGGCGAGGACGACGGCGTAGAAGGTTTTCGTGAGGAAAAGGTTGGCAACGCGTTCAACGTTGGCGATGACGCGTCGACCCTCGCTAACAACCGAGGGGAAAACTGCGAAGTCGTTATCGAGCAGAACGAATCGAGCAACGGCGCGAGCCGCAGCCGAACCCGAACCCATAGCGACGCCGACATCGGCGTCCTTGAGCGCGAGTGTGTCGTTCACGCCGTCACCGGTCATGGCGACGATGTGAGCACGTGACTGCAGTGCATGGACCATTGCGCGCTTCTGTTGGGGAGTAACGCGACCAAAGACGGAATGAGTTTCGAGGATGTCGGCGAGTTGTTCCTGATCCTCGGGAAGCGTTCGTGCGTCGACTGGATTCTCCGCACCGGGAACGCCGCAACGAGCGGCAACGGCACCAACAGTGACCGGACTGTCGCCGGAGATCACCTTGACGGTGACTCCCTGCTGCCCGAAGTACTCGATGGTCCGCGGTGCGGCCTTTCGTAACTGTTCGTCGAGCACGACGAGAGCAGTGGGGATCAGAACAGGGGGAAGCACCTCGCCATCGAGTCCGCTGGGTGATTCGGCGAGCAAGAGCACTCGTTGACCACGACTGGAATAGTGCTGCAGACGTTCCTTGGCGCCATCGAGCGTCGGACCTGACTGCACGTGGTCAAGGAGGATGTCGGGCGCGCCGAGATACCACGAACCATGATCGGCGAATTGCGCTGCACTCCATTTGCGGGCTGAGGAGAACGCGATCGAATCGGTGAGGACCCAGCCCGGCCCGGTGGGGTACTCGGCGACAATCGCCGCAAGGCTGGGATTTGGGTGATCGTCGGATGCTCCGATCGCAGCTAAGATCGACACCGCGTCGATGGGCTCGTTCTCGGAACCGAGATGTTCAACGGTCGACAAGGAGAGTGAGCCTTCGGTGAGTGTCCCGGTCTTGTCGAGACAGATCGTGTCGACGCGGGCCAACCCTTCGATGGCGGCAAGTTCTTGGGTCAGTACCTTCTTTCTTGCCAGACGAGTAGCGCCGAGAGCGAAGGCGATGCTGGTGAGTAGGACCAAGCCTTCGGGGACCATGGCAACGAGACCAGCGACAGAACCCTGCACTGCGGCCACGAAACCGTCGTGAGTGGCGAGCTGTGAAGTGATCAGCAGTATGGCGATGGGGATCATCATCCAGCTGACGATGGTGATGATGCGGTTGATTCCGCTACGCAACTCGCTCTTCACCAGCGAAAAGCGACGCGCTTCGCTCGAAAGTCGGAAGGCGTAGGAGTCAGCTCCGACCGCGGTCGCGCGCATGATTCCGCTACCGGCCACGACGAAACTGCCTGACATCACATCGGCGGTGGCGGCCTTCTCGACTGGGTCGGCCTCGCCGGTCAGCAGGGACTCATCGATTTCTAAGTTGGTGCTTTCGAGTACTTCGCCATCGACGACGATCTGATCGCCGAGGGTAAGCACGATGATGTCGTCGAGTACGACATCTTTAGAATCAATGGTGAGATCGACACCGTCGCGACGAACGGTCGAATGCGGAGCGTTAAGCACTGCGAGTGCATCGAGTGAACGTTTCGACCGGACCTCTTGGAAAATGCCGATCCCCGCGTTGGCCACGAGCACAAAACCAAACAGTCCATCTCGGTATTCGCCCACTGCGAGGATGACAACAAGAAGGATGCCGAGCAGAAGATTGAACGGCGTGAAGATATTGGCCTTGATGATCTGACCGACGGTTCGACTTGTCGGATCGGGAACATCATTCGTTCGGCCGTCGGCCTTTCGCGCCGCGACATCGGCCGCGGTCAACCCTTGCAGTGTCATTTCCATTTACGAGGGGCCGCCGTAATCAGGTGTGGCGCACGACAACGACGGGACACTTGGAATGATGAACGCATTGCTGGCTGATCGAGCCGACGAGTACGCCAGTGAAACCACCATGGCCGCGGGATCCGACCACGAGAAGGTCGGCCTTCTCTGCAGCGTCGAGCAATGCTCGTGCCGGATTTCCCTCAGCGACGAGTGTGGTGACGTGCACGGGAGCGTCGATGGTTATCCCTTCCTCGGCAAGGATCGCGAGGAGTGTGTTTTTCGCATCGGTCGAGAAATCATCTGGTGTGTTCATCGCGCCGAAGGTCGGAAGCGATGCGGTAATGGGGTACTGCCATACCGTGACCGCCTCGAGCGTTCCGCCGCGCAACTTCGCTTCGGCGAACGCCCAACGAAGTGCTTGGCGAGAACCTTCCGATCCGTCGACGCCTACGACGATCTTTCCCATGGTGAGCTCCTTTGATTCTCAGCGCTTGACGACGGGTACGAGCAGGACGGGCACAGCGCTTCGGCGCACAAGTTCCTGCGCAACGCTGCCGAACATCAAGTGGTGCATCCCACCGTGTCCGTGTGTGCCCAGCACGATATGTGACGCGTGCAGTTCATCAATCGCCGTGAGGAGTGTCTCCGACGCGGGCCCCATGACGACGAGCGGGTGAACATCGACGCCGGTGGTATCGGTGAGCGTCTCGGCCAGTTCGCGAACCCGTCGGTGCTCATCAGTGAGTTCCCCGGCTCGCGCCGAACGGGTGAAGGAATTGATGTCTTCCTTGTCGTAGCCAGCGAGGATGGGCTCGCCCGCGGCGACGTGGATGATGTGGAGCGATTCGCCAGCCGCCCGGGCGAGGAGGAGGCCCTCCCGGACGATCCCTTCGCCGTGATCGGAGAAATCGACGGCGGCGATAACGGTGGAGCCGGAGGACGGAGAGGTCATTGGGTGAGCCTACGGTCTGGTGCTTTCTGAGGTGTTTCTGTGCGCTGATGAGGCCCATTTGAGACCGATGGTGCCGTTGAGGGCCGCAGTGTGGCTGCTCGCGTTGGTCTGGTGCCCGGATTCTGCGAGGATTACCACCGATGAATGTTCAGTCCTTCTCGTTCTTCTTCGCGATCCTCGCTATGGCCTGTTGGGTCGGTGCGTTCGCGATCCTCGTCGGTGCGCTGATCCGACGATTCGGGAGGCCTGATGCACTGTCCGAGGCTCGAGCACAGATCGGTGGAATTGCGCTGCCTCTGGCGTGGGCGATCGCTTTGGTCACCACCCTCGGATCGCTCTATTACTCCAAGGTCCAGGGCTACGTGCCGTGTGAACTTTGCTGGTATCAGCGGATCTGCATCTATCCCTGGTCGGTCATTCTGGGTATCGCTGCATGGCGTCGAGATGCATCGATCAAGTTGTACGCGGTCCCGGTTCTTTGCGTCAGTGTGGTGATTTCCGCGTATCACTCGTGGATTCAGTGGTTTCCGCCGGCCTCAGGCACATCGTTTTGCACTGTCGATGCACCATGCACCACCAAGTTCGTGAACGAGTTCCAGTTCGTCACTCTTCCTTTCATGGCGCTTTCGGCCGCCGTGTTCATGATTGCGTTGTTGCTGGCTAGTGATCCATCCGAAAATGAGTACGACACCACCGAAGAAGTAGAGGTTTACGCGTGAGTAATCGCCCAGGTTCAAAGACATCCGCATCGCAGCGAGTGCGCGCTGCATCGAATGCTGGCAAGAGCCGATCGACTGCATGGATCTGGATCGGCATCGTTGCCGTCGTGGTCATTGTCGGGATCTTTGCCGTCGTTGTCGGTCGTGGTGGCAGTTCCTCTGGCGGAGGTTCGTCGCCGAGCGGTGGCACCGTCGTGCCCAGCGGGAAACTTGACTACGGAAAAGTGGCCGTTACTGGAACCGGTCTTGCACCGAAGCCCGAATCAGGTGCCGATCCTGCGATCGGGATGACGATCCCGTCGATCGTCGGTCAGCAGTTTGACGGAAAGCAATTAACGATTGCTGCTGACGGCAAGCCGCACATCATCATGGTGGTGGCCCATTGGTGCCCGCATTGCCAGGCTGAGGTACCCCGGGTCCAGAAGTGGCTCAACGCGTCGGGAATGCCAGCTGATGTTGACCTCGTGACCATCACGACCGCGAATGACCCGGCCAAGGGCAACTTCCCTGCTGCTGATTGGTTGCGTCGTGAGGACTGGAGCGTCCCGACGATCGTCGACGATAAAGACACCCAAGCCGCTACCGCCCTCGGTGTTTCGGGCTTCCCCTACTTCCTCGTGACGAACGGGCAAGGCAAGGTTGTGTTTCGCACCAGCGGAGAGATCACCGAACAGCAATGGAACGCGCTGCTCGAAGCGGCACGCACGGGCAACCCGCCTGCGGTCTGATTCAGCACTATTTACGGCTCTGAACGAGAAGGGCGCCCACCGTCTGGTGGGCGCCCTTCTCGTTGTACTTCGTTCGTTGACTGGTGCCTCCGGTGGGGGTCGAACCCACGATCGTCGGATTAAAAGTCCGCTGCCTTAACCAACTTGGCCACAGAGGCGTCGGGCGACACGTTACCGGTCTCCCCGGACTCCGCTGACGCCACGGGTAGCGTCTCGTCGTGTCCCCTGCCCCGATGTCGAGCATCGATGCGCGTGCCGACGAGCCTGAAGTGGGCGTTCTCGGACGAGCTCCGTGGCTCGATGCGCTGGCGCTGTGGTTCGTTGTGTTTCTCGCGTTGTTTGCCTCGGTGTGGCTCGGTTCCCGAGGATCATTCGCCACGTATGGGGGAGTCGACTCTTCTCCCTACGCCGGTTCAGGACTTTTCGGGGGCTGGTTTCGGTTCGACGGCAATTGGTACGCGCAGATTGCATCGTCGGGCTATTGGTTCGCCGGTCCGAAGGAACAATCGGCCGTCGCATTCTTCCCGGCGTATCCGGGCGTGCTGTGGGGACTCCATTCGGTCACGTCGGTTTCGGTAAAACTTCTCGGCTCACTGGTGACCATCGCCTGTGGTCTCGGTGCAGTCTTGGCGATTTTCCAGTGGTTTCGCACGCATGCAACCGATCGTGTCGCGCGAATCGCGTTGGTCACGCTGCTCGTCTACCCCTACGTGTTCTATTTGTTTGGCGCGGTCTATGGCGATGCCCTTTTCATTTTTGCCGCCGCCGGAGCGTTCCTCTTGCTGGAACGCGACCATCCGATACTCGCCGGTCTGCTCGGTGCCGTTGCGACCGCAACTCGACCAGTGGGAATTGCACTCATCATCGGTCTCGTTGCAGTTGCGCTGTGGCGACGTCATGTGATCGAAGCTGGTGAATCGCGTTGGCGACCGCGTGTTGTGTGGCGGCGACTGCGACCTGCAGATGCGGGGGTCCTGCTATCACTCGGCGGATTGATCGGGTACATGACCTATCTGGGAATCCGATTTGGTCATCCGTTGGCCTTCGATGAGGTGCAGCAAGCTCCCGGTTGGGATCAAGGAACGGGTCCTCGAACCTGGTTCAAGGTCACGTGGTTCCAGCAGATCAAGAATCTGCCGAGATGGTCGCTGGACTGGTTCCAAAACGGCGATACCGCCTCATTCGAGAAGGTGCAGTACGCGGTCACGGTGATTCTGCAGGGACTTTTCGTCCTTGGCTTCCTCTTCCTCGCGTGGCAGGTGTGGAAGAAATTCGGGTGGGGCTACGGCCTGTATTGCTTCTCGATGCTGGGCATTGCGCTGGTGGGCACCAAGGATTTCCAAGGGACGGGCCGGTACCTGCTTGCCACGTTCCCCTGTTTCCTCGTTCTGGGCGGGCTTCTGGCCGACCGGACCGCGCTGCGACGGACATGGTGGGTGGTCAGTGCGCTGGTGCTGGTCGCGTGGGCCTTCGCATTCGGTCGCGGTTACTACGTAGCCTGAGGCCATGGCGCACTTCGAAAGCCTCACGATCTTCTATCCAATGTGGAACGAAGAGGAGACCATTGAGCGCGCCGTCGCGGCAGCGTTCGAAGCGTGCGATGTGTTGGTCGAGTCCGGCGAGATTGCGCGGTATGACGTTCTCATCGTGAACGATGCGTCCACCGACTCAACGGGCGCGATGGCCGATGCCATGGCTGCTGCCGATGAGCGCATCTCGGTCGTTCATCACGAAACCAATCGCAAACTTGGCGGAACCCTCAAGACCGGATTCGAGAACGCCAAAGGCGAGATCGTTCTCTACACCGATGCCGATCTTCCATTCGATATGGCTGAGGTTGCGAAGGCAGTTCGCCTCCTGCGTATTTACGAAGCTGACATCGTGAGCGCGTATCGATTTGACCGAACCGGTGAAGGCGCTCAACGACTCGTCTACAGCTACGTATACAACCACCTCATTCAGACAGTTTTTGGACTTCGCCTTCGAGATATGAACTTCGCATTCAAACTCATGCGCCGTTCGCTTCTCGACAACATCGAACTTCGCAGCGAGGGTTCGTTCATCGATGTCGAGTTGTTGGCTCGCGCTCAGAAGCTCGGCTACTCGATCGTCCAGTTCGGTGTCGACTACTTCCCCCGCACTCGGGGAATTTCCACCCTTTCGTCGAATGCGGTGATCTTCAAGATCCTCCGCGAGATGTTCGAGCTTCGCAGTGAGCTGCAATCGCTCGAACCACTGCCCTTGGACGTTCGACAGCCGTGGAATGCCGGAGGCGGCGCCGCGTCGTGAACCCGTCAGAGGACGAACAGCCGATTCTCATCGTCTCTGCTGATGACTTTGGTCTGACCGAGCGGGTATCGGAAGGAATTCTTGATGCTCATGAGCATGGAATCATCACCTCTGCGTCGGTGATCGCCGTGGCTCCCGCATTCGAATCCTCGGTCAAGCGACTTCATGACGTTCCCACTCTTGGTATCGGCGCCCATTTCACGGCCGTGGGTGAGGATCCTCCTTTGCTTTCGGCTCGCGAGATTCCTTCGCTGGTCAACAAGCAGGGGCAGTTTTGTCCGACATGGAGGACGTTCGTTCCACTCGCTGCTGCTGGCCGGATCAATCCTGAGGATCTGCGTCGAGAGTTCACTGCACAGCTCGAAGCAATGACCGCAGCCGGGCTTGTTGTTGATCACTTCGATACGCATCAGAACATTCATCTGTGGCCCACAGTGAGCGACGTGTTGCTGGAAATGGGAGACGCCCATGGGGTGCATGCCATACGGGTGATGCGATCAAGGTCACGCGGTCCGGTGGGAATGACCGTTCGACGACTGTCGCGTCGACTCGAGGCCCAATTACGCGAGCGGCAGTGGGCCTGGACCGGCGCCGCCACTGGTCTCGACGAGGCCGGCTCAATCGGACTGGGAAAAATGGTTGAAGCCGTCGGTCGATTGGCATCCACGGGTGCTTTGAGCGCGGAACTCGCGACGCATCCTGGCCTTCCCGACGATCCGGCGCGCGCTCGCTATCGGTGGAATTACAACTGGGACGCCGAATTCAACGCGCTGTGTTCCGAGACGGTCCGGATCGCAGTCGACGAACTTGGCTTTCGCTTAGGGACATTCGCCGATCTCCCCCGGTGGGGCACGTGAAACGACCTCGTTCGGCTGCGGCTCGGCGAGCACTCGCGCTATGGGACGACTCGTCCCGTCCAGCACGGGTCCACACGACCATCCGGGCTTGGACGGCTCCGTTTGAGGCGCTTGAAGCGCATGTCCCTCGGTCCGGCGCCGTGCTCGAGGTCGGTTGTGGGCATGGACTGTTCTCCACGTTCTTAGCGTTGTCGTCTCGGGACCGTCGCGTTGTTGGGATAGATATCGACGAAAAGAAGATCAAACTCGCGCGAACGATGGCGAGTCGACTCGACGAGGGCGAAGCCGAAGTGTCGTTCGATTACGTCGCTTCCGGTGACGTTCCGTTTCTCGACGGTGGGTGGGACGCGATTGTCTTCGCCGATGTGTTGTATCTGTTGCAACCTGAAGATCGATCACGGTTACTCACCGAGTGCGTGAAAGCGCTTGCGCCACGTGGTGTCCTCATTGTGAAAGAGGTCGATACCGAGCCCAAAGTGAAAGCGCGCATTGCGCAGTTCCAGGAGTTTCTCGCCAC